>JAKISS010000024.1 GCA_021648485.1 Gammaproteobacteria bacterium
AGTAGTAACCCTGTTCCTCTCAATGTGCAGTAAGGGCACCTCAAGTGTGAGCCGAAGTTTCACGCTTTTCAGAGGAGCGCGCGGATAGACAAGGGACATTTTGTTCAGGGTATGGTGGTAGAGTTGACAACTTTTTTGCTGACGGTGAAAGCAAGTACAACGGGGAAGCCCTTTCGCGAGGGAAAACTTCATGCGGCGAGAGATGCTGAGTAATCAGCATTCCTGCCGTGCCTGATTAACTGATGTGTCAGGTTCAACAATACAACGGATATTTTTATTATGATTATTGGTATACCACGCGAAATCAGGGTATTGGAAGGCCGTATCGGACTGATCCCCGCAGCAGCCGGGCAACTGGTGACACAAGGCCATGAGGTGCTGGTGGAACAGGGTGCCGGTGTGCTGAGCGGTTATTCCGATGATGCCTACCGGGCAGTGGGCGTGACGCTGGTGAAAGATGCTGTTGCGGTCTACGGTCAGGCGGATATGGTGGTTAAAGTGAAAGAGCCGCAGCCGGAAGAGGTGGCAATGTTGCGCGAGGGGCAATTGTTGTTCTCGTATTTACATCTTGCTGCCGAGCCGGAGTTGATGCGGGGTTTGCAAAAAAGCGGAGCCACCGCCGTGGCGTTTGAAACCGTGGAAACCGATCAGCATCAATTACCTTTGCTGGCTCCCATGAGTGATATTGCCGGACGGGTGGCGGTACAGGTGGGCACGCATTTACTGCACCAGCCTCAAGGTGGTCGCGGTGTTTTGCTGGGTGGTGTGCCCGCAGCAGAGCGCGGCAGTGTGGTGATATTGGGCGCGGGCGTGGCAGGCGGTAATGCCGCGTTGCTGGCGGCGGCCATGGGTGCGGAGGTGACGGTGTTTGATCTCAACCGTGACAAGCTGGCGCAAATGCGGGCACTGGGTGACAACGTGACGGGCCTGCATCCTTACCCCGATGCGCTGCATGAGGCGGCGTTGAATGCTGATTTGTTGATTGGCGCGGTGCTGGTGACGGGGGAGCGCGCGCCGCATCTGGTGAGTGCGGATACCGTAGCCGGGATGCGCGAAGGCAGTGTGATTATTGATATTTCCGTGGATCAGGGCGGCTGTATCGAGACTACAAAGCCTACAGACTACAGCAATCCCACCTTTACAGTGGGCGGGGTGACTCACTTTGGTGTCACCAATATGCCTGGTGCGGTACCGCGCACGGCCTCGCAGGCGCTGTCGGCGGCGTTGATTCCCTATATTTCCCGTTTGGCGCAGACGGACTGGCAACAAAATCCGGCATTGGTACGTGGTATCAATGTACAAAACGGAGAAGTAGTGCATCCAGCGCTGAAACAGGTAACATAACGCTTCCCGGATTTATCAGTGGATGGCGATTGTGGCACATGTAAAAACATCGGTTTCAAAAGACAAACAGAAAAACGGCACACCCCTTGCGGCGCATATGATTCGTGGCCTGCGCGAAGGTGCGTTGATCATTTTTGGCACTACAGCCTTGTACCTGTTGGCCTCGCTGGGTACCTACGATGCGCAGGACCCCGGTTGGTCGCACAGCGAAACGGGCAATACCATCGTTAATGCGGGCGGTGTAGCGGGTGCGTGGTTCGCGGATATTTTCCTCTTTTTGTTCGGTTATCTCTCTTACCTGGTACCGGTGGGGGTGGCTTATCTGGGCTGGTTGCTGTTCACGGGGCGCAAGCAGCCGGAAGCGGCATTTGATTTGCGCCACGGTGCGTTGCGCATGGCGGGGTTTTTCCTCACTTTAGGTGCAGGCACGGGGCTGGCCGAACTGCATTTTGCTGATTTCGCACATTTGCCGGTGGGCCCGGGCGGCGTGCTGGGCGATGTAGTGGGTTCGGGGCTGGTGAGTGTCGTTAACCCCTTGGGGGGCACGTTGTTTTTGCTGGCGTTGTTTCTTACGGGGGTGACTTTGTTGACCAGTCTGTCGTGGTTATGGTTGATGGATGTCATCGGGCGCACTACTTTGAATGTCATTGCCCGGGTGCGTGCAGGATTCCTCAATCTGCGTGATGAAATTGCCGGTCGTCGCGCACGCCAAAAACGCGAAGTCGCCATCAAAATTGATCAAAGCAAGGCCGCAGTGCGTAAGCCCTTGCGCATCGAGCCGGTGATTAAGCCGGTGGCCAAGGTGTCGGTGCGGGAAGAAAAAGAACGTCAGGTACCGCTGTTTGATATGCCCGTGGAAGGTGGTTTGCCTGCGTTGTCCCTGCTGGATCCGGCCGAGGTACGCAAGGCTGATGTGTCTACCTCGGCGCTGGAGGCTATCTCCCGGTTAGTGGAATTGAAGCTGGCAGATTTCGGTGTGGAAGCGCAAGTGGTAGAAGTGCATCCAGGCCCGGTGGTGACACGTTACGAACTGGATCTTGCGCCGGGCCTCAAGGTGAGCAAAATCACGAATTTGGCCAAGGATCTGGCACGCTCATTATCGGCTATCAGCGTGCGTGTGGTGGAGGTGATTCCGGGTAAATCCACCATCGGTTTGGAATTACCCAATGAACATCGTGAAATTGTGCGCCTGTCGGAAATCATCAAATCCGAAGAATACGAAAAAGCCAATTCACCACTGACCCTGGCGCTGGGCGTGGATATCTCCGGCAAGGCCGTAGTGGCTGATCTGGCTAAAATGCCCCACCTGCTGGTGGCAGGTACCACCGGCTCGGGCAAATCCGTGGGCCTTAATGCCATGGTGCTGAGTGTGTTGTACAACGCTACGCCCGGTGAAGTGCGCATGATCATGATTGATCCCAAGATGCTGGAACTGTCGGTGTACGAAGGTATTCCACACCTGTTGGCTCCCGTGGTGACTGACATGAAAGAGGCCGCCAATGCGCTGCGCTGGTGTGTGGCGGAAATGGAACGACGTTACAAACTCATGGCACACATGGGTGTGCGTAATGTGGCTGGTTTCAATCGCAAGGTGAACGATGCCATCGAAGCCGGTGAACCGCTCAAAGATCCCTTTTTCAAACCCATCATGGAAGGTGATGAAAAATTCCTGGAAACCATGCCGCAGATCGTGATAGTGGTGGATGAGCTGGCCGACATGATGATGACCGTGGGCAAAAAGGTGGAAGAACTTATTGCCCGCCTCGCACAAAAAGCCCGTGCTGCCAGCGTGCACCTGATTCTGGCCACACAGCGTCCCTCGGTGGACGTGCTTACCGGGTTGATCAAAGCCAATATTCCCACGCGCATGGCCTTTCAAGTGTCAGCCAAGGTAGACTCGCGCACTATTCTTGACCAAGGTGGTGCTGAGCAGTTGCTGGGTCATGGCGATATGCTTTATCTGCCACCGGGCACCAGTATTCCCACTCGTATACACGGTGCGTTTGTGTCAGATGCCGAAGTGCATCGTGTTGTGGCTGACTGGCGAAGCCGGGGTGAGCCCCAGTATATTGACGAAGTACTGGAAGGCCCGGCCGTCGGTACCGACATGGGCGGTATGCCGGGCGAAGGTGATGAGGATACTGAGATGGATGCCCTCTACGACGATGCCGTACGCATTGTCACGGAAACTCGTAAAGCCTCTATTTCCAGTGTGCAGCGTCGTTTGCGCATCGGTTATAACCGTGCTGCGCGCATGGTGGAAGAAATGGAACGCACTGGTGTGGTAGGGCCGGTGCAAACAAACGGGTCGCGTGAAGTGATTGCGCCACCACCGCCTGCTGATTAATTTTTAGCCAGTATCTTTCTGTTTTTATCAAAAAGACCCTGTCACCAGCCGGGTGACAGAGCCTTCTTGGTATGCTCTGTGGTTGTTTAGCCGTTATGATGCCGCCTGCTTAAAAATCCCAGCCCGAGAAGGCCGAGTCCCATCAGGGCGAGGGTGGCGGGTTCGGGTACACTGACAGGTCTGTCCGATACCTCGATAGATGAGGCGGCCACCTCGCCATTGTTACCTACTTCACCTAAATACATGAACAGGCCATCGGTGGAGATCCGTGAGGTCAGATTGAATGACAGAATACCGTTATCACCCATGCTGACAAAGCCATTGGCACCGGGTCCCGTGGTTGAATTGCCATCGAAATTACCCAATGTGGCAACAATATTATCGATATTCATGCCCCCGGCATCGGTACCAAAGAGGCGGGAGTCCATCGGCGTGCGTTGGGTGCCAGGGGTAAAGAGGGTGCCGCTCGATGAGTAATCAAACAGACTGAAGCCGCTTAGACCCGCAACACAGGTAGCCGTGGTGCAGCTTATGTTGGATAAAATGATGGCATCCAGATCGAAGCCGCTGAATCGGCCTGGTGATCCCCCCAGTCTTGAACTGTTATCCATGATGGTGATTGAGGCCAGGTCAAAAATGCCTGCCGAAGAAAAGTCGGCTCGATAGATGGCGGTTGCGGCCGGAGAGCCACCGACCAACCCCGTTAACGGTGTCAGGGAGATCGGAACAGCCTGGGTTGAAAAGGACCAGGTAATGGCAGTAAAGAGAAGGGACGATTGAATGAGATGTTTCATGTTCATAGTGTTTCTCCTGTCCGTACTGTTCATAGGTTGTCATTGATTTTCTCAAACTCTGCTTCCGGTGGAGTTTTAAATTGAGGAAAGTGGTCTGAAAAAGCGGCACAATCAATGTGCTCAACAAATGACTGCTCTTCCTTCTCCTAAAGAGCAGCAAGAAATGCTCCATAATAATATGTATGATGTTTATCAAGGGGTTATACTTTTTGTGCGATTGTTACTGCTGCTGTTTGTAAAGTTTTCCGACAAATGGAAGCCGGAGGTTGGATTCATCAAATGTTCTGGGAATGTTGACCTAAAGGACAGGAGGCGCTGGAATGTGTAAGATGAATTCTTGTCTGACTATAAATATTAGTGATTACAATCTGTTGGGATTCTAAGCGTGCTCTCTTTCAAATTTTTATGTTTTTACCGTGACGGCTTGATACGTCTATCTGTTGCTGGGCTATTGTTTGTTGGTGCGGTTTCGGCATTTGCCGGTTCTGCCACTGATCGCTTCAATGCTTTTTTTGCCACAAAAGGTGCCATGCGCGCTGATTTTGTACAAACAGTGCAGGGCGCAGCCTTTGTTCAGCCGGAAGAATCACGGGGTACGTTGTTGATGCAGCGCCCGGGAAAATTTCGCTGGGACTATCGGCTGCCCTATGAGCAGCAAATTATTGCCGATGGCAAGCAGCTGTGGATTTATGACGTGGATCTGGAGCAGGTTATCGTTAAACCGCTGGACAAGGCGCTGGGAGATACTCCGGCGTTATTGCTGAGTGGTGATGGTGGGGTGGAACAACGCTTTGATATCAAGGAATTGTCGGATCGAGGTGATGGTTTATTGTGGGTGCAGCTGTTACCTAAGCAGACCGATACCGGCTTTACCACCGTAAAACTCGGTTTTGACAAACAGCATCTGCGCAGCATGGAGTTAGTGGACGGTTTTGAACAAGTCACAAAACTGATTTTTACAAATGTGGAGACCGGAATTAAGTTACCCGCCGATAGTTTCGATTTTGTGCCGCCTAAAGGTGTTGATGTCATCGGCGGAAAGGCAGAGGAATGATAAAGGAGAGGCGTACAATGTCTCCTTTTTCGCCACTTCCCACTTCCAGTTATTTATGCACGACCTCTTTTCCCAATCCGATGATCCGTTGAGTCACCCACTGGCTGACCGCATGCGTCCGCGTGAGTTGTCGGAATATTGCGGACAATCACACTTGTTAGCTGAGGGTAAACCGTTACGACTGGCTATTGAATCCGATAAGCTGCATTCCATGGTGTTTTGGGGGCCGCCAGGCACCGGAAAAACGACGCTGGCACGGATGATTGCACGGCGTGCTGCGGCGGAGTTTATCAGTCTTTCGGCGGTGCTTTCGGGCGTGAAAGATATCCGTGTCGCTATCAGCATGGCACAACGTTTACGCAACGAACAGGGCCGGGCCACAGTGTTGTTTGTGGATGAAGTTCATCGTTTTAACAAATCGCAGCAGGATGCTTTTTTGCCCTTTGTGGAAGATGGCACGGTCACTTTTATCGGTGCCACCACAGAAAATCCCTCGTTTGAATTAAACAATGCATTGTTGTCACGGACACGGGTGTATGTACTCAAACCCCTGAGTGTCTCAGACATTTGTGACGTGGTTAATCGTGCGTTAGCGGACACAGAGCGTGGTCTGGGCAAGCGTCATTTACAAGTGGATGATGCGATGCGCGATTTGCTGGCGCAAGCCGCTGATGGTGATGCACGACGTGCGCTCAATTTATTGGAGATTGCCGCTGATTTGACCGAGCCTGATGAACAGGGTGAAGAACGTATCACACAAACCCTGTTGACCGAAGTACTCGCAGGTGGCCTGCGGCGCTTCGATAAAGGTGGGGAAGCTTTTTATGACCAGATTTCTGCAATGCATAAATCCGTACGCGGCTCCAGTCCTGATGCCGCATTATATTGGATGACTCGTATGCTGGATGGTGGCTGTGACCCTTTGTATGTTGCGCGCCGTATTGTGCGCATGGCGTCGGAAGACATTGGCAATGCCGATCCGCGTGGTTTGCAGTTGGCACTTAATGCCTGGGATACACAGGAACGGCTGGGCAGCCCTGAAGGTGAGTTGGCGCTGGCACAGGCCGTGGTGTATCTCGCCTGCGCACCCAAAAGCAATGCTGTGTATATGGCTTTCAATGCAGCCATGCGTGACGCTCGCAATGAAGGATCGCAGGAAGTGCCGTTGCACCTGCGTAACGCGCCGACAAAATTAATGAAAGAGCTGGATTATGGTAAGGAATATCGTTACTCCCATGATGAAGCCGATGGTTTTTCCGCAGGCGAGAAATACTTCCCGGAGGTTTTGGGGGAGAGGATATACTATCATCCTGTAGAGCGCGGGTTGGAAATAAAAATTAGTGAACGGCTGGGTTATTTACGCAAGTTAAATCGAGAAGCAGCAGACGAATGAAATCAAACAGTAATATACAGGGAGTTTTACACCCGTGCAGGCGCTAGCAATTGCCACAGGTGGTGCGGTTGGCGCATTGCTGCGCTTCTGGATGTCTAACGGCATTTATACTTTGGTGGGCCGTACTTTTCCTTACGGGACGTTGGCGGTCAACGTGCTGGGCTCTTTGTTAATGGGGCTGTTATATGTCTTGCTGGTGGATAAGCTGGCGTTGGGGGCACACTGGCGAGCAGCATTGTTAGTGGGTTTATTAGGGGCTTTCACTACCTTCTCCACATTTTCTATCGAAACGCTTAATTTGATGGAGGAGGGTGAACCCATCAAAGCGTTATTGAATGTATTGCTCAGTGTCGTGTTGTGTCTCGGCGCTGCCTGGGTTGGCATACTGGCGGGGAGGTCGTTATGACTAATGTTGAAATGACGGACATTGACGTTACGGTGGTGCGTGTTTACCTTACTGAAGCTGAAGCGCATTTGCAGACCTTGCTCAAACGGCTCAATGATTGGGGAAAGGTACGTGGTGTAACGGTGTTTCGTGGCATCGCCGGGTTTGGTAAGTCAGGGACTATTCATTCCTCATCTTTAATGGATTTGTCGCTGGACCTGCCTGTAGTCATTGAATTTTTTGATGAACCGGACAAGGCCAGTGAAATGATTGATTATCTTTACCAGGTGGTGGGGCCAGGACATATTGTGAGTTGGCCTGCAACACTGAATGTCGCTAAAAATGAAAATAATGACAAACAGACTATTTAAACATTAAAAACAGGAAATATTATGCTGGACCCCAAATTAATACGCACCGAACTGGATGTGGTGGCAAAAAAACTGGCTAATCGCGGTTTCACGTTGGACGTGGAAAAGCTTGCGACATTGGAAGAACAGCGCAAAGAACTACAAGTCCGCACACAGGATTTACAGCGATTGCGTAATAACAGTGCGAAAGCGATTGGCAAAGCCAAGGCTAGCGGTGAAGATACCGCACCGTTACTGGCGGCAGTGGCAGATATGGGTGATAAACTTAATGCGGGTGAGGCCGAGTTGCGCGAAGTCCAACAGGAATTAGACAGCATTCTCATGGGCGTACCCAACCTGCCGCACGACAGTGTGCCCATTGGTATTGACGAAAATGATAATCAGGAAGTGCGCCGCTGGGGTGAGCCCCGGGATTTTGCTTTTGAACCGCGTGACCATGTTGAGCTTGGTGAAAAACTCACGGGTATGGATTTTGAGACAGCGGCAAAAATCGCAGGCAGTCGTTTCAGTATGCTCAGTGGTTCGTTGGCGCGGATGCAACGTGCGCTCATTCAGTTTATGCTGGATACCCACACCCGTGAGCATGGTTATACAGAAACCTATGTGCCGTATCTGGTGAATGCCGACAGTTTGCGAGGCACTGGACAACTGCCGAAATTTGCGGAAGATTTATTTCAGATGGGTGATGATGGTTATTACCTGATTCCTACCGCTGAAGTGCCACTGACCAATATTGTGCGTGATGTCATTATTGATGATAGTGACATGCCACGTAAATTTACAGCTCATACGCCGTGTTTTCGCAGTGAGGCCGGAGCTTATGGCAAAGATACCCGTGGTCTGATTCGTCAGCATCAATTTGAGAAAGTGGAGCTGGTGCAAATAGTGCGTCCCGAAGACTCTTATGATGTTCTCGAAGTACTCACTGGCCACGCAGAAAAAATTCTGCAAGCACTGAACCTGCCCTATCGGGTAATGAGTCTGTGCTCCGGGGATATGGGTTTTTCCAGTGCCAAGACTTATGACCTGGAAGTCTGGTTACCTGCGCAAAATACTTATCGTGAGATATCCTCCTGTTCCAACTTTGAAGATTTTCAAGCGCGACGGATGTTGGCGCGTTATCGGTCTGCCAATGGCGACAAACCGGTATTGGTGCATACGGTGAATGGTTCCGGTCTGGCTGTCGGGCGAGCTTTGGTGGCAGTCATGGAAAATTATCAAAATGCGGATGGCAGCATTACTGTGCCAGAAGTGTTGCGGCCATACATGGCTGGAGTGGATACCATTTCTGTCGTGTAACCGTAAAGTGGGTATTACCCACCAGAATCATTTGGCTCCAATATCATTGGTGGGCAATGCCCCGCCCTACTGTGTAAAAGGGTTTTCATGCAATATTTCCCCGTCTTTTTTGATCTTCATGGCAAGCGTTGTTTGGTCGTGGGTGGCGGCGATGTGGCGGCGCGTAAAGTGTCGTTATTGTTTCGTGCCGGTGCTGAAATAAAAGTGGTGTCGCCGGAATTATGTGAGAGTCTGAAAAACCGTGTTGCCAATAACGAAATTTCTCACGTAGCGCGTGATTTCGAAGATGCAGACATTGAGGCTTGTGCATTGATCGTCGCAGGCACTGATGATCATGCGGTGAATAAACATGTTTCTGATTTGGCGCATGCCCGTTGCACCCCCGTTAACGTGGTAGATCAGCCCAAACTGAGCAGTTTTATTGTGCCATCGATTATTGATCGCTCACCGGTACAGGTAGCGGTGTCTACCGGTGGAGCTTCACCTGTTTTAGCACGGTTGTTACGCGCACGTCTGGAAACATTGATTCCGTCTGCTTACGGTCGTCTGGCAGCACTGATGAATGAATTTCGTGACAAAGTGAAAGATAAGCTGACAGATGAAGGAAAGCGTCGGCATTTTTGGGAAGACGTGGCTCAGGGCTCCATTGCCGAACTGATTTTTGCGGGTAAAGAAGAAGCCGCGCGCGAAGCCATGCATACTGCCGTGGATGCTGCGCAGGTTACAGAGGACCGAGGTGAAGTTTATCTGGTGGGTGCCGGGCCAGGCGATCCTGATCTACTGACTTTCCGTGCGCTGCGTTTATTGCAGCAGGCTGATGTAATTGTTTACGACCGTCTGGTTTCTGCTGAAATTCTTGATATGGCACGTCGTGATGCTGATCTGATTTATGTGGGTAAAAAACGTGATCAACATACACTGCCGCAGGAAGATATCAATTTACTGTTAGCCCGCATTGCCAAAAAAGGTAAACGTGTATTACGCTTGAAGGGAGGTGATCCGTTTATTTTCGGTCGTGGTGGAGAAGAAATTGAAACGCTGATGCAGGAAGGTGTACGTTTCCAGATTGTGCCGGGTATTACGGCGGCGGCGGGCGCAGCCTCTTATGCCGGTATTCCGCTGACCCATCGTGACTATGCGCAATCCGTTACCTTTGTTACTGGCCATCTTAAAGATGGCAGCATGAATCTCAATTGGCCTGCCCTGGCGCAACCACATCAAACTCTGGTGGTATATATGGGCCTGTTGGGTGTAAAAACCCTGTGTGAGAAATTAGTAGAACACGGCCTGTCGGAGGATACACCCATGGCATTGGTGCAAAAAGCCACAACACGGGAACAAATGGTGTTGTCGGGTACACTGGGCAGCATGCCTGGATTACTTGATAACACCACCATCAAACCACCGACATTGATTATTGTTGGTGAAGTGGTGACACTGCATAAAAAACTGGCCTGGTTTGGTGGTACAAAAACGGTCGGTAATGTTTAATTTAAGGTTAATGTTTTATTTCAATCTGACACGTTTAATGAAGGACAGGATCTTCGGCAGAATTTTTATTGTTCAGCGCGCGTTTAATGCCGCCAATAACCGAATCCAGCGCCCGATCAAACAGGGGCACATCATCCACAAAGCTGGCGCGGCCTGACTCAAATTCCGCGATAAGTTTACGATTGGAGAGATCGGCAACCACTTTGTATTTGCGGTCTACAAAAGTATATTCGCCAGTAAAGTCACATTTCCAGGCCAGTTTTCCCCGGCTACAGACTTTGGTTTCAGCGTTGGTGAATTCCACCCAGGTGCCCAGTGCCATGTCTTTAATTTCTTCCGCGTACTGGCTGGCATTGAGATCTTCGTTATCCCAGGGTAGAGGCTGGGTCGAGGCGAGAATAATTTCTTCGATAAAGCTGTCTTTTCCGGTTTGTGTGGTGTTTGTATTGTCGGCCTCAGGCAGGGTAGACATGTCGATACCAAAATCATCATTGTTGAGATTGCTTGGCGGTGCTGTGGCTGGTTTGATCTCTGGAGTTTGTGTGCTCAACCCGCCACGCAGGCTGGCCAGGTGCAAGGCTTCGAGACCGGCAAACAATTTCTCGGTGGCTTCGTGATCAAATTGAATCAGGGTCAATCCATCACGGAGACCATTCAGTACTCGGGGGATGATTTTGACAAGACGTTGGCGTTCGTTTACCGATAGCTTGGGTTGCACACTCCAGATCAGATCGTCAGCGACCTGTAGCGCAGTATTCCAGCCAGCGCTTTCATCGCCATCACGTAAATAAAGGTGGATGAGTACATCTTTCCAGGCATCAATCAAAATAATGCTGACCAGCGGTGGCACACTGTTATCGGTGATGCGGCGTTGGATTTCGCCAGCCACCAGGTCTTTGGCATTTTCCAGCATCTCCCCCGCCAGCTTGTTAGATTCACGTTCTTTTTCAATGAAATCCACAAACTCATCGTGCAGGGTGGAAAAAATGTCGGTATTTTCTTCAAATTCCGCAAGGATGGAATCAACGACATAACTGACCATCTGAAAAACCGCATCTTCTTCCGGGTCCATTTCTTCTAAACCGCTGCCAGCGTAAGCCAGCTCATTTAATAATTGCCGGGCCGGGTGCGCTTTTTTAGCAAAAAAATCTTTGTCGATAATAGCAACCTTGAGCAAGGGGATTTGTAAGCGGGCAATTTGAGCCTTGAGATTGTCCGGCAGGCTAGGGTCATCAAGGATAAAATCAAACAGCATGCTGACGATATCAATAGCATCGGTGTCAGCCTGGGCGATTTTTTTACCATCACCTGCCTGGGTAGCGGCAATGGTTTCGATTACGGTGGATTTAATAATGTTGGCGCTGGGTTGTTGTTGTGACGGTTGTAATACTGAATCAGCGGAAGCCTGAATTTGACTGAGTGCGGTTAATACTTGTTGGGGTGCGTAAGTCACTGCATTGCCGTTAGTGGTTTCGTCGCCTGTAGCGGGTACTGTGCCAGCACCACCTCCTGCTGCCATTTCCGTTGTTACAGTGCCAGCAACCGGAGCCGCACGAGTCATGGAGAGGAGTTGTTGTAATGAATTGAATATGCCTTCCGGTTGATTGAGGTCGAACATTGGCATGTTCTGGGGTGTGTCTGCTTCTGGGGATATGTTGTTCATAGGTTGTGCGGTATTTGCAGGGGTAGCAGTGTGTGGGTTGATGTAATCGTCTTCTGATTTACGCACAGTGCTTTTGATGCGTGGCAGTACACCAGAGGCAATCAAATCGGCATTGACGTTGTCATACATTGGACCTATTTTTTGTGCGACAAACTTATCGAATAATTTGTAAATGACTAAACGTACCTTAATATCCGCATCCATGAGTTTCACAGCAGGTATGAAGGCATTAAATAAGGTTTCTGGGCGCAGAGGGTTATTATCTTTGGTGATTTCAATATCTTCAATCAGGAAATTCAGTCTTGCAGTAAGTCCAAACAACGCTTCTTTGTAGCGGCTTTCAGCATTGGTGATCATATTGGTGATAGCCAGTGATTCTTCCAACTGTTCATCTTCCATAAGTCCGACCTGGTCTAATGAGCCAGCTGTTTTTATTTTCGGTAGGATGTCATGGCTCAGCGAATGTTGGAATGTTTCTATAAGGGCTTTAAAATAAGCATCCTGCATGGCATCTTTTTGTAAGCGTACTTCACGCATGGCATCAAAATATAGGGTTTGCTGCTGGTTACTTTCAGCTTTATCGGCCATATCAAACAAGCTGTCATCGATGCGGGAAAAAAAAGTGGGCAATAATTGGCGTAACTGATGCTTTATAGTGCGCTGGGCGGAAATCACCAACTGAGGCAGGATAATACCGGGTTCGCTGCTGGTGGAGCGACGAGTAGTGGACGTAAAATCAATGATGTTGCGTTGCTTGTTCATAATGTCGCCTGGCCGGTGGGTTTGGTTATCCGCTACGATGCTATTGCTGACAGTCCATATTCTATTGTGGTTATCGGCCGGGTGGTGTGATTGTTTGCGCACTGTTGTCGTGATGAGAATCACAGTTCTGTTATTGAACAAAGAAAGGATAAATATGCAAGTCAAATGGTGTTTTTACCCTGTAAATATGACCTATGTTACACTTTGCCAAAATCAGTTAACGTTGATCGCTTTTAATAAAAAATGTACTAAAGCTAATGGGTGCCAGCGATAAGGCCAACTACAAAAAGATTACTAAAGAGCTTGCACCTTGTTACTTATGTTCTATTATTCAAAGCACGGTGGCTGTTATACCGTTTTTTGCTAACAACGTTACTGCAATAACTGGAACTCGGAGGCTTGCGGAACGTTGACTATAAAAAAGGAAGAACAAAAGAGCAGTGCTTTACCCAAGGCGTGGATTGTGCCGATACGGTTAGGTATTTATTCGGTATTGGCAGCATGCTCGGCATATATCTATTTTAATGTGGGTGATCTGGTTATAACGCATTATCTGGTGATTATTTCCATCGTGGCTGTGGCCGCGATGGCGTTGTTGGATTGTAAAGCCAGTGACGCATATTGGAAAAAAATGGAAAAAGCCGGTGAATCTGCGGATGAAAAATAACAAGCCTCAACTACATAAACCCATACGTGCTTGGAATTCAGGTTTGAATGTGTGTCGTATTTATTTCGTGGTCCGTTAAAATGACGTGGAATAGTCACTCTATTGCAAGACATTTTAACACTGCCACAGAATCAATAGGGCGTAGTCAGATCTTAGTCGTTATGGGTTGCATACCGACAATTACAATACAAAACGGCTGGCGAAATCATGACAGCGTATAGAGGAATTCTACAGTGGCTCTTAAAAAATCCAGTAAAAAAACCGTAAGAAAAAAATCAAAAGGACTTGGCCTGACCTATATAACGCGCATGGATCACGGTAATACTCATGGCTGGTGGGTACGTGTTTACAAAGATTCAAAGCCTGTTGAATCAAAATTATTTTCTGATGGCGTATATGGCAGTAAGGCCAAGGCGAAGCTCGAAGCTCAGGCTCATCGTGACAAAGTGGTAAAGAAAAATAAGATTGTTCCGGTGCATATGCGTAAAACCCGCGAGCATAGTGTGGACTGTCGCAGCACCAGCGGCCTGGTAGGCGTAACGCTTTCCATGGCGGATAAGGCAGGTAGTTTACGAGTGCATTGGAGTGCGCGATTTATGGAAAAAGGTAAACAGCGCAATGTTTCTTTTTCGGTGCGCAAGTATGGCTATGAAGGCGCTTTCCGCAAGGCCATACGTGTGCGTTGTGATGCCATTGGTTCCCGGCTTCCTCGTGGGATTAAGCCCCCAGCTCCCAACCTATCGCTGAAAAAATGGATGAAATCTGTGGGGGTTTGATCCAGGTTTTTCTTGAATTTTTGTGTAAAACGGTTAACGTAGGCATTTGGCCACCTGCGGAAGATTATTTATGCAGTATTTTTTACGACATTATTGTGTAGCCCGGTTTTTACTGGGCTGCGTACTTGTTATTTCCCCTATATTTGCAGTACATGCCGCCACTTCGGTTGATGCTGCAAGTGATTCCCCGATAGATGCTGGAATCATCGCCGTGGAAAATGAAGATTATGCCGGGGCATTTACCATATTTTTACGTTTGGCAGAAGCGGGGAACGCAGAGGCACAACACAACCTGGCTATGTTGTACCGTACCGGCAAAGGCGTGGAAAAAGACATGAGTGCCAGCTTCAAGTGGTTTCAGCAGGCTGCGGAGCAGGGAATACCGGATGCGCAGTATTATCTGGGGCATATGTATGACAGTGGTGAATCGGTTGAGAAAGATCTGTCAAAGGCTTTTGAGTGGTATAAAAAGGCGGCGGAACAAGGGCAGGGGCTGGCGCAAATCAATCTGGGTGTGATGTATGCCGATGGTATTGGTATTCCGCAGAATATTGAACAGGCCTATTTGTGGTTTCATGTGGCAACGGCACAAGGTTACCGGGCAGCATTTGAAAATCGTCTGGTAATCGAGACGGCTCTGAAAGAACAAGGCGAGGAAGGTGCGGCAATGCTTGAAGCTCTCAAAAAGCAGGCGCGTGGTTATTTTCTGCAATATGTGCGGCCTTTTGCACCAAAGCCCAGTCCTTCTGGTGCTCAAAGAGTGCCTCCTCCCGGGCATTAATTTTCAGTGAGTTCTGTCGATACAATAGTCTTGGTCTATGTGACGGTCAGGATATGATATGAAATATTTTTTTCCATAACACAACCAACTTGGTTCGGTGGTCTCGGCTGATTAATTTCAACGCTGGTTTCTTTGAAGGGCAGGGTAATGCCGATGAATGGAAGCTCACATATATTTGAAAATATTGACGCGCTTTATGCCGCTCTTGAAAAGCAGTGGCAGTTGATCGCACATGCGGCCATTGCTGATCATGGTGCTTTCCATGTAGCACTGGCTGGTGGCAGCACTCCCCGACATTTTTATAAAAAACTGGCACAACAATCAGTTGTTGATGAGCGCTGCTGGCACAAAACACACATATATTTTGGTGATGAGCGCTGCGTGTCGCAGGATCACTCAGACAGTAATTATCGTATGGCTCAGGAGACACTGTTATCCGCAGTGCCACTGATGCCTAAGCATGTACACGCCATGTTTTCCACGGACTTTTCCGTGGAGCAAAATGTGGCACGATATGAGTCATTGCTTCACGATACATTGCCACAGGATGTTAACGGTTGCCCGGTCTTTGATCTTGTATTGCTGGGTATGGGGGAAGATGGCCACACGGCATCGTTGTTTCCCGATACAGAAATTCTGCATGAATTGATAAAGCCTGTGGCTGCGCAGTTTGTGCAGAAATTGAATGCATGGCGCATAAGCCTTACTTTCCCGGCGATCAATGCGGCGAATCATGTTGCCATATTGGTAGCAGGTGATGCCAAGGCAAAAATTCTGGCAGATATTTTTTTAGCAGAAAAAAATACGGTTGCGCATTACCCCATTCAACAGGTTAACCCAACGGGCCAACTTGATTGGTATCTGGATACCGCTGCTGCATATTTGTTAAACGTTCAGAGTTAGTAATGTTAATTTTGGCAGGTGACATTGGCGGCACCAAAACCTGGTTACAAATCGCTGATTATTCTCCTGTGCATTATGCGAAGCATTATGCGGCAAAAGATAGTTTCACCGTTTTATTTGAGCGGCGTTATGTCAGCGCGCAATACGCCTGTTTTGATATTTTATTGCAAGAATTTTTACAGGCAGCGGAACAGGAAAAACTGCCTCCGGTCATACAGGGTTGTATTGGTGTGGCTGGTCCGGTGGCGAACAGTCTAACCGGGAATGATACGGCTAAGGTTACCAATCTTCCCTGGGAGCTGGACGCACAACAGCTGGCAACGCAGCATCAATTGCATCACCTGTATTTAATTAATGATTTTCAAGCTATTGCGTTTGGCCTTGAAATGCTTGCTGATGATGAGACTTTATTACTTCAGAAAGGTGATGTGCCGACGGGTGAAATAATGACACCAAGAATTGTTATTGGTGCTGGCACCGGACTGGGTCAAGCTCTATTGGTGTGGTGTGGCGAAAGAGATGATGGCCACTACGAAGTTATTTCTTCAGAAGGTGGGCATGCTGATTTTGCACCCGGTAATGATGAGCAGCGGAGTTTATTGTCTTTTTTGACAAAACAACAAACGCGTGTGAGTGTAGAGGATGTGCTTTCTGGTCGGGGACTGGTGAATATTTATCATTATCTTGCAGATAAATATCCGGCTGATGTTAGCGAAACATTAAACGCTGCAATGGCAGCGGGTGATGCAGCAGCGGCAGTGGGCAAAGCGGGGGTATCTGCTGCGGATTCATTGGCTGGTCGTGCTCTGGATTTGTTTGTGGCGGTTTATGGTGCTCAGGCGGGCAACGTTGCTTTAACCTGTTTGGCAACAGGTGGTGTTTATATTGCGGGTGGGATAGCAGCTAAAATTCAGGATCGTTTTTCCCGCGAGACATTTCTTGCGGCCTTTCAAGATAAAGGCCCGATGCAACAAATAATGAAAAGGATACCGGTGCGGCTGGTATTGAATCCTCAGGTGGGATTAAAAGGAGCCGCGCTGGTGGCTAGCCGACAGTAATTTCCATTCCTTATGCAGCAAATTGTTGGGCCAGCTGGTCAAGGTCTTGTGAGGCGCTGATGATATTTTCCAGTTGTTCTTCAGCTTGTTGTGTACTGATGCCCAGGCTGGAAAGAATGGCCTCTGGCAGCTTGGTCGATTCTGCATCTCCAATATTGTATCGCTGTAATAAACGGTCGGCTAATAATGAAAGTCTGGAATATGTGGCGTGTTCGCCGTTGTATTGTTCATGGTGATGTTCAGCGACGGCGACCTGAATTTCTGTTTGTAAATTCCAGCTACGCATCAACCATGTGCCAATTTCCATATGATCAGTACCAAGTACCTGACGTTCGAGTTCGAGCACGGGTTTGTCTTTGTTGGCGAGAATGATCTGCTGTAGCATCGAGGCTTCTTTTTTAAAGAGATGGGCGATCAGCAATATTCCGAAGTTATGCAATAAACCGCAGAGAAAACCCAGTCCCGGTAAAGGGCGATGCTGTCTGGGCATGATTTGTATCATGCGCTCAATGAGTGCGGCGCTGTAAATGCTGTGTTGCCAAAAAGGGTACAGGCCCATGGGACCGTAGCGGGGAATGGAGAAGGCTTTACCTAATGACAGGCCCAAGGCTATATCTATGGTGAGGCCGTAGCCCAGCACCGTTGTTACCGCCTGGTGTATCGAATTAATTTCACCGCGGAAGCCAAAAAAGGCAGATCGTGCATACCGTAGTATTTGTGCGGCAATACTGGGATCGATTTCAATGATTTCGACCACATCGTTGATGTTGCCATTGGGGTCAGAATTTAAACGCAGTAGCGCCTGTGCCACCTCCGGCATGGCGGGAAGGTTTGTAGTAGACTCAATTCTCTGTCGTAAACTGGCCAGCAGGATGGGCTTGTCATGTGCTTCCATAGGTTCCCTTATCACTTAACGCTCCAGGTCGTTTGTTATTACGGAGATTTGTTTTACGCGCTTTACGTCGTTCAAAAGCGTGGGTGGCAATTTGTGCGCAACCCGTGTTTATTACTCTGTATGATAGCGTCATTTAAATTGATTTCTTAAATATTAGAAAAATATAATATACGGTTTTAGGTCAGAATGAAAAAAGACATATCCATGTGCCCTGCAAAATATGAACTTATACTGATCGGCATTGTTTTACTGATTTTGAGTGCCTGTGAGTTACCCTCAGACCCACAGTCAACTGTTACTGCTGGCGATGGGCAGTTAATCCCTGCGGGTTCTTTCCTTATGGGTAGTGACAAAGTGGATACTTCTGGTAAACAGCAGGAATATGGCTTGGTAAAGCCGCTGTTTTTGGATGAGCATCCGGCACACCGGGTTGAATTACCGGCTTATTACATTGATCGCTACGAGGTTAGCAATGCGCAGTACAAAAAGTTTGTGCGTGAAACAGGACGTGCAGAGCCGTTTCCCTGGACACAGAACGGCTTTAACTTAATCGAGTCCCGGTTGCAGGCATCTGATCTGGAGACATTACGCTGGATCGCGACAGAATATTTCAAGTTTGATATTGACACTCGTACGGCGAGTAAAAAGCAACTGATGCGATTGATGCGGGAAGATCAAGCGATGAAAGACCGTTTACCGGTGATCAGCGTCAGTTGGTATGACGCCAGCGCCTATTGCCAGTGGGCGGGAAAGCGTCTGCCGAGTGAGGCCGAGTGGGAAAAAGCTGCGCGCGGTGAGGATGGGCGTGAATTTCCCTGGGGCAATGAATGGGATACGGGGCAGACCAATGTAGGCGATGACGCCGACTGGGAAGAGGGGATTGCACCGGTAGGTTCCTATGAAAACAACCAGTCACCGTATGGCGTTTATGATATGGCCGGTAATGTGTGGGAATGGACCTCTGACTGGTATAAACCCTATGCGGACAGTGATTATGTTACCAAGGATTTTGGTGAAACACACAAAGTGATTCGTGGCGGTGGCGGTGGTGTGGGACACTATTCACTGTCATTCTTTTTCCGCAGTGCCATGCGGGGAAATGCGTTACCTGGCGCACAAAGTGGCGATGTGGGGTTTCGTTGTGCATGGGATGCCGGACGCTGAATGTTTCTGATTTTGTGAATTAAGCGCTCGCAGTAGATTTAACTGATTAATTTAGGTTTAACGCAGAGGTCAGAGACACAGCGTTTTGGTGTTTTCTCTGCGACCTCTGCGTTTATAATATGCCACTTGTCAGTATCACTAAAACACATAACCCCCAACACGCTGGAAATAACGATGTTTTCGGTTATTTGGCCGAATGCCCCGACAGTTTGATCTCGACTTTTTCATCATCCTTCAGGCTGGCGTAATACTCACGCAGTATTTTTAATACCTCAGGACGTGAAAATTTGTCGGATACCGGTTCGCCCTCCGATAGCGCCTTGCGTAATTTGGTACCGGATAGCAGCATACGGTCTGCCGCATCATGCGGGCAAGTTTTCATGGAAGCCATGCCATCGCATTTGTCGCACCAGAACGTCCAGTCGATTTTCATGGGTTGAGTTTCCAGCGCGTCGGCTGGAATTTCGTCGAAAATATGATGGGCATCAAACGGCCCGTAATAATCGCCAACACCTGCGTGGTCACGCCCCACTATAAGATGTGAGCAGCCGTAATTCTGACGAAATAGCGCGTGTAACAAGGCTTCGCGTGGCCCGGCGTAGCGCATGTCCAGCGGATAGCCCGCCTGAATCACCGAGTTTTCCACAAAGTATTTGTCGATCAGTGTGCCGATGGCGTTGGAGCGCACGTTGGCCGGAATATCGCCGGGCTTGAGCTTGCCCAGCAGCGAATGTACCAACACGCCGTCCAGCAGCTCGATGGCGATTTTTGCCAGATATTCGTGAGAGCGATGCATGGGGTTGCGGGTCTGGAAGGCGGCGATGGTATTCCAGCCACGTTTGTCGAATTCAGCACGGGTTTCGGCGGGGGTCATAAACTGCTTGCCGTATTCTTCGGGGAAACCACCCTGTGACAGTACCTTTACCGGACCAGCCAGATTCACATCACCCTGTTCCATGAGCATCTTCACGCCAGGGTGCTCGGCATCGGTGGTTTTGTAAACCTGCATGCACTCGTGGGCTTTATCGATGCTGTATTTTTCGGTGATGGTCATGGTAGCGATAATGGTGTCGCGTTCCGCATCGTAAAGGGCGATATCGTCGCCTTCAGAAAGGTCGTTTGCAGCAGAGGTGTCAGTCGAAAGAGTGATGGGGATAGGCCAGAACAGCCCCGCCGTGGTCTTCATGCCATCGCAGACGCCTTGCCAGTCCGCATGGGTCATAAATCCATCGAGAGGCGTGAAACCA
The DNA here is from genome assembly GCA_021648485.1 of Gammaproteobacteria bacterium. Classification (GTDB taxonomy): domain Bacteria; phylum Pseudomonadota; class Gammaproteobacteria; order SZUA-152; family SZUA-152; genus SZUA-152. The sequence continues at coordinate 20,395 of JAKISS010000024.1, forward strand.
CCAATGCCCATCATGATCAAATCGCCTGCTTCCCTGGAAGAAATAGTCACTTTGGGTAAAGTGTCTGCGCGTGTTTTTTCGGCATCCAGTGCCGAGCCTTCAAGTAGCAAGGGTTTGAGTTCCCCGCCACCGTGGGGTTTTACCAGATTAGACATAGTGTTCTTTCTCTAATTGTTGTGTTGCGGAACAGGTGATTCTATATTTTTTAGGCCTCATCAGCCTCTTTTGTCATGCCGGAAAAATAGATTTTATTGTTCTTTGTATAGAACCACTTTGCTGTTTATGTAGTATTTGGCAGCATTCTCCGGGCTATGCCACACCAGGCTATAATCGTCAGGCCAAGAGGATAAGCCTATAAATATCAGTCTGGTACAGTATTTTCCAGCTTGATAATATCTATCATTTTTCTCCAAAACACCAACCTGATTAATTCAGGTTGAAGATATTCTTTTCCCATTTGGTGGAACCGCTGCGCTTGTTCCACCCTACCCGGATAAAGGGTGAGTTGAGGCGCTCATCAATTTTTTGTTCCGTTCTATTTAACACAAGGTAAAATGGTAGGGTGGAACAAGCGCAGCGGTTCCACCATGACCTTATCAATAATGAATAAGCTTGCTTAGCCTGACGGCGATGTATATCAGACTGCTGTGTTTATTTTACGGATTCACCGGCAGCCTGTTGATCAGCGTGATAAGAAGAACGCACCATGGGGCCGCTGGCGACATTACTGAATCCCAGTTCACGGGCCACTTCGGCGAGCTGGTCGAATTCTTCCGGGGTCACAAAACGATCCACAGCCAGATGGCTGAGGCTGGGTTGCAGATATTGGCCCAAGGTCAGCATATCGCAGTTATGGGTGCGCAGGTCTTTGAGCACCTCGACCACTTCGTCGAAACTTTCACCCAGACCCAGCATTAATCCGGATTTGGTGGGCACATCCGGGTACATTTCCTTGAAACGCTGAATGAGTTTCAGCGACCAGGCGTAGTCTGCGCCGGGACGGATTTTTTTGTACAGGCGTGGCACGTTTTCCAGGTTGTGATTGAATACATCCGGTGGTGCCTGTTCCATGATAGACAGTGCGATGTCCATGCGACCACGAAAGTCAGGCACCAGGATTTCGATTCGGGTTTGTGGTGAAGTCTCGCGTACAGCGCGGATGCAATCCACAAAGTGCCCGGCACCGCCGTCACGCAGGTCGTCGCGATCCACCGAAGTGATAACCACGTATTTCAGCTTGAGGATGCTCAGGGTTTTGGCGAGGTTGGCGGGTTCGTTGGTATCCAGTGGATTCGGGCGGCCATGGGCCACGTCGCAAAACGGACAGCGCCGGGTGCAGATGTCGCCCATGATCATAAACGTTGCGGTGCCGTGGCTGAAGCATTCTCCCAGGTTGGGGCAGGCGGCCTCTTCGCAAACGGTGTGCAGCTGGTGCTCGCGCAGCAGTTTTTTCACCCGCTGGGCTTCGGTACTGGTGGGTGCTTTGGCACGAATCCACTGAGGTTTGCGTTTTACCTCGGTGGAGGGAATCACTTTGATGGGGATACGTGCGACTTTTTCTGCGCCGCGTAGAGGAATGCCTTGTTGTATTTTTTTCGGAGAATCGGTCATGGAGAAAGCCTGGAAATATCAGAAATTGGAGTGCTGCCAATAATACACTGAATCTGCGTTGTGACGCAGGGGAGCGATGACCGGCAATTGGTGATATTTCCTTTATTGCCTGGAGAAGTAGGAAAATGGGTGTAACCGACTAAAAATGTAAGCATTGAAAAGGGGGCGCGGTTGATCTTAGTGACTGATTATCATAGGGTTAAAAGCCAACTCAATAAGTGTTTTTCCTGTTTCAAACAGGATGGCAATAGAAAAATAAAATGGCACTATATCTGGATTGTGATGGAATAAAAGTCAATGTGATGGCTGAAGGTTTTGAACAATGCGTAAAAATAAATACGGTGCGTTTTGGTGTGTCACGCCCAATTACGATGGAAACCGGGAAAATGGCCAATCGCGAAGTGGGTAAACCAACCCTTTCTCAGGTGATTTTGAGTAAAGAAGCCGATAATTCAGTTGCTGCGTTTTTCAGGGAAGCCGTTGCTGGTTCGTCAGGTAAAACAGCGACCCTCAAGTTTGTTCGTACTGGCAGCGACAAGATCGAAGAGTTTATGGAATACATACTGCATGATTGTCTCGTGAGTCGTTATCATATTTCGGCGGAGGATGATAAAGAACCCAAAGAAAATATTACCCTGAGCTTCTCCATGTGTGAAATCAACTACAAGGACCACGATGCCAGCAACAAGACGGGTAACCCGCAGCGCACGGGTTATGATCTGGCCAAAGCGATTCCGTTATAAATAATAGCGAATAGCACTTATTACCGTGTGTCACTAAACTATCCATAAGTATCTTCAGGAAAAAAATTATGTCATCAGAAACAGCCACAGCAGCAGACAAACAAAAACTGAAAGAAATGATCGTAAAATTTTATGCCGTTGCAAATAATAAACCACCCATCGGGCTGAAAATCACCGACAGAACAGCAGAAGTTTTTATGAAAATGTTGTCTGAAGCAGACAAGTGTACGAAAACTGTTGCCTATGTGCCGTTACCGCTTGGCAGTAAAACAGCCAGCGGGAATGGATTGATTGTCTGGGTGGCAACTCATGTCTGGGGTATGTTTTTTGATTCGTTCTCAGAAAAATTAAATTCTGTCTGTGTGACAAATGTATTAAGCAGGTGGGGTACTGAAATGGATATGGCAAACTTGGGCTTATGATAAAAGCATTAACATTGAAAATTATTATTGCAATTCTGTTCGCATATATTCCTCTTACGGTAAATGCTGGTGAATATGCTTATAAAACACTAATGCTAGACATTCCGGATGGTGAAGTGACAGGGGGAGGGATTGCTAATATTCCTCCCTATGATTCCCTGTTGCTGAGAGGAGAAAATTGGTACATGGTCTTGAATGATACTAAGTTTATGAAAAATTGCCTGTCTTTATCAGAAAAGCTGGACAGTAGAACTTTAGCTTGTGAAGAGCAAAGTAGAATAATTTTACTTGATAAGTTTATAGCAGAAAACTCAATTGCAGCCCGCGTTTTTTTTGGTAAGGCAGCAGACGATAAAATTAAACGCCAGGAGTTTAAATATCATATTTTGTATTCTTCTGTTGGCCCGGATAAGCGTGACGTTGCCATATTGGTTGAAAAACTAACTGGCAGAACTACTGATATAGACGGAGTGTTCAGTGATAAACACCTTAAATGGTTGCGGTTGGTGCCACTAAACCCTTCTTCACCATAATATGAAAATATTAATGCTGAAAATCATTATTGCAATTCTGTTTGCATACATCTCTCTTACGGTAAACGCTGCTGAATATGTCTATAAAACACTGACGTTAGACATTCCGGATGGCGAAGTGACCGGAGGGGGAATTGTCAATATACCACCTTATAATTCTCTGTTCCTTGAAGGGGGAAATTGGGATATGGGGTTTGACGATCATCTTTTTATGAAGAATTGTTTATCTTTATCCAAAAAACTGGATAATATTCTTTCCTGCGAAGAGAAAAACAGAATTACCCTGCTTGACAATGCCATTGCAGAAAACTCGATTGTCGCCCAGGTTTTTTTTATTAGTGAGCCACATGATAAAATCAAACGGCAGGAATTTAAACATTATATTTTGTATTCCTCTGTTGGTCCGAATAAATATGATATTGCCATATTGGTTGAAAAATTAACAGGCAAAACGACTCAAATAGGAGGGAGGTTCTCTGACAAACATCTTGAATGGTTGCGGTTGGTGCCACTAAATCCTCCTTTACCATAATCATGAAAATATTAACGCTGGAAATTATTATTGCAATTCTGTTTGCATGCATTTCTCTCACGGTAAACGCTGGTGAATATGCCTATAAAACACTAATGTCAAGCACTTCGGGTGGTGAAGTAACAGGGGGAGTAAAATTGTCAATATGCTGTCTTATCATTTTGTGACTTTTTTCACTTGCTAATAATATCATGCTCTATAGGCTGGTGGCATGCGAGGTAGTACCTGTTATTCTCGAATCAATCATAAGAGGAAAAAAGAATGACCGATGAGTTGACAACCGCGATGGGAAATGACAATTCACAAAAAACCATCGCCACCGTGGTATATGCATTGCAGGCCGCATCTTTTTTGTTTGGAATTACATTCATTATTGCGGTGATTATCAATTATGTTAAAAAAAATGATGTCAGTGGTACCTGGCTGGAATCGCATTTTAGATGGCAAATGCGAACATTCTGGTTTTCTCTTTTATGGTCAATAACAGGACTCATCGGGTTGTTTTTTATCGTTGGTTATTTTGTATTGCTCGCAAATGTTGTTTGGATAATTTATCGCATTGCCAAAGGGTGGCTGTGTTTGAATGATGGCAAGGAAATGTACATTTAAGAGCATTGCTATCAGTTTCATATCTTGTTTTTCGGTTTTATGTGTATTTTAAAGGGGTTGGCAGAGTGATGGCGTTGATCATCACCTGATGGGTTTTTTTAATCTAGGGGAGAAAAATGGAAAGTTTCGCGAAAATAATAAATAAATTATTTTGTGGCTTGCCGTTGGTCCAGATTATTTTGCCGGGTTTGTTCATCGTTGTAGTGAGTGGGTGCGGTGGTGGCGGTAGTAATAATGACAACGGTGGGAACGTAACCCCACAAAGTCAGGTGACGGTTGCCGGTGTGGTTAGCGGCAGTGGCGGTTTGATTGACGTTACTGTGTCTTCCGGCGGTAAATCTGCGACGACGGATGCAAACGGTTTTTACGAGCTGGCCAATATTCCTGTTCCCTCTAGTGGCTCTGTTGTGCTGACCTATGAGAAGGAGGGTTATGCCACGTTTCAGCGTTCGTTGCCGGTTGCTGATGGTGAGACCTATGCGGTTGCGGCCAGCTTGCTGCAATATCATCACAGCGAATCGATGGATGCTGCGCAGAGCAATAATCTGATTGTCGCTGACCCCGATAATGTCACGGGCCATTCTCTGGCTGAAATATCATTTCCTGCCGGTAGCATGGCGAGCAGCGGTAATGTGACTGTTGAAGTGGCAGTGGGTGATCCGACCACTGAAGCCGGGCGACCGACCTTTCCGGGTGATTATATGGCGGCCAGTACCCTGGGAGGAGAAGTTGACACACCATTGGAAAGTGTCGTCTTCACCGAAATTACTGTCACCGATGCCAATGGTACGGAACTGACGCAGCTCAATGAGCCCGCCACAGTCACTGTGCGGTTACCGGATGCCCTGCAAAGTCAGTATTCGGTGGGTGATACCATCCCCTGGTGGTCTTATGATGAAAATACGGCCACCTGGGTGCGGGAAGATGCCAAGCCTGTCACTGCGGTGCGGGATGATGCAGAAGTCATTGATTTGAATGGTATGCTTTATGCCCAGGCCGAGGTGACCCACTTTTCCTGGTGGAACGTGGATCTGCCGATGGACGAACATGCCTGCCTCTGCGTGACGGTGCAAGATGAAAATGATGCACCTGTGGTGGGTTCCTTATTGATTGCCGAGGGCGTCAGCTACAACGGCATGTCACGCCCGGCGCGTACGGGCACGAATGGACGGGCTTGCGTCACGGTCAAGCGCAGCACGGCCAGTATCACCGAGCGTGTCAAACTGTATATCGAAAGCGGCGACGTTAAGTTTTATTATGATGTTACCAGTGCCCTCGAAGGCAATGCGAACAGCAATGAAATATTCACGCCAACCACGCAAGGCAGCACGATCAGAAATACCGGTCAGTGTGTGGATCTGGCAAACACCATTGGACAACGTTTCGATGGTGTTGTTAACGGCACAGTAACCAATGAAGGCTCCGGTGAGCCGATTGCTGGTTTCACCATTCTCAGCAACTTTGGGCCGACGGCAACTACCGATGCTGCGGGACGGTACAGCATGAATGTACCGCTGGGGGTTAATTTCTCATTGTTTGCCGTTAACCTGATTAGCCAGGCGGTGACAGTGACCAGTGCTGATACGCCCGTCAGTGTAAATTTCATCGTACCCAACCGGGTGCCGGAAATAACACAATTCACCCGTGTGCCGAATGGCATTGTGACAAACGGCCAGAATGTTACTCTGAGCGTGACGGCCACAGACCCTGATGGCGATCCCCTGAATTATGTTTGGGACACCACGGCAGGCAGCCTGAATCAGACAACAGGTAGCTCGGTGGTGTGGACGGCACCCGCCACGGGTTCGGGTACCGCGCAAACGACCGTTACCGTGACGGATGCAAACGGTGGGCAAATCAGCCGGATGGCATCCATTGTGTTTGGTGAAACGCTGTCAGGAAATCGTCTGTCCTTTGTGATAAAAGATGATCTGAATAGTGATCAACCTGTGCAAGGTACGACTGTTGCCCTGTACAATGCGGACAATCGCACCATTGCGCAGACCATAATCAGTAACGCCAGTGGCGTGGTGGATTTTGGCGATATTGGCCGCAGCCGTGCCACCATTACCCTTGTCTATGAGGATGTTGGAAGGGGGCGTAATGTCGATACTTTTGTTGACGTTTTGGTGGCGGAAAACATTGTCTATTACCTGGATGATGATGTTGACCTGTTCGGTATTGGGAGCGAGGGTGATACCATCGCGAACATCGACCTGACTTTGAGCGACATTCCGCAGAATGCAAGTTTTACAGTAGTTGATCCTTTTTCGTTATTAGAAGCTTTTCAGGATCATTCAGCAGCTGGTGGATCGCTGAGCAATATCCCGGTGCGGGAGAGCAATTTGCAGAACGATGGCACACTAAGCATGTTGGCCCTGACTTTTTCTGGTGAAATATTCTCCCCCAGCGGTAATCCGATGATTGCTTACAACTACCTGCTGGATCAAACTGTGGTGGATGGAGCAAGTTATAATATACCGCTTACTCGCAGTCCTCTGAGCCTGGGCTGGACGACCAATCCGGTAACATCACTGGAGTCTTTGTTTGTTCTCGGTGTGCGTGGTGGGCGCGGCTATTCCGTCGGGGCAAGCTATCCTGGTGCTCAGGCGATATCATCATCGGGCGTCATGCCCTTTGCCAACGAATTTCCCGTGGATTATTACTGGGTTTTCGCAGAGACAGGCTCTTTGGTGGACACAAAATTGTCCAGTTTTGTACGTTACAACATCCTGCCACAATCATTGGTGGTGGCAGTGCCTGATTCCAGTATTGATAGTTTTGACTACGCAGCGGCAACCCGCACATTTAACTGGGAGATAACGGGTAGTTCGCCACGCGACTCTGTTTCATTGACCCTGATGAATTACGGCGATGCCGTCGGGCAGGGAACTGAATGGACGATATTGATGGCCGGAGATACATCCAGTTGGCAGGTTATGGATTTACCAGCACCGGCTAATACCTGGATTGATACTGCAAATATTATGAGTAATGTAGGTGAGGTCTTTGTCGGTGTTTGTGATTGGGATTTTGTCGATAGCATGGATCAGCCCGATAGCATGGATCAGCTATGGCAATTTTTTATCTCCGGTGAATCAATATTTGAGGCGTTCCAGTATAATTATTGTGGTGAGCGGGAATTGGCTGAAATGGTGGGTATTGGCAGCGTTGCACGCCAAGCAAAGGCGAGCAAGCCATCACAAGATGCCAGTATGCCAGGCCGACTCAATCTGCCGAGTAACAACCTGGGACACTTACGCCGCCGTTAGCGATTTAGTGACATAAATAAGCGAGGGTGGCCCTGAGGCCGCCCTGTGCTGTTTCAAAACTATAAAATCGAGGTGCTATTGATGAACGATTATAAACTTTCATTCTCTTTGTTCACATTTTTACCGCTTCTTTTATTAATATTGCTTGCTGGTTGCTCGGAAGAAGATCGGCAAGCGCTTGGGGCGTTATCGGATATGGCTAAAACTCTTGACGTTATTGGAGAAGCAGCACCTTCAACTTATAATGATAATTGTCTCGGACCACTGAGTGATTTCATTGATGTCACCACAAGCTCAGATCAACCCAGCATATCCAGTGCTGAGCAGTCGAAAGCAGTTGTGCTTTTGAATCGTTGTGTAGAGGAATTGCAGCTTGAAATTGATTTAACCCGAAAGGAATATCCTGAAATTAACGAATTAACCGAGTGTAAAAAGAATCTGGACTCAATGATTGCCAGCAAGTCAGAGCAGCAAACGAAAATTAACGAGTTTCAGTTTTTGCCAAATAATACAAGTCAGGATGGTTCTGCGGTTGCGTCAAGTTTTTTGGAAATATCTTTGGCAATGATAACGAAAGACTCACTTTTGGCTATGAACAGATTTTCGGTTTGCGCGTTAGAGAAAGTTGCGCCGGAGCAATTTGAACCGGCATCCTGAGGTAATCGAGTCTCCCTTATTGCCGAAACCAGTTTTTTCCGCATTCGACAAACTCAGTGGCTATGAAGGCATCATTCTGCCAGGTTAAGCAAGAGCCACCGACTATAGAATTTAATCAGTGGCTCTTTTGAGGCCAATTATTCTCTGGTCGTTAACGTGTAACCTTCCGGAATTTCAAAAACGCTGTCATGTACAGGTTCAATGGCAATATTATTCACTTCGTAAATATAATGAAATATTGGCTCGTTGGGGTCAGGGGCGAACATGCTCTTTACTTTTTTACTGGCCATCTCTCCCACACTATCTTGAAGTGATCCCATTGGATTGGACCAGTCAAACCCCTTTTTCTCAGGGTTTTTTGCTATTTGTGCTTCCGGGCAGGCTTTTCTATCGATATACCAATCAACTTTAATCGATATCGGGTAGCCTTTGGCAGTTGCCAGTTTTTGGCTAACAGCATTATTCCATTTCTTGTTCTTTTTTGATGTATCACCAGAAAAAGCAGACAATGCATCAAAAATCTCATCCGAAAGTAGTAAAGACAAGGGGTTGTTATCTTTCTTCACTGCTTTCCGGTAGGCTCGTGTAGCTTCGTCCTGTATCTTCCAGGCTTCTTCCATAATTGTTGTTGGTGTAGTGTTCCAGAAGACCATTTTTAACGTGTTTTTATCTTTCCTGCCCTTTTCATCTTTATATTCAGTCTGCCATATTGCCTGATACTCTTTTGTTTCGTATCCGGAAATAATACGGGTTTCTCCTGTTTCCGTGACAGTGAAGTTGTTTTTACTAATGCTCAATGCGCATTCAGCATCGTCAGCTGGGTTGTATTGAAACTCGCTTTCATCCTCATGTTTAACCTCACCCTCCTTTGTGCTAAGCAGTGCGAGTATATTTGTACTACACCCGTTCAGAGGACATTCCAAATATTTTTTATCCGACAGAATCCAGCTTAGGTCTTTGTCCATACGAAATATAACGGTATCGTCGCCGCTGCCCAAGAGCTTTCTAGCCACCCAAGAGTCATACTTATGTTTATTGGAAATGTGCCTTTTGTCATGGCGTGTGTAAACGAGTTGTTCAAACGTAGAATCAGGCAATATCATGCCGCTGATAACACCGCTGGCTTTCAGAACAGCTGTTGGGTTTTTAGGGGTGGTATCAATCTTTTTTCCCGGCTGAGTGGCACACCCTGTCAGCAATAACATCGCTATGGTTAATCCTGTTTTTTTCATTCAATTTACTCCTTTGATATAATAATTCGGACGGTTTTTTGCGGTATATTTTTATATGAGTCATAGTCAAACTCTGAAAAATTCGGCTGTCTAAAGAGCGTTTAATAGCAGGTATTTTTCATATAGGGCGTAGTAAAAACTGCCCTGAATTTCAATGTCCAGTGTAAAAATACCTCAACAGTTATTTATGATTGGCCTATTTTTAGGGAAAATAGACATTGAAGTGATATTTCTACAGCCGGGTAACCTGGGGAAAAGTTAAACCTCGCTTATTTGTTGCAGTATTGCACGTAAGTCATCGTAAAATATTCGCACTTCGGATTGAAAGATTTCACTCGGCTGCAAGCTGTTGTTTCAATTGTTGCACTAAAGCCTCGTTGATATCTTTAATATTGATGTCGGGCAGCAGGTCTTGTAGTTGAACTGTCTTCAGTCCTGCGTAACCACAGGGATTGATGCGAGAAAAAGGTTCCAGGTTCATGTCCACATTGAGACTGAGGCCGTGATAACAGCAGCCACGACGTATGCGTAAACCGAGGGCTGCAATTTTTGCGTCATCGACATAAATGCCGGGCGCACCTTCATGGCGTTGGCCGTGGATGCCGTTATTCTGTAACAGATCAATGATGGCCTGTTCGATTTTATGTACCAGTGTTTTTACGCCCAGTTCGCGGCGGCGCAAGTCTAACAATAAATAGATTATCAGTTGTCCGGGGCCGTGATAGGTCACCTGTCCGCCACGGTCGCATTTTACCACCGGGATATCGCCAGGGGTGAGAATGTGTTCCAGTTTGCCATTGAGACCAAGGGTGAATACCGGGAGATGTTCCAGTAGCCAGATTTCATCAAGGGTGTCGGGTGTGCGAGTGTCGGTAAAGCGCTGCATGTCGTGCCACACCTTCAGGTAATCCCGTAGGCCGAGGTGGCGGACAATGAAGTCTTTACCTGAAATACTGGAAAGATTCACAAGGCCATGAGCACCTGTTCGCAGGCGGTGAGGTCCAGATAAATGGCATCCAGTTGTGCGCGGCTTGTTGCGTTGATGGTAATGGTAACGGATACATATTTTCCGTTGCTGCTGGGGCGACTTTTCAGTGTGTGCTTTCCAGCCTCGGGGGCGTGACGCTGTACAATTTCCAGCACGGCCATATGCAAGGTTTCCGAGGCAAGTCCCATGGCCTTGATGGGGAATTCGCAGGGGAATTCCATGACAGGTTTATTGTCGTCCCGGTTGTCCATTTTATTGGTCACGCAGTTGTTGTTTGTAGTCTTGATATAAGGCCAGCATGCGTTGAAACAAGGGGCCGGGCTGGCCGTTGGCAACAGGTGTATCATCCAGGCAAGTGACTGGCAGGATTTCCTTGGTGGATGAAGTAAGCCAAATTTCGTCAGCGTTGTGCAGCTCATCACGGCTGATATTTTTTTCACAATGGGGGATATTATTTGCGTTGGCCAGTTCCAGGATCAGGTCGCGGGTAATGCCCGGTAACAAAAAGGGTCCGGTGGGCGGGGTGGCCAGCATGCCGTCGCTAACGATAAACAGATTGCTGGCCGCACCTTCAGTGGCAAAGCCATCGCGGATCAAAATGGCCTCGGCGGCATTCTGATCCAGTGCCTCCTGGCGTAATAAAATATTCGGCAGCAGGCTGATGGCTTTGATGTGGCAGCGTTGCCAGCGGATGTCATCAAGGGTGATGGCTGCGACACCGTGCTCACGAATGTGCTGACTGACGGGGTGCAACGGATTGCTCATGGCAAACACGGTAGGTACGGGGTCATCGGGCATGGCGTGGTCACGCTGCGCGCTGCCGCGGGTGACTTGCAGGTAAAGTGATTGCTCATCCCCCTCATTTTGTGCGATGAGTTCGTTTAACATTGTGCCCCAGCCTGCGTGGCTCAATGGGTTAGGAATGCGCACGGCGCTGAGACTGTTTTGCAGGCGTTGCAAATGTTCACCAAGCCGAAACAGCTTGCCACCGTAAGCGGGGATAACTTCGTACACGCCGTCGCCAAAAATAAAACCGCGATCCAGTACCGGGACACAAGCCTGATCAGCGGGCAGGAATTCATTGTTGAGGTAGACGATGTTCATGATGACAGAGTATAAAGGAAAAGGGCGGGATAAAAAATAATAGCGTCATTCCTGCTCATAAATGCGTTACATGATTTAATCAGTTGATTTTCATTTAAACGCGAGGATATAGGGTATGAATAAAATAATTGCATCCGTAGGCCGGAATGGCATAAATCATTCAGTAGATGTTGTTCTTGTTCAAAGGCTTTTAAATGCTCAGAAAATCCCGGGAGAAATTACGCCGCTTAAAGAGGACGGCATCATCGGTAACAAAACAATATTTCGAATCGAACACTTTCAAAAAGATATTTTGAATATGATTCATCCTGATGGTCATATAGACCCTGATGGGATAACTTTCAAAAAACTGGTGAGTGGTGCGGTCAGGCTTGGTGAAAAACCCGCCAGCACCTTTGATTTTAGTGATAAGGGCATAGACCTGTTAAAGTCCATAGAGCAATTATCCATCACACCTTATGATGATCAAACAGGTAAAAGTATAGCCGCATGGGTGAAAGGTGCCACTATTGGTTATGGACACCTTATTTCCAATGTCGAGTGGTCAAAATATAGAGATGGCATTACTCGGGAGCAGGCGTTTAGCCTGTTTAATGACGATCTTATTCCATATGTTAATACGGTTAAAACAAAAGTGACTGCCCGTATTATGCAAAATGAATTTGATGCTATGGTGATTCTTGCGTTTAATATCGGGCAAAAGGCTTTTACCCACTCATCAGTTCTGAAAATGGTGAATAACCCTGAACTTAAAACCACTTATAAAAACCTGGAAGATGCCTGGAAAGCCTGGAATAAATCTCAGGGCGTTATTAATAATGGCTTGATTAACAGAAGGCAGGCTGAGTGGGATATATACAGTAAGGGAATATATGAACAATGGTAAAAATAAACACAAAAAATGTGTCTGAATGGGTGATGTTTTTTTTGCTGATTTTTTTTAGTGTGTTAATAAATCCGGTTCTTGCGATAGACAGCCCGGATGCACCTGATTTGATTGGTGAATTTGAAGCACGAGAGCAGGTGTTTTTAAAAGAAATTAATCATCCGCGCAATGGCGCAAGAGATTATTTGATCGCATATGATAATTATCAAAATTTTTTGGATGATGAAATGAATAAAGCTTATTATCTTGTTAAGTCCAGATTATCGGCGGAGCAGCAACAGAAATTAATTCATTCACAATGTAACTGGATGAAATTTCGCGATGCTGAGTTTGAACTGATAAAAAATACCTGGACCCGACAGGATTTTGGTAGCTCTGCGGGTATCTCACGGGGTAGTTATCGTTGCACCATTATAAGGAATCGCGTGTTGCAATTATTGCATTATGCTAAAAATTATTCGGGGGATTAAATAGGTTCAGATTAATCTTGTTAAGTTAACAGGACAGATCACTATTTGTGGGAATATGGCTGCCTTGTCATTGTTTGCCGGGCGTATCGGTATACGCTCATTTTTTTCTCCTTCTCCTCCTTCCCGATACATTATCCTGCAAAAGGGAGCCTTGTCTGATATCGTATAAAAAATTTGAGAAATGAATTGATGGGAGTTAAGAGCTGCCACTGCTACACTAAAAGTCAATGAAGTTATACAACATCGAGCAACGATTCCATTATTCTTTCTTTTTATATATTGAAAATGATATGTGAGATATCAATAGCCACTAACCTGCAACAAGTCAGAAATTTGGCTTAACTTAATCTCTTTGAGTTTAATTCCCCGCAGCTTGCTGCGGGGTTATTTATTTAAGTTTTTTGTCTCTTTCCTGGGCGTATGTACGTTTGTTCTTTATTCAAATAATAATTTAATTTCATCAACAAGATTGCCAAACAGGCCGCCGGATTCGATGGGGGAGAGTGCAACCAGTTTACGTTTGGCATATTGTTCATCACCGAGACTGATATTGACCGAACCAAAAGCCTGGCCTTGTTTGATGGGGGCGGTAATACGTGCATCAAGGTCCATGTTGGCAACCAGTTTTTTATACTGGCCTTTGGGAATGGTCAGGTAGAGGTCTTCATTCAGACCCAGTGATAACTCTTCCTGCGCGCCTTTCCACACGCGGGCGGTGGCGAGTGTTTCATTGGCTTTGTAGAGACGATGGGTTTCAAAAAAGCGGAAGCCATAGGTGAGTAGTTTTTGACTTTCGCTGGAGCGGGTTTCATCGTTGCGTGTGCCCAGCACCACAGAAATGAGGCGCATGCCGTCACGCTCGGCGGAAGCCACCAGACAGTAACCTGCCGATTCGGTATGGCCGGTTTTGATGCCGTCTACATATTTGTTGCGCCATAACAGACGATTACGATTGTATTGTTTGATATCGTTGTACACAAATTCTTTTTGTGCATACCAGTCGTAGTGTGTGGGGTAGTCTCGAATCAGTGCGATGGCCAGTTTGGCGAGATCACGCGGTGTGGTGTAGTGGTCTTTGTGCGGCAGGCCGGTGCTGTTAACGAAGTGGCTGTCGAGCATGCCCAGTTCGGCGGCGTGCTGATTCATCAGAGAGACAAAAGCGTCTTCACTGCCGGCTACATGTTCAGCCAAAGCCACGGTGGCATCGTTGCCGGACTGGATGATGACACCTTTGAGCAAGTCTTCCACGGAGACTTTTTTGCCCACTTCAATGAACATGCGTGAGCCCTCCATGCGCCAGGCTTTTTCGCTGATGCGGACTTCGTCATCAAGGCTGATGTTGCCTTTGGCCAGTTCGTGGTCGATGACGTAGGCGGAGAGCATTTTGGTCAGGCTGGCGGGTTCCATGCGTTGGTCGGATTTTTTCTCCGCCAGCACGCGACCGCTGTTGAAGTCGATGAGCAAATACCCCTTGGCTTTTATTTTGGGGGTGGCGGGAATCAGTGTTGCTGCTTGCACAGGGGCTAAAAACAACATGAACAAGATAGCGATAAAAAAGGGTAATAAACGGTGCATGACAGTACTCATGGTGGTGTGCTCAATGGATGATGTGGTTAATTTTGTTGAAATCAGTGTACGACACGAGGGTGCAGAGAATAACGATTGTCACCTTAGGCAGGAATGAGACGCAATAACGTATACAATTTCCATTCCTTATTCCACAACGATATGCGGTGAGTCTATGCCCAGTGGTGACAGTTGTGAGCGTAGTTTCAGTGCATCTGCTTCGGATTGCAATGGTCCAATACGCACGCGGTAAACATTGTAGTTGTTGGTGGCTTTACGATTGATGGATACGTTTTGCTGGGTGGCATTGACCAGACGGTTGAGCAATTGCGAGGCGTTGTCGTGGTTGGTAAAGGCTCCCACTTGCAGGTAAAGCCGGCCAGGGTTGTTGGTGGCAACGGTAACCGGTTGAGGGGTGACAGGGCGTGACAGTGTGACGGGCGTGGTGCTGGCCTGTGATGTTTTTGCGGATGCGGCGGGGTCGATGACACGGATTTTTACCCGACCGGTACCTTTGGTGGTGATGCCCAGTTTTTTGGCAGCAACGTACGACAGGTCAATGATGCGCCCGCTGATAAAGGGGCCGCGGTCGTTGACGCGCACAATAATTTTGCGCTGGTTGTCGAGGTTATGTACTTCAACATAACTGGGAATAGGGATTGTTTTGTGTGCTGCGGTCATTGCGTACATGTCGTAGGGTTCACCACTGGAGGTGCGGTGGCCGTGAAACTTTGTGCCGTACCAGGAGGCATCGCCTGTTTGTACAAAACCACGGGCGGACTGGCGTACTGTGTAACGTTTGCCCTGTACCACGTAGGATTTGGGGTTGCCGTATTTGCTGCGTGGTTCGACTTTGGGCACGGCGTCGGCGATACGGGTATGGTCCACATCTTTTGTGGGTGCGCTGTCTTGCGCGAAGCCGTAGCGATCATGCGGCAGTGATCCGCAGGCGCTGAGTAGCAGGCTGCTGGTTAGCAGTAAAAAGACTGATTGAATAGTGCGGTTGTGTGGAAAAGATACGCGCATAATGGTCAGCCGTTTATGTTTTTGCCTGAATCTATTTTGGCAGATTCAGCCGCCCGTTTTGACAGGATGGCCTGTCCTAACTGATAAACGGCCATGGCGTAAAGCGGGCTGTGATTGTATCGGGTAATGACATAAAAATTATCCAGGGTTATCCAGTGCTCGCGGCCCGCAAGGGTTTTCAGTTCGAGGAGCGCGCCCATGGCGTTGGGGTCGAGTTTGCGCTTTGCGGTGGCTCCACGTTTGCGCAGTTCGGTGATGGTGCTATGTGGCTTGTAGCCTTTTTTGACCAGCACCTGAATGTGGTTGCTGCCGACAACGGCGGGGACGACGATGGGGCTGCCGGGCTGCCATTTGTGGCGTTTGAAATAATTGGCAACGCTGCCAATGGCATCAACGGTGTTGTTCCACAGGTCGCGTTTGCCGTCGCCGTCAAAGTCGATAGCGTAGTGACGGTAACTGCTGGAGATAAACTGGGGTTTGCCCATGGCACCTGCGTACGAGCCTTTGATGGTGAGTGGCTCAATGTTTTCTTCGCGCGTCAATAATAAATACTGTTCCAGTTCACTGCGGAAAAATTTGCTGCGTTTGGGGTATTGGAAGGCGAGTGTTGAGAGTGAGTCCATTACCCGATAGCGGCCTTTGTGTCGTCCGTAGCGGGTTTCGACGCCGATGATGGCGACGATGATTTCCGGCGGCACGCCGTATTCTTTTTCCGCCCGTTCCAGGGTTTCCCGGTTTTCATTCCAGAAGGTGACACCTTCGTTGATGCGGGTTTTGGTAACAAAAATGGGGCGATATTGATGCCAGGATTTGCTTTCTGCCGGACGGGTAATGGCATCGACGATTTTTTCCCGAAGTTCGACCTGTTTAAACAGTGTGGTGAGCTTGTCGGCATCAAAGTCGTGTTTTTCCACCATTTCGCCAATGAATTGCTGCACATCGGCACGAGCGGCGACATCCTGTTCATCTATCGGTGTTGCGGCCATCACAGGCAGTGTGAGCAGGCAAAGAGCTGCGCAGGCGAGTTTGCCGCGCATCGGGGCAGTATGAAACAGGGATATGTGGGAATTGGACATGAAAAGTCTCTTGGCCCTCATCGGGGCAGTAATTTACGATGTGTGTGTATGGACATGAGGATACCGAAACCAGCCATCAGGGTCACCATGGATGTGCCACCATAACTGATTAATGGCAATGGCACACCGACTACGGGCAACAGACCGGTCACCATGCCGATGTTGACAA
This sequence comes from Gammaproteobacteria bacterium, assembly GCA_021648485.1. GTDB lineage: Bacteria > Pseudomonadota > Gammaproteobacteria > SZUA-152 > SZUA-152 > SZUA-152. The sequence goes on from JAKISS010000024.1 coordinate 37,291, forward strand.
AAATGTAAATGAAGAAGGTCATCACCAGTCCGCCGCCCAGCAGGCGGGTATAGGTGTCCTGTGCCTGACTGGCAATGAGCAGGCCGCGCATGATGATCAGCAGGTATACGGCGAGCAGGGCGAGGATACCAAACAGACCAAACTCTTCTGCATAGGCGGCGAAGATAAAATCGGTGGAGCGTTCGGGCAAAAAATTCAGTTGTGACTGGGTGCCGTTAAGCCAGCCTTTGCCGTACAGTCCGCCGGAGCCGATGGCGATTTTGGATTGAATAATGTGATAACCGGCCCCCAGCGGTGATTGTTCCGGGTTGAGAAAAGTGAGCACCCGCTGGCGCTGGTAGTCTCGCATGAAATGCCACAGTACCGGGGCGCTGGCTGCCAGCGCAGCAGCAGAGGCGAAGATCAGTCGCCAGGAAATACCCGCAAACAACAATACAAAAATACCGGCACCTGCGATGAGCAGGGCGGTACCCAGATCCGGCTGTTTGGCGATGAGCAGGGTGGGAATGACGATAATCAGGCAGGCCATTAACAGGCGTTTCGAGGTGGGTGGCAACGGGTGGTCACTGAGATACCAGGCCACCATCATGGGTACGGCGAGTTTCATCATTTCTGATGGTTGAAAACGGAACAGGCCGAGATCCAGCCAGCGCTGTGCCCCTTTGCCGGTTTCACCAAAAAACAGCACGGCCAGCAGCAGGCCAATGCCCAGCCCGAAAAACCAGGGTGTCCAGCGTTTCAGGGTAGCGGGAGTGAGCTGTGCCAATGCCAGCATAATAGTGAAGGCTACACCCAGGCGCACGAGCTGCCGCCAGACGATATCGATGTTTTGTCCGCTGGCGCTGTACAGTACAAACAGGCTGATCACGGAGAGCGCGAGCAGACAAATCAGCAGTGGGGCATCCAGATGCAGAGTTTCTGCCAGGGTGCGGCGATTAGTGCGCAATGCCTCGGCGCGGGCCTCAAACAGACTCACGGTTTTTGTTCCTTTTGCGCCGGGTTTTCTAACATCTGGTGCAGATAATAATCCATGACCTTGCGCGCAATAGGTGCAGCCACTGCACCGCCGCTGCCGCCATTTTCCACTACCACAGCCACCGCAATGCGTGAATTTTCCACTGGGGCAAAACCCACAAACAGGGCGTGATCACGTAGCTTTTTGGCAATTTCCTCTTCCACATATTCTTCATCCTGTTTGATGCCAAATACCTGTGCGGTGCCGGTTTTGCCCGCAATTTTGTATTTTGCGCCCAGGCCAATGCGACGTGCGGTGCCTTTGGGGCTGTGTACCACTTTAGTCATGGCACGGATGATGTAGTCCCAATTGGCCCGGTTGATCACAGGTACGGCAATATTGGGAACGGCAGGCAGTCCGATGATTTCCCGACTGCTCGGGTCTTCGGTGGCTGCCACCAGGCGCGGGCGCAGCTGGTGGCCGTAGCGGGACAGCGTGGCGGTGGCTTCTGCCAAATGCAACGGTGTGGCCAGAAAAAAGCCTTGACCGATACCGGTGATCAGGGTTTCGCCGGGATACCAGATAGTGCGTTTAACTTGCCGTTTCCAGTGGCGTGAGGGTACCAGCCCTGTTAATTCACCACTGGTGTCGATGCCTGTGAGGTCATTGAAGCCGAAGGGCTCAAGAAACTGGAAAATCCGGTCAATGCCCAAGGTCAGCGCCAGGTCATAAAAATAAACGTCGCAGGATTCGACAATAGCCTGAGTGAGGTCCATATGACCGTGGCCGGTTTTTTTCCAGTCGCGGTATTTGTGTTCGTCGCCATCAAGCATGTACCAGCCCTGACAATACGTGGAGACATTGGGATCAATGAGGCCGTATTCCAGTCCGGCCAGACCGACGAAAGGTTTGACGGTGGAGCCTGGGGGATAACGACCGCGCAGGACACGATTAAACATGGGCTGGTCCGGGGAGTCCTGTAATGCACGGTAAGTTTTGCTGTCGATGCCACCCACAAACAGGTTGGGATCAAAAGTCGGCATGCTCACCAGTGCCAGTACGCTGCCATCACTGGGATCGATGGCTGCCAGCGCACCGTTGTTGTCGCCAAAAGCAGCTTCGGCGATACGCTGTAATTCAATATCCAGATTCAGATACAAATTAAGGCCGGGTATGGGCGGAGTGCGTTCCAGTACTCGCAGGGTACGGCCTTGGGCATTGGTTTCCACCTGTTCGACACCCACTTCACCATGCAGCAGATCTTCGTAAAATTTTTCGATGCCGGTCTTGCCAATAAAGTTCGTGCCTTCGTAGTTAGTATTGTCGATACGTTGCAATTCCTGCTCACTGATACGCCCCACATAACCCAGTGCGTGTACACCACGGCCATTAAAGGGATAGTGACGATAGAGATGAGCTACCGTATCGACACCGGGGAAACGGTGCCGGTTAACAGCGAAGCGCGCAACTTCGACATCGGAAAGCCGGGTGCGCAGGGATACAGGCTTGTGGCGCTGGGTGCGTTTCAGGCGTTTTTTGAAGCGAGCAATGTTTTCGTCACTGATCGCGATGAGCTGGCGCAATTCAGCAATAGTGGCATCCAGATCGGTCACCCGTTCACGGGTGATTTCCAGTTGATAGCTGGGCAGGTTTTCTGCCAGCAATGCGCCGTTGCGGTCGTAAATCAGCCCGCGAGTGGGTGGCACGGCACGAATATGCACGCGGTTTTTGTCGGAGAGCACAGAGTAGGTATCGTGTTGCAGCACCTGTAAATCAAACAGGCGTACCAGCAACAGAATCATCAAGGCAGCGGTCAACAGCAATGCAATAACGGCCCGATTGGTGAACAAGCGGGTTTCGCGAAAGTGGTCCTTGAGTGTGGAATGTGAAGCCATAGGGCAATCAGTGTTTAGTCGTTCATTGTCGTTGCGAGTTCAGCGGACACGATAAGTTCGGCGCAGGCCACGCAAGACGATAAACAAGAGCGGCCATACCAGCATGCTGGTGAGAGCAGGCAGCCAGTAGGCCCAGGTTTCTGCGGATTGGCCTGTGGCTCCCTTGATCCAGAACACCAGCATCAGATGCAGCGCAATCAGCAACAACACACTGACGGCCTGTTGCCACAGGGGAAACAGGCGGATGCGCTGGTGCAGGCGTAATGCTAAATAGGCGACCACGGCCAGCGCCAGGGCATTTTGCCCCAACAGGGCACCGTGGGCCACATCTAGCATCAGTCCGGCAATCCAGCCGATGCCGACGCCAACACGCTCGGGCAGGGCAATGCACCAGTAGATGAGCACCAGAGCCACCCAATCCGGACGCAAGGTTTGCGCCCAGTCAGGCAGGGGTAGAATTTGCAGCAGCAAGGCGGCAATGAACGTGAGCAGCAAAATGAGTCCGCCGTGATGCCGGGCTATGTTTGCGGACATGGGCTTATACTCAAGGTTGTGCTGCTCCGGTGGCTGCTTGTGGCGTTGTGGTCTGCTCGTCCTTGTGTTGAGTGGTGGGCCAGATCAACAGGACTTCGCGAGCTTGTTCCAGTCGTGCAGCGGGCATGGCAGAAATGATCGCATAGGGCAGGGAGGGGTCTTTGACAATCCGGGTCACTACCGCTACGGGATAACCCGCCGGGAAGCGTCCGCCGAGCCCGGAGGTGGTGAGTAAATCGCCCTCGACAATATCGGCACTGATCGGCAGATAGGGAATGTTCAGCTTGTCGGGTGCGCCAGTGCCCAGAGCAATGGCCCGCAGACCATTGCGATTCACCTGGACGGGAATAGCGTGATTGGCATCGGTGATCAACATAGCGGTGCTGGAAAACGGTCCAAGGTGGACGACTTGCCCCATGGCACCCTCGGCATCCATTAGCGGTTGGCCGAGATAAACGTCATTGCGGCTGCCTTTATTAATGACAACTTGTCGGGTAAACGGCTCAAGGCTCACTGCCAGCAATTCGCCGATGAGCACTCGTTCACTGATTTTTTTGGAGGATTGCAATAATTCACGCAGGCGCTGGTTTTCTGCTTTCAATGATTGAAGTTTTTGCAGACGCGCTCTGAACAGGGTTTGCTGAAGTTTGAGTCGGTTATTTTCTTCCAGCAGGGTTTCCCTGCTGGAAAAACTGTCACCCACCCAGTGGCTTGCCGCTACAGGCAGGTTGATGACATATTGCAGCGGATAAATCAGCAGAGAGAGTCCGGAGCGAATGCCTTCAAGATGATTCTGGCGATGATCCAGCGCCATTATCAACAAAGAGAAGATGACCAGCACCACCAGACGGGTGGTGATCGATGGTCCCTGTATGAATAGCGGTTTTATCTTGGGAACCTCGGCTCAGGAATGGAACACAATAACTCGTGCAAGTGGTGTCTCTGCTTCAGTCCGTTTTCGCCGGTTCCTCAATCGCAAAAGCTCGAAATCAGAGCACCACTTATTTATAGATTATTTAACGTTCCATTCTCTACGTCTGAATAAAAAGAATTGAAATGTATTGCCCGCAGTTTGCACCTGGGGTAGAAACGGCGGTTCGATAGTTTTTGCCCCGTCGTTTTTTATTCAGTAGTGAAAACGTCGGTACCCGTCTCATCGATCATTTCCAACGCCCGGCCACCGCCACGGGCTACGCAGGTGAGCGGGTCTTCAGCGATGATCACCGGCAGTCCGGTTTCTTCCATTAGCAGCCGGTCTATGTCTTTGAGCAGCGCACCTCCCCCCGTGAGCACCAGGCCGCGTTCGGCCACATCAGCACCCAGTTCCGGGGGTGTCTGTTCCAATGCCGTTTTCACCGCGCTGACGATGCCTGATAAAGGTTCTTGCAGTGCTTCAAGGATTTCATTGCTGTTCAGCGTGAAACTGCGCGGGATGCCCTCAGCCAAATTGCGCCCGCGCACCTCGGTCTCACGCACTTCGTCACCGGGATAGGCATTGCCTATTTCCTCTTTGATACGCTCGGCGGTGGATTCACCGATCAGCGTGCCATAGTTGCGGCGCACATAATTGATAATCGCCTCGTCGAAACGATCACCACCAATGCGTACTGAAGCGGAATACACGATGCCGCTGAGTGAGATCACCGCAACCTCAGTAGTGCCGCCGCCAATGTCCAGCACCATGGAGCCGCTGGCCTCGCTCACCGGCAAACCGGCACCAATGGCGGCGGCCATGGGTTCTTCAATGAGATACACCTCGCGCGCACCGGCACCGGCGGCAGATTCACGAATCGCCCGACGCTCCACCTGCGTTGACCCGCAGGGCACGCACACCAGCACACGCGGGCTGGGGTGAAAAAATTTGAATTTATCGGTGTGTACTTTATGAATAAAATGCTGGAGCATTTTCTCGGTGACGGTAAAGTCAGCGATCACCCCGTCTTTCAGTGGTCGGATAGCCTGGATATTGCCCGGCGTGCGACCCAGCATGCGTTTGGCCTCGGCACCGACGGCGGCGATATTTTTCGGGTTGCCTGTGCCGCGTTCCATGCGGATGGCCACCACGGAAGGTTCATCGAGCACAATGCCCTGTCCCTTTACATAAATCAGAGTATTGGCTGTCCCTAAATCGATGGACAGGTCATTGGAAAACAGGCCGCGGAATCGTGCAAACATCGTGGTATTGGTCGCTCTTGTCTTTTGCTTGTAGTGGGTACCTGGGTGAGGAAACCTTGCCCGGTACGGCGTTGAGTGCTTCGCTAAATACAGGCCATTACGAAACAGCCTCAGTAAATTTCCGCTAATGTAGCAATGCCGAAGGGTTTCAGCAAGTTGCTGGCGGTTAATCTGTCCCGCCAGACTTTGGGCACAGCGGCATTTGTGCTAAATTCTGCACTCTTTTTTTGAACTGCCCCGCTTTCATTTTTTATTTTTAACCGTTTTCAAGAGATTCCACCATGTCCCTGGAAAAAGAAGATATCGAAAAAATTGCCCACCTCGCCCGGCTGGGCATCAACGATGCCGATGTGCCGGACTACGTCCGTAACCTGTCCGACATTCTCGAATTGGTGGAACAGATGTCGGCTGTGGATACC
>JAKISS010000025.1 GCA_021648485.1 Gammaproteobacteria bacterium
AATCTACTGCGAGCGCCTAATGCACAGAATCTAAAGCATTTTTCAGAACATGTTGAACTCACCGTATGGGTGATACGCTTTCGTCCAAAATAACCTGAAAAACGCTTTATCTTCCGCACCTTAGTCGTTCTCGCTACGGTTTAACTGATTAATTTAGGTTTATAGATTTTTTTGTTCTGCGCTATTCAACACAGTGTAAAGCTGTAGCCTGGAACAAGCGCAGCGGTTCCACAATAGGTTAATAAGAACCAACAAATCGCCTCTATGCTCACTGCCCGCTAACAAAAAATCAAAACCCTGCAACAAAATCCCGATTGCCTGAAACAGAAAAAAGCCCTCATGCAATAACGATTCACTGGCAAGCGGCGACGACAGGACGACAAGATGAACGCCGATATCCCCATAGCAATTGAGATCTAGAACTGACCGCATGCTCTATTGATTCCATAGCGGCGTTAAAATGGCTGGCAATATACCCGTAGCGATTGAGATTTAGGTCTAATTGTACGCCCTGTTTACCCCATGGCTGCGTTGTTGTCCTTGCAATAGAACGACTATTCCGCGCCATTTTGCTTGGCCATGAAATCAATATGACGCACATTCAAACCTAAACTCCAAACGCTATGGGTATCGCTGATCGGGCTTTGAATATGTCCCTTATCCCGTTTGGTGGAACCGCTACGCTTGTTCCACCCTGCCCAGGTGGGGCTTGGCCTGTGGAGTCTATTGGCTGAAAGCCACGACATGATGCATGTCAGCGCGGATGCCGACTTGTGTGCCAATCGTGTAGTCGTGATGGCTGGGAAATAATGATAATACCTGATTACCGGACGGTAGCTCCAGGGTGTACATGACCTCGGCCCCTTTGAAAGCCTTTTGGGTGATAAGTCCAGTGAGGGGGCCGTTGGTATCGGGCACAATATCATCCGGGCGGATCAGTACTTCCACTTCGGTGCCCTTAGGCCAGTTATAAGCACGGTCACCCGTCAGTCGTCCCAGCTCGGTATCAACCGTATCGGTTTCTACCATGATGCCTTTCAAAAAAGTGCCCTGGCCAATGAAGTTGGCGACAAAACGATTTTGTGGTTCGTGATAGAGGTTGAACGGTGTGTCCCATTGCCGAATACGTCCCTGATCCATGACACCGATGTAGTCGCCCAGCGCAAAGGCTTCGTCCTGGTGGTGGGTGACCAGAATGCCGGTGATACCTTCCTGTTTAAGGATTTCGCGCACTTCCAGACTGAGGCGTTCGCGTGTATCGATATCGAGATTGGAAAAGGGCTCGTCCAGCAAAATGGCCTCAGGCTGTGCGGCCAGCGCACGGGCCAGGGCGACACGCTGTTGTTGCCCGCCAGACAGCTCGTGGGGGAAGCGCGTCTTGAATTCTTCCAGGCCCACCATGTGTAGCATGCGTGCTACCATTTTTCGTCGGTCTGTACGGGTGGTCTTGCGCAAGGCGAAGCCGACGTTGTCGCTGATAGTCATGTGCGGAAACAGGGCGTAGTCCTGAAACACCATGCCGAGACGGCGTTTTTCCGGTGCCAGCGCATAACCAGGGCGGGATATGGTGTTACCGTCGATGCAGATTTCGCCGTGGAAAATGGGTTCAAAGCCAGCGATGGCACGTAACGCTGTGGTTTTGCCGCACCCGCTGGGGCCCAACAGACACACCAGACTGCCGCGTTTAACATGCATGGACAGGCCGCTGACCACCGTTTGATTACGATAGCGACATTCTATATCGCGCACATCCAGTAAGGGGCTCATGAAGTTTTTCGGGCGTCGGTGGCAGCGTGAGTGAGAATCATTCCCGATATGATACCAGATCACCCGTGTTTAATGCGGGTGTATTGAGTCCTGCTTGAATTCAGCCAATCAGAAACTCCAACAGGGCTTTTTGTGAGTGCAGGCGATTTTCCGCCTCATCCCACACCACGCTTTGCGTGCCATCAATGACGGCCGCCGCCACTTCTTCACCGCGGTGGGCAGGCAGGCAGTGCATGAACAGGGCATCAGGTTTGGCCAGTGCCATTAATTCCGGGTTAACCTGATAGTCGGCAAATGCCTGTTCGCGTGCAGTCTGTTCTTCTTCCTGTCCCATACTGGCCCACACATCGGTAACGATCAGGTCAGCATCCTGCACGGCTGTGTGAGGTGATGTGCTCAAAGCAGAATAGCCGTCACCCGCAGCGAGGATTTGTGCGTCAGGCAGATAACCCTCAGGACTGGCTATTTGCAGCTGGAAGCCAAATTGTTTTGCAGCGTTAATGTATGAGTGGCACATGTTGTTGCCATCACCGATCCACGCCACACGCTTGCCGCTGATATCGCCGCGATGTTCAAAGTACGTCTGCATGTCGGCCAACAGTTGGCAGGGGTGGTATTCATTGGTGAGCGCATTGATGACCGGCACTTGTGAATATTCTGCAAAGCGCTGGATTTTTTCATGCTCGAAGGTGCGGATCATGATGATATCCACCATGCGTGACAACACCCGTGCCGAATCCTCGATGGGTTCGCCGCGACCCAGTTGTGTGTCGCGCGGTGAGAGAAAAATGGCCTGGCCACCAAATTGCACCATGCCTGTTTCGAAGGAAACCCGGGTGCGGGTAGAGGATTTTTCAAACACCATGCCCAGCACTTTGTTTTTTAACGGCTCAAAAATTTTCCCCGCTTTTTGTTGAATTTTCAGTTCAATGGCACGTTGGATCAGTTTGTGTAACTCATCACGACTCAAATCATTGAGGGTTAAGAAATGGCGTACGTTCATGGACTGTCTCACTGGAATTTACAGATGATTAACGGGAAAGAAAATCGCGGATAAGCGTGCTGAGCTGCTCAACCAGCTGTGTTGCTTCACTGTCGCTTATGACCAGCGGTGGCAGCAGTCGCACCACGTTGTTCGCAGTCACATTGATCAGTAGGCCGTCAGCCAGCGCGATTTTTACTAATTCGGCACAGGGTCGGTCCAGCTCAATGGCCAGCAACAGCCCCTTGCCGCGAATTTCGTTAATGCCCTCGATATTGGCCAGTTGCTCACCAAATGCATTTAGCAGCCGTGTGCCTAAAAATGCAGCACGTTCACAAAGCTTATTTTTTTCAATGGTGTCGATAACGCTCAGAGCCACCCGGCAGACCAACGGATTGCCTCCATAGGTGGAGCCATGGTTGCCAGGCTGGAAAGTGTGCGCTGCCGTGCCGCGCGCCAGACAGGCACCGATAGGCATACCATTGCCTAATGCCTTGGCGAGGGTCATTACGTCTGGAGTGGCATTGTTTTGTTGCTGGTGTGCAAACCATTGTCCGCTACGCCCCATGCCAGTTTGAATTTCGTCCAGCATCATCAACCAGTTGTTTTTATCACACAGCGCACGAATGCCGGGCAGGTAATCGTCATCGGGAATGCGGATACCACCTTCGCCCTGTATGGGCTCCACAAGTACGGCCACTACGTTTTGATTGTTTTTGGCCACAGCAGCAATGGCATCAAGATCGTTGTAAGGCACCCGCAGGAAACCGCTCACCAGCGGCTCAAAACCCGCCTGCACCTTGCGATTGCCGGTAGCGCTCAGTGTGGCCAGGGTACGGCCATGGAAACTGCCTTCCATGACAATAACTGTGGGTTGTTCAATACCTCGGGCATGCCCGTGCAGGCGTGCAAGTTTGATGGCGGCCTCGTTGGCCTCAGCACCGGAATTACTGAAAAACACTCGTTCCATGCCAGCCAGCGCAGTGAGTTTGTCGGCCAGTGCCTGCTGATGGGCGATGTTATAAAGGTTGGAGGTGTGTATCAGCTGGCCAGCCTGTTGGCAAATGGCCTCGGTCACTGCGGGGTGGGCATGGCCCAGACCGCAGACGGCGATACCGCCGAGGGCGTCGAGATAACGTTTACCCTCGGTGTCCCACAACCAGCAGCCGTCACCCCTATCAAAGGTAACGGGTAACGGAGCATAAGTGTGCATTAACGCATCGGACATAGCTTTCAATTTCCCAACGGACGGACAAAAAAACCGCCAAAAACAAAAAGGCAGTCCCCAATAGAGACCGCCATGCAATATCAGACGGAAATTCTAGCGATTTGCCGGGAGAGAGGCAATAGCCGGAAAACCCGCTGTGATTTTTTCAAGAGCCGCCGTGGCTTTAGGCTCCCATGTAATACAGCACTGGAATGGACAGAGCAACGTTGGCCGCAAGGCGAATATGCGCACGCAAGGAGGCCCGCAGAGAAGTGTTGCCAGCGTTTGATGATGAGGACATATTCCATCTGCCGGTGTCTGGGGTTAATGGAATGGATAAATAATAGGCTGATACGAAGAAAGGGGCCAAAGACCCCTTTCTTTAAATATCGATAAACGCGGGCTTAGCCGCCAAAGTTACCGGTTACGAAATCCCAGTTCACCAGGTTCCAGAATGCTTCCACATATTTGGGGCGAGCATTGCGGTAATCGATGTAGTAGGCATGCTCCCACACATCGCAGGTCATGATTGGCGTCTGGCCCGCTGTCATCGGGTTGGCGGCATTGGAAGTGTTAACAATTTCCAGTGTACCGTCGCTGTTTTTCACTAGCCAGGTCCAGCCGGAGCCGAAGTTGGTGGCACAGGAGGTCGCAAATTTTTGCTGGAAATCGGCAAAAGAACCGAAGGTGCTGTTAATGGCATCAGCCAGTGCGCCGCCAGGCTCACCTCCACCATTAGGGCTCAGACCATTCCAGTAAAAGGTGTGATTCCATACCTGGGCGGCGTTGTTAAACAGGCCGCCTTCGGCCTTCATGATGATGTCTTCGAGGCTGGCGTCGGCGAACTCGGTGCCTTCGATAAGGTTGTTGAGATTGGTGACATAGGTCTGGTGATGTTTGCCGTAGTGGTACTCCAGGGTTTCCGCTGAGATGTGCGGGGCCAGGGCGTCTTGTGCGTAGGGCAGTGCAGGCAGTTCGTGTGCCATGTTTTCTTTCTCCTGATCTTGCTTTAGTGTTTATGTCGAAGTCGTGCCAGGGTTTGTTCGCTGGCGGAATGTTGAAGCGCGATATTATGCGCGCAAGGCCGCCAAAAGGCGACGGCTGTGTATTCTACCCCGGACCAATAACCAAGTAAAATAATCAGGCATGGTGCCCGAGAGCTGGATGACGGATAACCGGTCGATCTCCTGATAACTCAATGTGATGCTCTCCTTTGTCACAACCTTTCCCGAAATCAAAAGGGGACATTTTACTTTGGACAAAGGGGACATTACAGCTTTGGGCTAACACACATTTGGGGTCTATATTTTGATTATTGCAATGGCTTACCATAGGATCCCTTTATAAACGCTTCCAGGGAAATCCACTCGCAGCTGTTTGTGCATAGAGGATATGCGCATTGCAATCAATAAAATACAGGAAAAAACATGAGAACCTTTAAAAAACTCCGCCAGTTTACCTCTGAAGAACTTCTTTTCAACGAAGAAGAAACCCGGGTCATTCTGAAATTTATATTTGAGTCAACGCACCATGAGAAAATCGATTCGATTCGCTTCCTGTGAGTGATTATCTCAGGGGCTTTGCCCAGGGGCTGTTGCTGGAAGCAATTGACGCAACGTATGCCATTGGGTTTGTTGTTGCCATCATCAAAGGCGCAAATCCGATACAAGGTGCCATTAAACTGTTAAAACGGTTTGGGAAAGAGGCCTCCATCGGTTGGTTCAAACATGCCTCAGTGCATGACATGCAGAATATTAAAATATACGATTTTGTGCGTGACGAAATAGGGCGAAGGTTTTCAGTTGTTTTACAAAATTTTCAGGCAAATATTGAGTCAGATAAACCCGGTGCATTTCTTGCCTACGAAGTCCCTGCCTCAGGCTGCATGCAGGTATGGGGTTGAAATGAAAAAGAAAATATTTTTTGGCAGTTTTGCTCTTGTTCTGTCAGGAATAGTGGGGTTCATACTGTATGCCATGACGCAATTGACAATTCAGGCATTGATTTCGTGTAGTGCAAACACGGGCGGTATACGAATACCCAGCTCTGTATGTGAATATTACATGCTCAATTATCGTCTCACGGAAGAAGACATTGCATCTCTGCGTGAAGGGGCGGGGCTTGGCTATATTCTTAATGGGCAAGATCCTGAAAAGCACAGAATAGCAGAAATCTTTATTTCACACGGGCTGGATATTAATGGCATTAACCACTATGGCAATCAGGATTTAACGCCACTTCATGGTTCCGCATTGATGGGGGATATAAAAACCCTTCAATTTCTATTGCGTCATGGGGCGGATATACATATCAAAAGCAATCAATATGAAACTGCACTGGAGTTGGCGAAAAAATTCCATAAAGCCAATGATAAGCTTCGAGACAGAACTGAAATCATCAGGCTTTTATCGGATGCTGAAGCTCAACACGTTCGGGAATGATCGGTATGTGCTCCCGAACATTGCTTTCGGTAATTGCTTCTGCGTTGTACAACGGAGATGATAGTCGGGCATAGCGGCAGGGGCTGGATGGACAGGGATCGGAGTGTTTGCGCTACACTGGCATCATGAATTCTATCGAACTCAGTTTGTTTGCCAGTCGCATCGAGGCCGTCTGCGAGGAAATGGGCGCGGTGCTGCAACGTACCGCTTTTTCGCCCAACATCAAGGATCGTCTGGATTATTCCTGTGCAGTGTTTGATGCTGCTGGTGAACTCTGCGCTCAAGCGGCGCACATCCCCGTGCATCTCGGTAGTATGGCCTACGCCATGCGTAACATTGTGTCCGATTTACCGTGGTCACCCGGTGACATGGTGATTCTTAACGACCCCTATCTTGGCGGTACCCACTTACCCGATGTAACGGTCATTGCCCCCGTGTTTGCTGCAAATTCCATGGTGGGGTTTGTTGCCAATCGCGCTCATCATGCGGATATCGGGGCCAGTACTCCCGGCTCCATGCCTATTTCCCGACAGTTGAGTGAAGAAGGCATGATTATTCCACCCACATTTTTGGTGCAGGAAGGCAGGCTGGACGAACATAGATTGACGGCTATCATTGGGGCAACCAGCAACTCTGAGCAATCCGGCGGTGATTTCGCGGCACAGATTTCCGCTAATCGTACCGGGTTGGCACGGCTCACCGCATTGGTGCAGAGCATGGGTGTGACGCGATATGAAGAGAGCCTGCAACAGCTCAATGCCTATGCTGAGCGTTTGGCGGACAGTTGTCTGGGCGATATTCCTGATGGTGAATATTATTTTGAGGATGTGATGGACGGTGATGGTTTGGGTAACACCGACATTTCCATTGTGGTGACACTGCGTGTGAGCGGCCATCAAGTCCATGTGGATTTCACCGGTACTGCACCACAGACTGCGGGTAATATCAATTGTCCTTTGTCGGTGGCAGCGGCCGGTGTGTATTACGTGTTTCGTTGTTTGATGCCACCACAGACACCGGCCTGTGCAGGCAGTTTTCGTAGCATTACCCTGACGGCACCCGAGGGCTCATTGCTTAACGCCAGACGACCTGCCGCAGTGGCGGCGGGCAATGTGGAAACCAGCACCCGCGTGGTGGATGTGGTGATGGGCGCATTGGCGCAGGCGTTGCCGGATAAAATTCCTGCCGCCAGCCATGGCAGCATGAATAATCTTGCTATGGGTTCGCGTGTTGCCGGTGCGGAGTGGGACTATTACGAAACCATCGGGGGTGGTATGGGTGCCGGGCCGGAACATGATGGCATTAGTGCTGTGCAAACGCACATGACGAATACATTAAACACACCTATTGAGGTGTTGGAAAGTCATTACCCGTTACGTATTTGCCGTTATGCCTTACGGGAAGGCTCGGGTGGTGAAGGCAAATATCGTGGTGGTAATGGTTTAATACGGGAATTTGAGTTTTTGTCACCAACCACCGTAACGCTGCTGACCGAACGTCGTCGTCATGCACCATGGGGACTGCAAGGCGGGGGTGACGGTCAGCCAGGCAATAATTTACACAATGGGGGAGTTTTGCCGGAGAAGACCTGTTTTGAGATTAAGTCGGGTGAGCGACTGATGATTGCAACACCGGGCGGTGGCGGTTGGGGCGACGAAGACCACTGATTTTTATTTGTCTTTTTGGTGAACGCTTTAAAAACCATATCCGGGTAGCGACGGGCTTTGTTGCCCGCCGCTACGTTGATCGTGTGAGGCAGGTTAATGACCGCTATTGTCTGCTGAAGCGATGGCGTGCCCGGAATTCCCCCTGAGCAGCTGGCTATTGCCTGCCAGATCGACGGCGAGGATGTTGAAATCCAGATTATTGCCAAGATCGCGCTTACCCAGGTCCGTAATGTAGGCGTTGCTTTTGCCGACCCGTTTCATGCGTGTAGTCATAAACTGGGAGCTGTTGGGTGTGCGGTAGAACAAGGTCACGGACTGGATACCTTCGTCATCTTTTACCGTGACAGTGAAGGGTTTTTGATCGTCAGAGGAGGGTGGATGATAGAGCACGGTGGGTGCCTGTTTGTCATCCAGCAGTCTGGCTTGATGTTCGTGTTCGGCGTTGGCTGTTGTGGAAATACTGAGTACAGTGAACAGGGAAGTGAGCACGATTGCAGAGAGTGGTGTTCGAGTGTTCATTAACAAGTCCTTTTGTAATTACATTGACGTTGCATTTTGATGTTAGCACCGTTTTGTTGTGTTTCAAGGTGTTTTTTTGGAATGTCATGCTGGGGAGTTTATTGTCCCCATAAATAATACAGTAGTCATACTTTCCTGGCATGTGTCTTCTCCTGGTGCCGTCGCTGGTTTTTCCGGATCAAAGTGAGTGAAAGGTAATTAATGCATTGTATTTCATTGCTATTTCAGTTTTCACGCTAGAATAGCTGTTTTACTTTTTATGGTTGGTTTAACGAGGATTTGGCTGATGTGCGGCATTTGCGGTGAATTACGGTTTGATGGTCATGCTCCCGAGACAGCAACGCTGACGCGAATGAATCAAAAACTGGCTCGCCGTGGGCCGGATGATGAAGGGCTGTATATTTCCGGGCCGCTGGGTTTTGGTCACCGGCGTTTGTCGGTTATTGATCTCTCGGATCGTTCTCGTCAACCGATGATCGACGAAGAACTGGGCTTGTCGCTGGTGTTCAATGGTGCAATTTACAATTATCAGGCGCTACGTGCGGAATTAATGGATGCCGGTTACCGGTTTTTTTCTGAGGGTGACACCGAAGTCATCATCAAAGCTTTTCACCGTTGGGGCGAGCGTTGTGTCGAACGCCTGCACGGCATGTTTGCTTTTGCCATTTGGAGTGAGAAACAGCAACGTCTGTTTTTGGCGCGCGACCGGCTGGGCATCAAGCCCCTGTATTTTTCAAAAACAAAACACACTTTTCGTTTTGCCTCCAATCTGCAAGCCTTGCTGGCAGCCGGTGATGTGGATACCGATATTGACCCTGTGGGCCTGCATCATCAACTGACCCTGCACGCAGTGATTCCTGCACCGCACACCATTTTGAAGGGTGTGAGCAAATTGGCACCAGGGCACACGATGACTGTGGAACATGATGCACGCACAGAGCAGAAAAAATACTGGCATCTTTCTGCAACACGTCCCTCTGAACCCAAACATGAAAGCGAGTGGACGCAATTGATTCACGATGCGTTGCGCAAAGCGGTGGAACGCCGCTTGTCAGTGGCTGATGTGCCGGTGGGTGTGCTGCTCTCCGGTGGATTGGACTCCAGCCTGCTGGTGGGGTTGTTGGCGGAAGCAGGCGTAAATGATTTACGCACCTTTTCCATTGGTTTTGAAGACATTGCCGATGAAGCAGGCAGTGAGTTTGAGTATTCTGATGCGGTGGCAGAACGGTTTGATACACGCCACCGAAAAATTCATATTCGTAATACGGACGTTTTACCACGGCTGCCTGACGCCGTGCGCAATATGGCTGAGCCCATGGTAGGGCAGGATGCCGTGGCATTTTATTTGCTCGCCGAACAGGTGGCCAAAGAAGTGAAAGTGGTACAGAGTGGTCAGGGCGCAGATGAAGTGTTCGGTGGTTATTTCTGGTATCCGCAAATGGATGCCGACAGTGGTACAAACCTGGAACGGTTTCGCCGTCATTATTTTGATTGTCGTCACAGTGAATTTCGGGATTCAGTGACCGAGACTTATGTCAGCGAAGACTTTACCTCGATGCTGGTGGAAAAACATTTGGAGCAGGGCGGCGCTGATAGTTTCCTCGACCGTGTATTGCGTTTTGATATTACCACCCTGATTGTTGACGATCCGGTGAAGCGTGTGGACAATATGACCATGGCCTGGGGGCTGGAAGCGCGGGTACCCTTTCTGGATCATGAACTGGTAGAACTGGCGATGCGCATGCCACCGGAGTTAAAAATGAAATCCGGTGGCAAGCACATCCTGAGGAATATCGCCCGTGGCCTGATTCCAGACTCAGTCATTGATCGTCCCAAGGGTTATTTTC
Organism: Gammaproteobacteria bacterium; assembly: GCA_021648485.1. Classification (GTDB taxonomy): domain Bacteria; phylum Pseudomonadota; class Gammaproteobacteria; order SZUA-152; family SZUA-152; genus SZUA-152. Next base: position 10,431 of record JAKISS010000025.1, read on the forward strand.
CTATGCCGGCACTGAAATACGTGCGCGGAGATTTTCTCGATTTTATGTCCGGCATACTCAATTCTGAAGCCTGTCACCAGCGTGGGGTATTTAATCGCCACTATGTTGACCGGTTGCTTGCTGAGCCGGATAAACATTTTACAAAATTGCAGGGCAGCAAACTCTGGCACATGGCTTTGCTGGAATTATGGTTGCAACTCAATGTCGATGATATCTAAAGAGCATACACGTTTTGAATTGGGCAGTTAGCCCAATGCCGTTAAGTTAACCAATCGTGGTATAGCGTAGGATTGGGGGGGTTGCAGGCTCACCGCCAACCTACACCAGGCAGGAACTTTGACTTAACTCACTGATATTAGCAGAGTCTCAGCAGTTACCCTTTTTCTTCTTTGACCGGGGGGTGATAACCAAACTGGGCTTCCTTGTCGTACAGGCATGTCCAGTCCCTGTAGCGATGTGGTGATTTCCATACGCACATACGAAACACCACTCGGCCAGCACGATCCATCCAGCCATCTTTGCGCTCAATACAATGCAAGAGCTTCTGAAGCTCGGGTTTGGTTACTGATACGCACCCACAAAATACGCCATGACCGGTTGTTACACGCTTAATGGGCAATGCGAAAATTTTACGCCAACATTCCACATTTTTTTTATGCAAATCGCCCGAGCCAGGGTAACGGAACTGTCTCACATAATCGAAGTAATGTATTACGCCGCAGCGCCGGGAAAAACTGATTGACCGTATGAGTTCCTGCATTAACCGAACCGCAATTCGACCATGGGGACGTGTTTCCGGCTCTCTGATGTAGAGGGTATCGCTACAGTAAAGCAAACCCGCCTCCTCGACGAATATTGCATGCTCCTGATAAAAATCGGGCAGCCTGAAGTAGTGTGTACCGGCAAACAACGAGCCCTCTGTCGCTGCCGGAATTGCCGTACAGTGTTGTTGCAGTTCAGGCCGTTTCCACAACATGCCTTGAGGAACCAGGAACGACGCTTCAGGGTAGGCATCAATGTATTGTGTGAGGAATGCATAATGAAAACAATTGGTCACAACGACACGTTGGATGCTTCCCAGTTCATCCAGTTCTTTCCGCAGCTCTTCTGTCAGTGGACATGGGTTGTAAAGACATAACTCTCCGTTATGGACTACCACAAGCATACGCGAGAACTTGGTTATGCTTCTTGCCCATTTTCCGGAGTTACCCGAGTTGATGAAATGTTCACTGATGTAAACTGAAGATGAAATTTTAATGAGTGATGAGGATGACAGCACGCCAATATCCGCAGTGGTCATGAAACAACAATAGAACGGATCCCACATGGCGCGGACGATAATGGCGATGGTGACGATGACAGCGATCGCAGCAACGATAATGATAGCTTCAAACATAAGAGTACCTTGATAAATTTTAATTTTTAAAACTGAGTATTTTTACCGACATTTATTGGTATAAATAATGATCCTTGCGCTCATTTTTGATGCCTCTTGTTTTACGTTGTATTTTTTTTCGATTCACAGTAAGACTTTAAAATAACACTTGTTTTTCTAGATCGATCCAAGTTGTTTATCCACAGATGAGGTATCCATAAGATATTGCTTCAGCGGTAGACAACAGTTTTAATCCTTGCCGTTATGTTTTCTCGCACTAAGCGGGATTATTTTCGTTGGTGTTTTCCGGGTTTCCGGCGTTTATTGACATACTGAATGGCTTTGTCTTTCCATTCGTTACGGCTTTGTAGGGTTTTGATCAGTGAAGTGTCAGCCTGCCTCCTTTCTGCTGGAAATGTCAGCTTGTTTCCTTTCGCTGAGAGTTATCCTTTTTATCACTATTTATCGGTACGTTCTAGTCCGTTTTTTTAAAGTCTTTTAACAAAGGGTTGAAAACCCCCACACCTTGTTGTTTTTATCCCGTTTTTATTTTTTATGCAGACAGAGAACTACGCATGCCTAAGCGCCTTGGTGGCAGGTTGTTTATTGATTTTTTTCCTGTCAAACAACATGAGAATAGGAGGTAATAATAAAAAGTCCGCCAATAACGCAAAGGCGATGACGATAGCGGTGAGTAGCCCCATACCGGCATTCAGCTCAAAACTGGATAACGATAGCACCATGAAACCGACCACCAATACCACCGACGTTGTCAGCAGAGCCATGCCCACATTGCGGAATGCGTAACGCACGGCTTCTTCAGCATCCAATCCTTTTTCTCTGCGGGCACGCAGATATTTACTGAGAAAATGCACGGTGTCATCGACCACGATGCCCAGGGTCATACTCGCGACAATAGAAAGACTGAGCCCCACCTCGCCCACCAGCAGACCCCACAGGCCAAAACCCATCGCCGCAGGTATCAGATTGGGGATCAGGCTCAGCAGGCCAATTTTAACTGAGCGCAGGGCGATGATCAGGATTAAGGAAATGCCGATCAACGCAAGAGTAGTACCGATCAGCATGCCAACGATATTACGTCTTCCAATGTCCGCAAACATGATTGATACCCCGCTGCCTTCCTTGCCGCTGATGTGCGGGGTATTTTTTTTCAGCCAGTCATTGGCGCGTCTATCCAGTGCCAGCAAGTCATTGGTTGACAAAGTTTGTAGTGTGGCAGTAAAGCGTGTGGCAGATTTTTCCACATTGACCTGATTATTCAGATCAAGCCCGTAGGGTAATGACATTTCATATAACAGCAAATATTGTGCCGCCAGATCGCGCTCATCGGGCAACCTGTACCAGCTTTGTTCATCACCGTGCATATTTTTATTGAGTCGTTTCATAATGTCGGTAATGCTGCTGACATGAATGGTTTCCGGTTGCGCACGATACCAGTCGGCAAAAGCGCTGACTTCTCGCAGGTATTCCGGGTCACTGATACCTCCAGGTTCACCGGAGTCCAACGAATAGTTGATGATATAAAGGCCCGTCAGATTTTCTGTCATAAAATCGGCATCGGTACGGAACTGCATAGTCTCGTCAAAATAATGTACGAATACATCATTCATTTCATTGCGGGGTATTGATGCAATTAAAACAATGGCCACAATGCCCATTCCCCAAATCAGTTTCTGGCGTTGCCTGACCACAAAATCACCGACACGATGCATCATATGGAAATCATCATTGGCAATAGGGTTTACGCGCACGGGTAATACTGACATCAGTGCCGGCAAAAAAATGACGGATAAAAAGAAGGAAGCAACGACACCGATGGCGACCATATTACCCAGGTGCTGAAAGGGGGGTGCGTCGGAAAAATTCATGCTTAAAAACCCCAGGGTCGTTGTGATGCTGGCAAGAAATACCGGCTGCATATTGATACGCAGACTTTCTACAATGGCCGATTTTTTGTCACGGCCCATGCGCATTTCATGCAGCATGGTCACGAGAATATGCACGCAGTTAGCAATGGAAATAGTAAGCACAATCGTCGGCGTGGCAGCAGAGGGGGCGGTAATGGGAAAGTCCAGATAACTTCCCAGGCCCATAGCCGCTATGATGGAGCCGATGATCACCAGCAGAGTAGCAAAAGTGCCGGAAAACCCGCGAATCATCACGCCAAGGGTGATCAGCATAAGTATAAAGCTGATGGGCACCAGCTTTTTCAAATCATCCTTTGCGGCTTCAGAGAAGGCATTGTTCATAAATATCACGCCGCTGAGATAGATATCAATTTGTGGATATAATGCTTCAATTTCCGCCGCAATATTGCGTGCGAAAGTAGCAATTTCCAGAACTTCAGTTGATTTTTCACCGGGTAATTGCACGGTGACATTGATGCCAGTGACATGGGCGCGATCAGAAACAAAGCGGTTCAGCAGTACGGGTTCACTGAGTGCAATGCGTTTTATTTTTTTACGGTTATCATCCGTTAGCTCTATCTCTTCATCGATCAGGTTTCTTACCAGTAAATCATCACCTTCAGCTTCGGTGTTTTGAAAGTTGGCCAGTGAATCAACGCGAATGGAGTAGGGTGTTTGCCACGCTTTTTCGGTAAGTGTTTTTACTGCTTCCAAAGTCTCTCTACTGAAGACATTTCCGTCTTTGGGCGCCAGAATGAACATAACATTATCATTTTTGGTGTACATCGCTCCCAGCGCTTCAAATGCGAGCAGTTGAGGATTATCCTCACTGAAAAAAATCCGGTAATCGGTTTTAATCGTCAGGTGTTTCATGCCCGTGGATGCGATTATCACCAGGAATACAGCGACGAATATTATTAGCCATGGATGGCGGGTAATCCAGCGGGCATAACGAATAACGAAAGTAGATTCACCCATAATGCTTTCCTTTTCTTTCAGGGTTTTTGTGGTGCTGTGTATGGGCTTGCCGGTTTTTTCAGGGGTACTGCTTTAGGGATTTTTCCAAAGCAGCGTAAGGCTGAAGGTAGCCAAGCCAAAAAAGGGGAAACTCACTGAGGTCTTACGATAACAGCACCTGTATTACTGCGGGACAGGTTTGCGCGCAAGAATACTCCATGTTGGTATCATTGGCCAGGCAGAAAATAAAGGGCCGTCTACATATTAGTATATGTTAATAGTGCTGGATCGCTTCATTGTGTGCCATAGGCCACTCATTTCTGGTTGTTGGTTTTGTTCAGCTTGAGAAAACTGGCTGTCAGAAGTTGCAGGGTGATTGTAGCACCCATCCTTGCTTTGAAGGCAGATGAATATCTCATAGGCTGGCTGATTTCAATGCGTATCGAGAAACAACATATCAGTGATATAAAGGTTGTGTTAAATAGAGCAATTTCTACTGTTAAAAGTAAAATCTCGCATTATTTATATAACCTATAACACAACAGAGATATTCTGGTTGTCTGAATCGCATCAATCGGTGTCATACCTCTACGGATAAGGGATCCATAATTAAATGGCCCAGTTTTTTTCGTAATAATAATTGTTGACAGTTTCTGATTTTTTTGAAGATTTCTCAAAGAAAATCTACAACTACAATGTCCATATTTAAAAATAGCCGACCTACCCATGTTTTTTTATTATGCAAAGCGGTATTTAGGGGGAGAGTATCAGGTTTCCCCTTAGGTTTTAGGTATTGCTGTGTATTGTCGTGTATGAAGAGATACTTTACACTTTCCCTGTAAAGCGGAGTTTTTTACAAATTAGAAAATATAAATACAGTTTGGAGCAGTATTTGAGTAAAAAGCTTGGTTTAGTCGTAAATACTTTATAAGGGATTATGAAAAAATGAAAAAACACGCGCGTATCATTATAGCAATGTCATTTTTGGTAACATCAGGCGCTTCATTTGCTGGAAACTGGAGTGAGCCGGTGGGTGTTCATATTCCTGGCAGGGAAACCTATTTGGAAGTTCAGGATTCATTGCCACTTAACTGGGTAATAACCGGGCTGGGGTTCAGAGCAAAAGACGGGGCAGTAACGACGATGCTGATTAATGCTCGTGAGGTTACACCGACGGGGTTGCAAGGAAACATGAAAAGACGTAGTGGCAGTGCTCCGTATAACCCGCTGGAAGTAGAGGCAAACTGTCCGTTTGGTTCCGTAGTTACCGCTGTTGCTATGAGAGAGGCAAGGGATAATATTACCAATTTAAGGCTGCGTTGCTCCAGATTTGATGCTGCAACCCAGCAGGTAAACTATTGGATCTTTCAGTATGTTGAGGCATTCAGCTCAATGGCTCATTTTGGGGCTGTATATGAGATTGAGTTTTCTTTTAACAATCTTGTCGCCTTTAATGACTATGGAAAGGTTTTCTTAACGGGCTTTGGTGCGCGAGACAGGAGTGATAGCATGGAAAATGTATGGGGCCAGATCAGGTTGCTACACCCATAAGAAAGCAAATATTACGGTGTGACTAAATACTTTAGTCATTATTATAGAATAATAACTAGGGTCCATAGTGATTGAGTTAAAAATGATTGGCAGAGAATCACTTGTATAAGTTATTGTGTTCTATTCCTTAGTTTGAGCATATCGAAATCCCGTTATTATTTTTCTTATTAGAGCCTCTTGAAAGGTTTCATTCTGTCTTTAGTTCTGTATTTCTCGTTGAGTATTCTTTCGTTGGAATGTGCTTCCAATGCATCGAATGTAATCGTGTTGTGACTTGTGGCCGAGAGAAATATTATTCTGCTGAATATGAGTCAATGATTTCATTTGGTTGGGTTTTTACATGCTGTGTATATTTCATTCCGAAGGATAGAGTGAGATGAATGAGAAAATAAAATGGCTGATCATTCTGCCTGTATCGGTTGTTATTCTTGTGGTAATAAGTTTGTTAAATCGTGAAGGTGATGTTCATAATCTGTCTCCAGGCATCAAGGAGGATATTGTTTTAGAAAATGATTTTTTTGGCAGCGATGAAATTGAAAATAAAGAAGATTCCTCATTTTCTGATGATTATCGCGTTGTAAAGGAATCAGAGAATGCCCAGAAAAACAATAAATTTCAGGATTTATATGCGGAAGAATCATTAGGTGATTGGGTTAATAAAATTGACGGTGTGCTATCCAGTAAAATATTGGATGAAGACTCAAAAACCAGAAAAATTCTTGGCTGGTTGAGTGAAAGTAATACCCCGAATGAGGTTCGGGTAAAACTTTACAGGGCATTAGTTCAGTTAAAGCCAGTCGATTATATAACAGACATATTTTCATTAATCAACCAAGAAAATAATCTTGCTATTAAATTGGCAGGAATAGAAGCATTGGCTTTAACAGGAAAGAAATTGATTGCGTCAGGGTATGCTGAGGGTCAGCTTATTCTTAATTTATTGAAGGGTGCGGATCAACAAACACAGGAACCAGCGATCAGTAAAAAGCTGAACAGCCTTGTTGCTTATCTGGAAGGTATGTTATCGGGCAATAAAAATGAGTTGATTGAAATAGAGTATTTAACGGGCAGGGATGCTTATGTCTGGGAATTGAGTGCGAAACTGGGCAGTAGTGAAAATATCAAAAATGATCTTTCCCGATTGCTCGACGATATATCGGTATTGGTCGATCAGGATGAGATGCTATTAAATGAGGAATACAATAAGCTCAACCTGGCATACTTGGACTATTTCGCGAATGGCTTCGATGGTGATGTGCCCAGCTATCAAGAGATGGGTCATTTTTTTGAAAAAATAAAGCCACAAAAAACCGAAACACTGACGGCTGATGCTGTATCCCGTTATCGAATCTGGCTTACAGCATATTCTTATGCTAGTGAGCGAGGATCAAGTGACTATAATGATTTTATTATTAATGAATTAAGGGCCGCTGACTCCCCGGTTGCAGCGTTAGTTTTTGTTGAAAATGGATTAAATATCATTGATCAATTGGACCCGTCAACCAGGGAAAGGCTGGTAAGTCTGTTAGAAGAAAATGCTGTAACAGCACAAGGGGTATTAAACGGAGATGTTGCTGAAGCATTGAGTGCTCTAGTGCAGTAATACCCGATTCATCAAACCGTTTATACGTTTTGACAGTTGGATGTGTTGCAATAATTCCTCCCCCATTTTAACCGCACAGGGGAGGTTCATGCGGGGTTATAAAAATAAATTATTTTACGCGCTTGATAACGATGCGTGCCGTCGGGTTGCGCCAGTCGTAATCAGCGCTTACCAGATCACCAATGCCTTGTATTCCCGCATGGATATGTACATAACCTTCACCATCGGCATCCGGTGAGCCGCCTTCTCCGCCGCAAGCAGGGCCGGGTATGTTGGCGCACAACTCATCGTTAGGCTCACTGCCGGCATCATAAGCAGGCGACATGATGACTTTTTGATGATGCCTTTTTTTCGGGCCTTTCACGCCGTTAACAGCAATAAAAGCATCGTTGGTCGGGATCAGCATGGAGGCCACGGTAACGTGCCTGAAATGCCTCGCCATTTTGACCATGATGGTTGTACTGGCACCGGGTGCTAACAGCTCACCATTGCTGGCAATGTCATAGGCTACCCCAGAATTCATCAGTCGGGCTGATAGTGGCTCAATGTCACCCCCTTCAGCAAGTGCGGCCAGTCCAGTGCTGGCCGCTTCTCCCAGCTGAAAAATCTGTACGCCTCTTTTATGTGTGGCGACCATAACTGGGGTCAGTGTTGTTCCGCGAGTCAGGTTGGTGATGGTGACGGCGTACACGCCTGCTTTATCATCTGCTTGTACTGCAAAGGCTGACAGGCCAATGAATATCAGGCCAATGGACAGTAAAAAACGGGTTATGCGTTTCATGATGTTTACTCCTCTTGAGTCTGGTTATCTTTATTTTTCTACAGTATCGACGGATGTTCGGTTTGCCGATGGATGCAGCATGGAGGAGAATATTCACATGTGTTTCACGCAAATATCACATTTTATTCACGCGATTGTTTGAAAATTATACAGGTGCTCGAAAAAGAGCCTGTAACGGGGGGGGTAAAAAACTTAGCGGAACTGATACGTGGGCAAAGCAAAGCTGAAGGTTGTGCCATGATCAAGTTTACTGGCTGCCTGAATAGTGCCGCCATGTAAATCGATAATGCGTTTGGCGATGGATAAACCCAATCCGGCATTGGTATCGCTGGCGGTGCGATTTTTTTCCAGGCGGTAAAACCGGTCGAAGATATGATCAATTTCATCTTCAGGAATACCCTGTCCGGTATCGGCAACCTTGATCATGATATTGTCATATGCCGTAGTGAGTGACAGGGTGATACGTCCCCCGGCAGGTGTATAACGGAGGGCGTTCTCGATCAGATTGTCCAGTACCCGCTGAATCAGACCAATATCACCGTAGGCAAAGGGCAGGTCATTCACAAAGTTTGTCTGAATGCTGATGTTGCGCTTTTCTGCTTCCAGTTTGAATTTGTGCATGATGTCATGTGCCAGTTCAGTCAGTGAAAAAGGCTCGATGTTAAGCACAGTTTCACTGGAGTCCAGCTTTGCCAGTTCGAACAGTTCTTCAATCAATTGCCGGAGTCGCATGCTTTGTGCTGTGGCAACTTGCAGGTATTGTCGTCTGTCCTGTTTCGACAGGGTGTCATCTTTTAATAACAGGGTTTCGAGATAGCCATGCAGAGAGGTTAAGGGCGTGCGCAAGTCGTGTGATACGTTGGCGACCATTTCTCGGCGCTTGGCATCATTTTGTGCCAGTTCTTTTAGTTGCTGATCAATACGGTCTGCCATCTGATTGAAGTTGATACCCAGCTGGTCGATTTCGTCAGTGGATGTTGCCGAGACGGGGTAACGTGAGTTTGCATGGGGTGTCGAGGTATGTTTTATGGCGGTACCGTAAGTGGACATGATGCGCGTCAATATACGCAAGCGACGTGTCAATAATGCGAATGCAGTTAGTCCCGCAGCCAGCGCAAGCAGCAGACTGGCACCAAGGCCTGTTGTGGTAAAGCGTAGAATGTAACTGCCTTTCACTCTATCGGTAATGCTGTCAAAAGCTTGACCTTCGAGAATGACGTAAAGATAACCCGCAGGCTTGTCGGCAGTGTTACCGGGAATAACGGCTGCCGAAAAAACTTTTTGTCGTGAATGTTGATCATTGGTTGCTCGAGGGTCATCACCTGTCAGCGGGTATTCTTCCTTGCCGGAAAGAAATTTTTTGATGGGAGCGAGTGAAACCTGTTGACGTTTGACGTGACCTTCGGGTGCGGAAAAGGCTAAAATTTTCCCATTGGCATTTAACAGGTACAGTTCGATACTGGGATTAATGACCATGAGCCAGTGAAAAAGTGATTTTAAGGCTTTTTGATTAACCCGTTGTTCCGTGAGCAGGGTCTCCTCATCCACAATATGTTTTGCCAGGGCGGCATTGAGTTTTTGGGTTAATTCCTGCTGATACATTTCCGATGAATACAACACCATGCTGTAAACCACATAGCCGATAAGCAATACCAGTGTAAACAGGACGGCGGCAATGCGACTGTAAAGGGTGCGAAACATGGTGTTTATACGTCTGAAAGTTTATCGGAGAATTTATAGCCCACGCCCCATACGGTGAGAATATAGGCGGGGGAAGAGGAGTCTTGCTCAATTTTGGCACGCAGCCGATTGATGTGCGAATTGACGGTATGTTCATAGCCATCATGACCATACCCCCAGACACTGTCGAGCAATTGACTGCGGGTAAAGACCTGGCCGGGATGGGTGGCAAAATGCCAGAGAAGATCAAACTCGCGTGCAGTAAGATCGACCTCGTTACCCGTGATGCTGACCCGTCGCTTGGACGGTTCAAGGAAAAGAGCACCAGCCTGCAAGTTGTCAGTGGCAGGCGTGGTCTGTGTATCGACACGACGTAAAATAGCCTTGGCTCGGGCCACCAGTTCACGCACGCTGAAAGGTTTGGGCAGATAGTCATCGGCCCCCATTTCCAGGCCGACGATACGATCCAGTTCGGCTCCTTTAGCCGTTAACATCAGGATGGGCGTATGGTTATCAGCGCCGCGCAATCGGCGGCAAATTTCCAGGCCGTCAATACCGGGCAGCATGAGATCGAGAATGATCAGATCAAACCGGCTTTGTTGTGCCAGAGAAAGGCCGGTATTGCCGTCGTTGGCAATGTGTACCTCGGCACCCAGATCCTGTAAATGCATGGAGACCAGGTTGGCGATATCGTGATTGTCTTCAACGACAAGAAACTGTTTCATGGAGAGCCTGGGGGGAAAACCTGTTTATTGCGACGAGTATAGTGTAGCCATGAATTGTCACAGAACCATCACGCCCAGGAAATCAGCTCCCTGGGTTACGTTGTTCAGGGTGCAATCGGGGGGTGAAGTAGGTTTCGGCAGTATCGGGATCAACCGGTTTCTGTTGTTCATCCACCAGAGGGTATTCATCATCATTCCAGCCGCGCAGGCCGGTTTTGAGTGAGCGTACCTTGCTGAAACCCATCTGCATCAGCGTATAAGTTGCCAGTGCGCTGCGTCGGCCGGAGCGGCAAACAAGTACGAGATCACGATCACGCCCGGCGGCAAGTACCGGTACAGTTTCGTCATAATCATATTCACAGGCTGACTCCAGAATGCCGCGCGCGACGTTAAGTGAGCCAGGAATGTGTACGCGTGAAAACTCATCAGGTTCGCTGACATCAATAAGTAATAAATCAGGGTTTTCAGCGATGTCATCGGCAAGATCCCAAGGGAAGACCTCTTCGATATGGGGCAGGCAATCATTCACCAAATCGTTGTAACGTTTCATCATATTGGCCGCAAAATAACGTGGATGAAAAACAGGTAATTAAGAATTAAGAGGGAGCAGGTGCTCAGGAGGGAGGACTGCGCTGCCGCCCCAGCCCCTGTTCAACAGCAATAACCGCTGCCTCCACCCGCGAGCTGATTTCCAGTTTTCGCAATATGGCTTTTACGTGTAATTTTACCGTGCCATCGGTAATGCCCAGCTCTCGGGCAATGACCTTGTTACTTTGGCCAAAGGCAAGATGCTCAATGATTTCCCGTTCGCGCGGAGTCAGTGCAGACAGGGGGGTTTTCTTTTCAGGTAATGCAGATTTCCCTTGCAGGGCGCGGGCCAGGGTACCGGCAAGTTGCGGCGCGACAATGGTTTCGCCTTTCATAATGTTGTGCAACGCGGCCACCAAGTCTTCCGGGTCCATATCTTTCAACAGGTAACCCCGGGCACCACTGCGTAGGGATTCGAGTAAATCATGCTCTTCGGTGCTGGTAGTGAGCATGCCAATGGGGACAGTAACGCCTGCGTCACGTAATTTTTTCAGCACTTCCAAGCCGTCCATATCCGGCATGCGCATGTCCAGCAAAATGATATCGGGGTTGGCATCATGAACCGTGTCCAGCCCTTCCTGGCCCGTGCTGGCGGCGGCGATCACGTCAATGCCACTGCGTTCCAGCAGGTTTTTTAACCCCAGGCGAAACAGAGTGTGATCATCAATGAGCAGGACTTTCATATGTCAATGATTCTAGCGGAATTTCATGTAGCCCGTCACTTATTCATTACTGAAGGCGACGGTTTTTTTCACTGCATTGCATATCCTGCAATCGCAATTCAATACGGGTGCCCTCACCAGGGTCACTTTCAATGCTGAGTTCAGCACCGATGCGCTGTGCCCGTTCACGCATAATAGTGAGTCCAACATGTTCACCGGGCATGGCATTATTAATGTCAGACTCAATGCCCATACCATCATCTTCAATTAGCAAGTGAAACCCGAGTAACTCATCGCCACTGATTAAAATACGCACATAATTGGCATGGCTGTGTTTGCGAATATTGGCTAATGCCTCCTGAATAATATGCAGAATATGCACTTCAAGCACGGGTGGTAATTTCAGTTCAGGGCACTCGTTCTGAAAAAATATCTGGCAGTGACTTTCATTCTTGAAACGTTCCACCAGGCCTTCCGTTGCCGGGATCAAACCCCGTTCATCCATGCGAATGCGAAAGTGAGCAAGCAGTTCACGCAGCTCAAAATTGGCTTCGTCCAGTCCGCCTTTGATTTGAGTCACTTCTTTCTGCGCATCCGTATTTTGGGTGTTCGAGTGAGTGTCCCCCGGAGAAAGGGTTTTTTGTAACATGCTGACCCGAAAACGCAGACTGGCCAGCGTCTGCGCCAGAGAATCATGCAGCTCATGAGCCAGCATGGTGCGTTCTTGCATGATGGATAAACGGTGGGACTCCGCATCCCAGTATGACTTGGTAATGGCCATGCTGAGGTGCTGACCAATGTTAGTGAGAATATCCTTAATGTCCTCACGCTCAGTGAGCCCGAGTTTTTCCACAAACAAATTATAAATGCCCAGCGTGCGATTGTTGTAGCGTAGAGGAATAGCAATATTTTCCAGTTTGTCGCCTGAAAATAACAGATCGCCAGCAATATTCTGACAGCGCTCAAAACGGTTTTGGCATAACAGCATATTTTGGGAAAACTCCTGTGCGCACAAACAATGTTCAATGGGTACAAGATGAATTCTTTCGATGATGCTGTCATCCAGGCCGACACTGCCGACCAGGCGCATTTTCCGGTCATCATTCATCAGCCGAACCGTACCGGCATGGGCGTAAACGATCTCAGTCAACGTGTTGAGAAAACCAATGAGCAAGTCATCAATGTTTTTTGCTGAATTACTGCGGGCCGCGACATCATACAAAATTTCCAGTGAACGGGTTTTTCGTTGCAGAATAATGGTTTGTTTATTGACCTGTTCATCCATGTCGCGTGTCAATGCGCGCAATGAGTCACCGAGTTTATTGATATCATTTGCCAATGCTGAAAATTCACCTTGTCTGGGTTGCTGAACACGAGCGGAAAGATCGCCGTTGCGCATGCGTTGTGCCCATTCACGTAATTGCGCCAGTGGAGAGAGAAAGTGTTTTTTCATGCAGTACGCGATGCGTGAAATAAGGAAAAAACTGATGCTTGTAAGAATAATTTGACTGATGGCCAGAATGGCCTGATATTGCGGCCAAAGCCAGGCGGCAATGCCGGAGAGTAATATGGCAAACAGGACAGTGATCAGGCTGATTAACAATGGCCGGAAAAACTCGCTGTTGTTGCTGACGCTATATGTTGACATTATGAAAATGTGTTACCAGAGTTATTTCATTGTGTTTTTATTCTTTGGGTGGTTTGTAGTTGGGATCATTGGGGTTAAGAAAAATAAAATGATGCTGATCATTTTCAATGTCAACATAGTCGATGTGTACGCCGTTTAATAACTCCAGGCAATCCGGGCTGACCAGAAAATTAACGCCATCATCAGTAAACTGCACGTCATCTTTTTTTGTTTCATCGAACCCTATGCCGTAGTTAATGGTCTCATCTGCGGTCATGGTAGCGGCAATACGCAATGCCATGGCACCGTGCCCGTTGTCCTGTATGTTTGTTTTTATTTGTGCAATAGCGGCAGGAGAAAAGCTGATAATGTTCATATATGATCGTTGCCTCTTCAGATTGATGATAATGGTTGTATGGAAAATCCCGGATTATTTATGCCTGCGGACAAAATCAACAAACTGTTTTACCCACGGATTGTTTTCCACGTTACGCATATGGCTATAATTGGCCAGTACATTGTGATGAATAATGCCATCGTGCTGCCCCGTCATTCCATGGCCACGTAAGACACGATAAGCGAATTTCGTGGTTTTTTCGAGGTTTTCAGCGGATGAATAATGAAATTCATGAGCATTAATATTTTCGCCCTTATTTAACATTTCATCCCACAGTGTATTGTGCATTCTGGCCAGTTGCACATAGCCACGCCCCTGTGGGCGCTGATGCATACGTGTATCCATAGGCAGCGCACCCACCATGCTGCATTTGTTTTCATTCCATTGCAGACTGCGTGACAAATACATCAGACCACCACACTCGGCATACACCGGCAGGCCCGCTTCAATGGCTGTGCGAATGCTATCACGTAAAGAAATATTCGCCTCCAGTGTTTGCATCTGTGTCTCGGGAAAACCGCCGCCAATAAACAGGCCATCGATTTCGGGGAGTTGTGCGTCGTGCAGTGTATCGATACTCACTAATTCTGCACCCGCAATGCGAAAAGCCGCAAGATCATCGGGATAATAAAAACCAAAAGCAGCGTCTTGCGCGATACCGATGCGAATATCTACCGTGATGGATTCAGTTTTTAGTAGAGGCTGATAAGCAGGTGTTGTGGCATGGTTAGCGATATGTTGCAATTGGTCGAGATTCACCTGTTGGCCAATAACATCGGCAATGGCCTGAATTTGTCGTTCTACAGAGTCTGCCTCATTGCTAGGGATCAGGCCCAAATGCCGCTCCTGGATATCCAGCATGGGATCATGGTGTACCGCACCCACCACAGGCACATCGGTATAATGCTCGATAACGGCACGCAGCTTGGACTCATGACGACTCCCGCCCAGTTTGTTGAGAATCACCCCTGCGATATTGATGCCTTTTTCAAAAGCCTGATAGCCGAGAATCAGCGGGGCAATGCCACGGGTCATACCTTGGGCATCGATCACCAGGATCACTGGCGAATCAAGCAGGGTAACCAGCGCTGCGTTACTGTTTGTACCCTCAAGGTCAAGGCCATCGTAGAGCCCCTTGTTGCCCTCGATGATGCCGATGTCGGCTGAATCCGTACGATGACCAAAGGCACTGAGTATCTCGCTGTGCTGTTGAGTATGGAAATCCAGATTGTAACAATCCTTTCCAGCAGCGCGGGACAGCCACATGGGATCGATGTAATCCGGGCCTTTTTTGAAGGGTTGCACACTAAGCCCGTGCTGGCGAAATGCACCGCAGAGACCGATGCTCAGTGTGGTTTTACCCGAAGACTTGTGGGCAGCGGAAATGAACAGATGAGCCATGTAGTGCCTTATGTGAAAGGGCGAAATTGCCACCAAAAGCCGGATTACTCTGAAGCGGTATGCGATTAACGGTCAACTCACGAACAGTGTAGCCCAAAATATTCTTCGCTTTCTTTCACGCTATTTCCGCTGGTATGCCAGATTTATTCCAGAGTGAAGCGGGGTGATGAATAATAGAAGGCCTTTTGTACAAAAATTCAACATAGTCATAGAATGAAAAAGGCATGCAGTGAATGATTGAGCCTCAAACGCGACGGGTATATACCCACTACGTTGTATGCCATGGTAATGGCTGTATCTCTTTCAGGATATCGCTTTTGGCAATGACTGTTCGTCAGACGGTAACGGTTAAATAAGCAGCGTGAAATTTTAACCTTGAATAGGAGTAGCGTAGATATAAAATACATGCACAGTCTGTAATAACCAGGAAAATAAACCTAACTTTATTTTGTGATTTGATTAAGTTAGGGGTCCGAAAAAAGTGAAGTCATTTATTTTTCAGATTTGTGAGACATTGCCAGATTCTTCGGCGAGGTTCAGCAGACTGATCCTGTGTTTACTGATTTTCATGTTACTATACCCGTAGCGATTGAAATTTAGGCGCTCATTGCACACCCTCTTCATTCCATGGCTGCGTTGAAATTCCTCACAATAGACCGACTATTACTCGTCATTTCGCCTTGCCATGAAATGAATATGACGCACACTGAACACCTAAATTTCAAACGCTACGGGTATATCAAGAGCGTGCATGAAACAAGTTTAGGATATGGCGTTGATTTACTTGGGCTGTTATCTGTATTGTGAGCTATAAAAACGGGAAGGTGACTTTCCGTATTACAGTGTCTTTTCTTGTTGGTTTTTTTCAGGCCTGGCATCATTGATTATGTGTATGCCGCCTCTGATCACAATGGTAGCAATCAGTAAACTGATAATCAGGCCGGGCCAGAATAAGCCTGTATAGGCAACCAGAAAGCCAGCGCCAATCACGCCTAGGTTGGCAATCACGTCGTTTTTAGAAAAAATCCAGCTTGCGCGCATATGCACCTCATCCTGGCGATGTTTATAGATCAACGCCAGGCAAATAGTATTCGCGATCAGTGCCACCATGCCCACCACAATATCAATCAATACTCCAAGCCCCAGCACGATTTGAAAAACACCACTGATATGGGCTGCCTTCGCCTTGACCAGCAGGTTCCGCCCCACAGCATAGAGGCCAATGGCATAAACTGTGGCATCGGCCAGCATGTCCAGCGAATCAGCAATCAGGGCAGTGGAGTCACCGATAATGCCGGCGATGATTTCCGTAACAAACATCACACTGTTAATGGCCAGCAACAGGATGAGTATACGACGTTGATCTCTGTTTTTAATCTCAATCTCGCAACCACAGCCGGACATCGTTACTCCGCTTCAGTTTTGAGCGCTGCAAGACTGGATGCCGACCTGACAACGGCCGCCTTCGCGCAGGCACAGGCGGTCGTGGAAGCGTTTTAAATCTGCATGATAAACCCCGTTTGAGTTGGGAAGTGCCTGCACGGTGGCGTATAGCTGTTCCAGATACGCAGGCTTTGTCATCAGCCGGTGATAGACCCAGCGTCCCTTTTTTTGAGATGACAACAGCCCTGCCTGGCGCAGAATTTTCAGATGACGGGAGAGTTTGTATGAGGGTTCCTGCAAGCTATCAACCAGTTCACATAAACAGGACTCGTCTCCCGTCATTACTTTCAGGCGAATGATCCGCAATCGGCGGGTCAAGTCTGCCAGTGCCTGGAAAATGGCTTTGGGGTGAATGGTGATTATCTGTACAGTTGCACTATGATGTAACTATTGGTGCTTGATCAAGTAAAAGCACTTCGATTTTGGTTAGAAATGGTCGTGTCATAACTTTCCTGTTTAGCGGCTGGGTTGAGTGCGTTAGCCGTTCTCGCTACAGCTCAACTGATTAATTTAGGTTAAAGAGTTAAGCGGATGAGGTGTTTTGCAGAGCTGTGTTGTAAATAATCACCTGGTTGCGACCATTATTTTTTGCAGCGTAAAGTGCTTTGTCGGCATGAAAGAGCAGGGTGGTTAGCGCGGCCTCTGCATCCAGCTGATTTTCGGTGAGCCCAATGCCAATGCTGGTGGTCATACTGATGAGCGACTGTTTGTATGTGATGGGGTTTTTTGCCAGGGTGTCACGGATTTTTTCTGCCAGTATTTTTCCTCCCTGAGTCGTGTCGCTCAAACTCAGAATTAAAAACTCTTCTCCGCCCATGCGAAAAATATAGTCACTGGCGCGACAGGATTCTTTTAATATTTCGCCTGTGTGGGTAAGACACTGGTCGCCGACGAGGTGACCGTATTGGTCATTAATGCGTTTGAAATAATCCAGGTCCAGCATGAGGCCACTGAGACAGTGAGTTTCACGTTGTGCCTGTGCAAACAGTTGCGGGAATATTTGTTTGAGATAACGACGGTTATGCAAGCCTGTCAGTGAGTCGGTGATGGCAGATTCTTCCAATCGTTGGTGGGCGCGGTCGATCTCGTCCTGTTTTTCGCGCAGGCTTTGCAGCATTTCGGAAAAACGATTGGATAAGGTGTCAATTTCGTTGGTTTCCACGGCCCGGCCCATCATGGGTAATGCACCTCGCGTCACTGCACGAGTGATCTCCATTAACTGATTTAGTGGCCGGTTGAAGTCACGCGCAATGATCAAGCCCATGATCAGCGTGGCAAGGCTGCCAAATATGGCCAATGCAAGAATGATTTGGCTGTGTCGTTTTAATTGTTTGAGCACTTCCTGTTCTGAAATACCGTGCCATAGGTGAGATGTGCTTAGACCCTCACCCGCGAGAGGAATAGCGCGCACCTGATAAATAGTGTCATTTATCACAATGCGGCCACCGCGCGGCAGAAACGTTTTACCTTCACTTTCGGGCAGGCTGCTTAATTGCACGACATTGTGTTTTTCGATGAATAGATGCCCGCTACTGTAGTTTTGATGCTGGCGGAGCCAATGATGATCAAGCCGATGGGTAATGGCAATGGTGCCCAGTGGGGTGCCCTGCCAGGAAATAGAGGCCCAGGCGACCAGTTCAAGCCCGTGTGAACTCTGGGTGTAAAAAATCTTGTTTTGTGATTGACGCATGTGTTCCTGCACCGCATTGGCAAGATCGGCATTTTTTGTATTGAGTCGTGGTTGTCCGTTCAGGTCGAGAAAGACAAAGCGTTCTACAGGCAGCCAGCTAAAGTCGCGCTTGAAAAGCCGACGCAGAGCTTCTTCTTCAGCCCCTATTTTGGTAACCATATACATATATTCCTGAATACGTGGGTCATCACGAATCACTTCAGCATGGTGCAGTAGCCCATTTTCTTCCATTTTGATATTGCCGGTGAGCAGTCGGGCTGTATTGGCAAGGTTGTACCTGGCCTGTTCCAGAATGGCATCGCGGGAATAAATATAGGTATACGCAAGTGTTGTCACCAAAAATGTGATGAGCAAAATGGTGTAAAAAAACAGGCGTGCGCGGTAAGTGGTCAGCATAAACAGAAAATATTATTGTGCTGCGGCATTTGCCGATGACATTTGTCGCATCGGGTTGAGTGGCAGCAGCTCATATTGCCGGGCAACCTTGCGGAAGGCTTCGCCGGTTTGTGCTTCATTAATGAGTGTGACCACATCCGGTGACGGATTACGATTGGTGATGGCCGAGAGTTGGCGATAAAAGGGGTATTTACCATCGCGCAGGTTTTTTGCTGTGGGCCTGAAACCGTCTACCATGATAATTTTTATCTGGTCTTTGGTGTCAAATATCCAGGTGGCTCCGGTATGGCCAATGGCACTGCGGAAGTCGCCGACCCGCTGCACCATGGCCGCAGCGCTGGTGACGTTCAAGCGTTCCTGACGGAATGCCTTGTGGTTGGGTAAAATGGTTTTCCAGTGACCGGGACGTTTTTTACAGTGCAGGCGCGTGACCACCACAATGGGTTTGTCCGCTGCATCCACGTCGGCCCAGCTTGTCAGGTCACCACGGAAAATAGCGCGTACCTGATCTGAACTGAGGTTGTCCACCGGATTGTCTTTGTGAGTAAGAATCAGAATGGGTTCTTTGACCAGTGGATAGACGATAAGCTGTTCTTTTTCGATTTCTTCATCGCTTAATGAACAGCAGATAAAACCAAACGTTTCCCGGCTCTGGGTGGCTTGTCTGGCAGCCTTGATGCCCGCATTGCAGCCGACGCCAAGCATGGAATTCTCACCAAACAAAATGACACGGCGACCGACTTTGGTTTCCAGGTCGGCCTTGATGGCATCAAACAAAATCCACGCAAAATGGGCACCGACGCCCATGAGTGCGTTGTTATCTTCGTGGTCAGTGGCGTTGTGGTCAGCGGTACCTGTTGAAAAGACAGGCAACGGGAAAAATGTGATGAACGCACATAAACAGATGCCGGTGATGCGTGAGCCTGTGTTCATTGTAAATTCTCTCCAATTTCCCTATATGCGCGTCCTGGTTTTGTCACCTGAGTCACTCCCTACCTCTCACGTCCATGCTGTTACTGTTTTTTTAAAGCACCTATTTATTGTTGTGTCCGTTCTTTAGCCGTTAGTGCCTGGACTATTTTCGTGTTTTTGTTCAAGGTTTTTGTCTTCCTCCAACGTTTTGTCAGTCATCAGAATGAATAAAAACTGACTGAAGTATGAGTGTTGAACAGAGGGGTATTACATGCACGTTTCTTAATAATACGTCAACAGTATGTTATGTAATATTTTCGCAGCTGTTAACGTCATGTCGGGTGAGAGGGAAATATTAACCGGCTCGTCTCCGGGATATCAGGAAAATATAGTGCTGAAACGACGACCACAGTATTTATTGAAAATATGACAAGGTCAATTTCTTTATGTTTATAAGGGTTATATTTTGGCGGGTATGTTTCATGGCTTACTACAGACTGGGCATTGCGGATCACGGCGCAGGCGAATTTCGCGGAATTCCAGCGTGCTGGCATCCAGAGCTAACAAGCGTCCGGCAAGAGGTGTGCCCAGCCCACTGAGCAGTTTGATGGCTTCGGTGGCCTGAATGCTGCCAATGATGCCCACCAAGGGAGCGAGCACGCCTGTTTCACTGCATCTGGCTTCGGCTTCGGGGATATCATCGTAGAGGCAGCGATAACAAGGGGCATTTGTTGCCTCGTCGGGTGTGTTCGGGAAAACGGATACCTGTCCCTCCAGGCGAATAGCTGCACCAGATACCAAGGGTGTGTGCGTGCTGACACAGGCCTGGTTGATGGCAAAACGGGTGGCAAAATTGTCGCAGGCATCGATGACCACATCTGCCTGCCGGACGGCCTGGGTGAGTGCTTCGTCAGTGAGTTTTTTGTCCAGCGTATTTATTTTGATTTCCGGATTCAGGGCATGGAGTGTATCTGCTGCAGAGTCTACTTTGGCGCGACCGATGTCACTGTGGCTGTGAGCAATCTGCCGTTGCAGATTGGATAAATCCACGGTATCAAAATCCACCAACGTCAGTTGCCCCACGCCGGCTGATGCCAGATACATGGCAACGGGAGAGCCCAGTCCGCCGAGGCCGATAATCAATGCGTGGGACTGCATCAGGCGTTGCTGTCCGGCAATGTCCATCTGAGGCAGCATGATGTGTCGGCTATAGCGCAGGAGTTGCTGATCGTTCATCGAAAGTCTCAGGGATAACCGGAAGTGGGTGTTTTTTCAGGAGTAATGTCGCAGATACTCAGGCCGTCGATCACGGCAGCCATGTTTACGTTGATGATAACAATTGACAAAGATATCCAGCGTGGAGCTGGCTTGGTCATGTTGATGCCCCAGATTCATCAACTGGGTTTCTTCTGTGTAATAAAACAATGAGCGTTTCATTTTGATCAGCAGACTGTTGTCGAGATGGAAACCCACTTCCACCAGCGCGGCTTCCAGTGTTTTCAGGGTAACCTGGCGGAGGTCGTAGCTGACCTGAATACAGTCATTATTCAAGGCACGAACATTCTCAATGCTGGGCGTGTCCAGTAACAGGCGCAATGCCTCGCGGGCGTCGTTGCTTGCCGGGTCCACGTTGCTAAAGTGGATTTCACGGGTTTTAATGAAATTGGTAGTAAGTGAATCCATGACCTAATCCTAGCCCGATTACGGTCGAAATTCTACGTTTTTTATGTGGGTTACACCCAGGTTCCCAGGCTGATTCGGTCGTTTTGCGCCAGATCTTTTTCTGTTTGTACTTGCTGATAGCCCTGTTTGTGCAAAATAGCGAGCACGGTCGTACCCTGGTTGTAACCGTGCTCCAATAGCAGCCAGCCGGGTGAGCGCAAATGCTGGCGGGCTTCGGCGCAAATAATGCGGATGTCTGCAAGACCATCCGGGCCGGATTGCAGTGCAGTGAGCGGCTCAAAACGCAGATCGCCCTGTTGCAGGTGAGGGTCATCGGCGTGTATGTAGGGCGGATTGCTGATGATTATTTCAAAATGTTCGTTAGCCAAGGGTTCACACCAGCGCCCTTCGGCAAAGCGCACATTGCTGATTTTGAGTCGAGCCGCGTTGTTGCGGGCGACGGTCAGTGCAGCAGCTGAAATATCCGTGGCGACTATTTGGCAGTGGGGCCGTTCGCGGGCAATAGCCAGAGCGATGGCTCCGCTGCCCGTGCCAAGGTCGGCAATGCGCCAGCTGGCATTGGGCGGGATTTTTTCCAGCGCCCGCTCCACCAGCGTTTCAGTTTCCGGGCGGGGGATGAGGGTATGGGGCGATACGGTTAACGTCATATCCCAAAAATCACGTTTGCCGATGAGGTAAGCAACGGGTTCGCCCAGACAGCGACGCGTGAGCAGGGTCCGAAATTGTGTGAGGTGTACCGGTTCGGGTGCGCGCTCGGGCCAAGTGCGCAAAAAAGTGCGTGTCTGCCCCAGTGCGTGGGCTAACAGCATTTCGGCATCCAGTTGGGAATGCTCGCGCAGACCCGCGTTATGCAATTGTGTTACCGCATCCAGCAGGGTGTTTTTGATCGTGGCGCTTTCGCGATTATTCGTCACTTAATTGCGCAAGTTGCTGGATTTGATGCTCGTTGACCAGCGGTTCAATGATCGGGTCGAGATTGCCCTGCATGATCTCATCGAGCTTGTACAGCGTGAGGTTGATACGATGGTCGGTGATGCGCCCCTGTGGGAAGTTATAGGTACGGATACGCCCGGAGCGGTCACCGCTGCCCACCAGTGATTTACGGGTTTCGGCCTGTTCGGCATCCTGTTTTTCACGCTCGGCATTGGTGATGCGGGCCTGCAATAACGACATGGCACGCGCGCGGTTTTTGTGTTGCGAGCGCTCGTCCTGACACTCCACCACCGTGCCGGTGGGCAGGTGGGTGATGCGAATCGCCGAATCGGTTTTATTCACATGCTGACCACCCGCACCGGAGGCACGAAAAGTATCGACTTTCAGATCAGCGGAATTGATTTCGATTTTCTCCACCTCGGCCACCTCCGGCATAATGGCCACAGTGCAGGCGGAAGTGTGAATACGTCCCTGGGACTCGGTTTCCGGCACACGCTGCACACGATGGCCGCCGGATTCAAATTTGAGCCGCGAATAGGCACCCTGACCGATGATGCGCAGAATAACTTCCTTATAACCACCGTGCTCGCCCTGGCTTTCGCTGATGATTTCGACCTGCCAGCGACGATTTTCCGCATAACGCGAATACATGCGAAACAGATCACCGGCAAACAGCGCCGCTTCGTCACCGCCAGTGCCCGCACGGATTTCCAGAAACGTATTGCTGTTGTCATTAGGGTCTGTGGGCAATAACAGTTTTTGTAATTCGAGTTCCAGTGTCTGCTGGCGGTCTTTGGCGCTTTTGAGTTCTTCCTCGCCCATCTCGCGCATTTCAGGGTCGTCATCTTTAAGCAATGATTCCGCTTCACTGAAATCCGCTAACGTAGACTGGTAATCCTTGAAACATTTCACTAACGGGTCGATTTGTGCGTATTCTTTGGACAGCTCGCGAAACTGGTTCTGGTCCGACATTACGCCAGGGTCAGCGAGCAAGGCGCTGACCTCCTCAAGACGGTCGGCAATGGTTTCCAGTTTACTGTGAATCGATGGTTTCATAATTCGCCTGTGTGTTGTTCTGTCTTATTGTTCGTATTTTTCGGGTTGTCACAAAAAGAACTCCCCCCAATATTGCAATGTTATAACAGGTAGGGTGTGCTGTGCGCACCATGCGATGCCGTGGTAGTGCCCCGTAACCGCTATTACACACGCTTTTATGGGCGAAGCATGAACATTGGTGCGCACAGCGCACCCTACAAATAAAGCGGTTTCATGCTTAGCGTAACAGCATTGAAGCTAACCTCTTTTTTTCATTTTCATTTTCAGTTGAGGCGCATCAGCTTTTGTAAAACCAATGTTGCCATTATCTCATTTTCGTGGCGGGAAACAATGGGTTATCGATTGGGCATAGATCTTGGTGCCGCATTGGTTGAAAACATATTGAGTGTTGGCCATTCAACATTAAGCCGATGGACAGTGAAGTCTAGAAACAATAAACTTAATGATGAAAAGAATCGCCGAATAATGACGGATATGGCGAAGAATAAAAGACCTCAGGGCTGGATCTCGAAAAATCGATTCAATATGGTGTTTGAGTGTGATGCGTTTGATGAGGAGTATATTTCTCTCCCGAGATAAAGGGGTAAATTCAATTGCCACCTTTATGGACCTCCAAGCGTGTATTTGGCTGGAATACACTTGAAGTGTATTGCTGCTAACAGGAGAATAGGAGGGAGATACTACGATGCGAGTCATCGCAGGGCTATTTCCCTGCTCATTAAATCGGGTGGAGCCCGGATAGTTAAACAGTCAACGGGAAAAGGAATCACCCATGAATATACTTATCGCGGAAGATGCACCCATTCTTCAGTCATTAAACATAAGGCTGATGGAACATTGGGGGTACGATTTTGATATCGCCTCAAACGGAAAGGAAGCTCTGGAATATGCTTTGAAAAATGATGGAAAATATGATCTCGGCCTGATGGATATCGAAATGCCGATAATGAATGGCATGGAAGCCACTCAGCGTATCCGGCAGGAAACAAAATATTTTCCCATCATCGCCTATACTTCGGACTCGTCTCATCGAAGACAATGTTTTGAATACGGGTGTGATGCGTTTGTCGAAAAACCAATGATGCCTGGCAGACTTTACAAAAAAATAAAAGAATTAACAGTAAAGTCGCTTCTTTTATGCATCGAAAAGAACAATATATCAATAAAACAGGTGACGCCTATGAGTTCAGATGAATTGGAAGAATTAAGGAGGTTGGAAAAACAGGGATTGGCTAAATTTAGCCTCATTGGTACAGAGTATAAGTTTCTGGTTCACAAAAACATACAGAATAAACTGTCACATGACTTCATTGCGGAGAAAAAACTGCTGTCCGAATTCATTGATCGTTCGCCTGACAGTCCAGGAATAATTCATGTCTATGCATCAAACCTGCATGCCAATAAAAAATTCATATCAACAGAATTGCTTAATCAGTTGATACCGGAAGAAGATAAAAAAATGGAACAATTTACTGACAAAGTAGTGCGTGCCCCCCTACGTTAAAAAACGCCCCCTCTCATGCGAAAGGGGGCGTTTTATTTTACGGCAAAGGCAGCAAGTTAACGGCTGCCTTTATGCTGACTAAACATCAGCAGGAGTAGTACATATCGAACTCAACCGGATGCGTGCTCATGCGCAGGCGGGTAATTTCTTCCATTTTCAGGTCGATGAAGGCGCTGATCATGTCGTCTGTAAACACGCCACCTGCGGTGAGGAAGCTGCGGTCAGCGTCCAGCTCTTCCAAAGCCTGATCAAAAGAATGACAAACCTGTGGAATTTCAGCCGCTTCTTCGGCGGGCAGGTCGTATAAATCTTTATCCATGGCTTCGCCAGGGTGAGTCTTGTTTTGAATGCCGTCCAGACCGGCCATCATCATGGCAGCGAAGGCCAGATAAGGATTGGCGGTGGGGTCGGGGAAGCGCAGTTCAATACGACGACCCTTAGGGTTGCTCACAAACGGGATGCGGATGGAAGCAGAACGGTTGCGCGCGGAATAGGCCAGCATTACGGGAGCCTCAAAACCAGGCACCAGGCGCTTGTAGCTGTTGGTTGAAGCATTGGTGAAGGCATTCAGTGCGCGCGCATGTTTAATGATGCCGCCAATATAGAACAATGCAGTTTCAGAAAGACCGCCGTATTCGTCACCGGCAAACAAGTTATCGCCACCTTTGAACAGGGACATGTGTACATGCATGCCGGAGCCGTTGTCGCCTACCAGTGGTTTTGGCATAAAGGTAGCGGTTTTTCCATAGGCGTGGGCCACGTTGTGTGTGCAGTATTTCTGGATTTGCACCCAGTCAGCGCGTTGGGTCAGGGTGGAGAATTTGGTGCCGATTTCGCACTGGCCAGCGGTTGCTACTTCATGGTGATGCACTTCAACAGGCACACCCATTTCTTCCATAGCCAGACACATGGCGGCACGGATATCGTGCAGGCTGTCCACAGGTGGCACGGGGAAGTAACCCCCCTTTACGCCGGGACGGTGACCAATATTACCGTCTTCATAAACCTTTTCGGAATTCCACTCGGATTCTTCGGAGTCAATTTTGTAAAAGCTGCCGGACATGGTGGTGCCCCAGCGTACGTCATCGAGAATGAAGAATTCAGGCTCTGGACCAAAGTAGGCTGTATCGGCAATACCCGTGCTTTTCAGATAGGCTTCAGCGCGATTGGCAACAGAGCGGGGATCACGCTCGTAACCCTGGCCGGTGGATGGCTCGACAATGTCGCAGGTGATGTTGAGCATGGACTCGTCGGAAAACAAGTCCATTACGGCGGTGGAGGTATCAGGCATGAGAATCATGTCGGATTCGTTGATGCCCTTCCAGCCTTCGATGGAGGAACCGTCAAACATCTTGCCTTCGGTGAAGACATCCTCGTCCACGGTACTGGAAGGCACAGTGACGTGCTGCTCTTTACCGTGGGTGTCGGTGAAGCGAAAATCAACAAATTTCGCTTCGTTGTCTTTGATCATATTCAATACGTCTTGTGCAGACATGATGGACTCTCCTGATTGCTTATTTTAGTAATGTTGACTAAGTGAATGATTCTTTGAGAATGTTTTGGCCCGGTTTTTTCAGGCTGCTCTATTCTCTTTTATTTTAATTTTCGATTCGTACGGTTCTGCTCAATAGTGCTGTCAAGCATGAAATATGCCATTGCTCCCTACAAGGCATTGCTGCGCCTTATTTCTGTAAAACTGTTGCGATAACGACAGGTTATGCGGGAAACCTACCTTACCCGTATTTTTGGGTCACGGAAACCGCTGCATTACTATTGCACAATAATGGTGCGCAAAGGTGCCTGGCGCACCATGGTCGCGCACTTTATAGCTGCTGTTTCAGTGAAAGCGCACCACAACGTCGGCAATATGATCCATACCGGGCTGCGCTGTTGCCTGCTGGCGTAATGTGTGTGCTGCGGCTTGTGCTGCATTTATGTCTGTCATGCGGGACAGGGGCAATAATACCTCTACATGAATTTTCCCGTCCAGATAGTGCAGCACAGTGTCTTCTTCTTCGATGTATCGGGCTGCCTCAATACTGGCCCAGCGTTGTTGAAGCCGGGCCAGTATCTCGTTGCGTAGTGGCAATCCGCTGCTGGGGGCTGCTTGTTCATCGTCTTCCGGGTCAATATGCACCATCACATCAGTAACTGTAGTCACGTCGCGCATGATTTGTGCATGCACAGTTTCGCTGATGCGATGTCCTTCGGAGACACTGATGCGTGGGTTTACTAAAATGTGTACGTCCACCAGACCGCTATCACCCATGCGCCGGGTACGCAGCATGTGCAGAGCCTGTACGCCGTTCACGGATTGAATCGAATGGCGAATCTGCGCTACCTTTTCTGGTTCCATGGCGGTATCGATGAGTTCCTGGGCGCTGTGCCAGGCTAGCTTGCCGCCAATCCAGGCCACCATTAACGCCACACCGATGGCGGCGACGGCATCCAGGTAATGCAGTCCGCTCATGCTGCCCAGTATGCCGATGACCACAATGACTGAAGAAATGGCATCCGAGCGACTATGCCAGGCATTGGCACGCAGCAGGCTGGAATTCCATTTCTTCGCAACGCGCAGGGTGTACTGGTAAATGGCTTCTTTGGAAACAATCGAAATACTGGCGACCACTAGCGCCAGCCAGCCAGGATGCATGAGCAGTTCAGGGTGTCGCAGGCGCAATAAGGCATCCCAGGCGATGCCGATAGCGATGCCGATCAGCGCTACGCCGAGTGTGATGGTGGCCAGGGTTTCGATACGGGCGTGGCCATAGGGGTGTTTTTCGTCGGCCTCGCGGGAGCCGTGTTTCATGGCGAACAGAACCACGCCGTCAGTAGCGAGATCGGATAACGAATGTATGCCGTCGGCAATCAAAGCCTGGGAGCTGCCGATATAACCCGCCACAATTTTTGCCACGCCCAGCAGCAAATCCACTGCCGAACCGATCAGAGTGACTTTACGAGCCGCTTTGTAGCGCGCATCGTGATAGCTGTCTCCACCGGTTCCGGTATCGGGCTGGTGATGGGGGTGACTGTGGGTCATCAGTCGGCGTTGATACCTACGCGCACGCTGATCATCAGCTCGCCATCCTGTTCCTGCGTGCCGATGATTTCGTGGCCATGGATGCGGCACCAGGCCGGAATATCGTGGAGTGCGCCGGGGTCAGTGCAGAGCACGTCCACGGTGTCACCCGCAGGTAGTTTGGCCACGAAATTTTGTGTACGGATCACCGGCATGGGGCAGAGCATGCGGCGGGCATCGAGTTGATGATGGCTCATAAATACCACTCCACAGGGATTTCTTCGTTAGTGAGTGGTGCCACATCCAGCTCGCGTTTGGCGGCCCCTTTTTCATGCAGTTCAACGCGCACCGTTTCGGCCATTTTACCCTGACTGAAGCGGGCCGTCAGTTGTGCTGCCAATTGCAGATCGTCGTTATTGGCCTCGCCATCCAGCAAGACCAGCGGGCCGGGATGGCTGATGGTATACAAGTGAGTGAACTGCTTGCGATAGCCTTCGAGAAAGCGGTTTTCGCCTTCCTCGCGTCCGACGATAATCTTGAAATGGGGTCGTGGGCGCAAGTGACGTCCCACCTTGAGCAGCATAATGTCATCGAGTTCGTAACGACGCTCGCCGCGTGCCGACCACAAATCGGCCAGCTTGCCGGAATAGGCCGCGTCAGTGAGAAAACAGCAACCGCCGGCAGGTTGGGCAAAATCCGATATGCCCATTTTTTCGGCCAGGGCGATTTGCGGCTTGCGGCCACGGCCATTGAAATCAAACAGTTTTTCACGATCCACCCAGCCTTCACGCTCGGGCAGGGTGGCGGGCAGGATTTTGGCGCACAACGGGCGCAGCAGGCGGTCTTCGGCTCCGGATTCACGCTGGATGACCGGCATGGTGTCCCGTCGTTGCGACATGGGTCGCTGACCCACCACCTCGCCAGTGATGATGAAATCAAAGTTGTGTTCTTTAATCCACTCATGCGCCTTGCGCACCATAAAACACTTACAGTCCAGGCAAGGGTTCATGTTGCTGCCGTAGCCGTGTTTGGGATTGATCACCACGTCTTTGTATTCATCGATAACATCAATGATGTGCAGCTTGATGCCCAGTTGTTCCGCCACCCACAAGGCGTTGTTGCGCTTGGGCTTCGCCTTGTCTTTTTTACGAATCGCGTGAGTATGGCCCTCCACGCAAAAACCGGTATAAAAATTAATGCCTTCCACATGAATGCCTTGCTCTAGCATGGCCTGGGTGGCCAGCATGGAGTCGAGCCCTCCGGAAATCAGGGAAACGGCTTTACGTTGTCGGGATAGTGGCTGGGTCATGAGATACGTCGCGTCGGAAACGGGTTCGGAAAAAAGGTTGGTGATTATAGCTGAAAATGGCTGTCTCGGTCTTGTCTCCGCTGTTTGCTGACGATGGACGTACTCGTGAGGCCAGACTTTGTTAGAATTCGGCCTTAACTAAACCCCACAAACATTACAAGTGAATAATATGTCCGAGCAAAACATTCTCAACGCTATTCAGCAAATCAAAAAAACCCTGGAAAATTTTATGGTTAGTATCGGTATTCTTTCCGGCATGATTTTACTGGTTTATTTTTTCACCTATGGCGCACTGGTGGATTCTGTTGGCAGTTTTCTCCTTTGGTTTGAAGTGGTCACCAGTATTATGGTGCTTTTTGTGTTGCTGTTTCTCAGGCGAGTGTGTTTCTTTTTGACTCGACTGAAGCTGGGGCGGCGGGCGGATTGCTCGGCGGTTTTAAAGAAATTGAAACTTGTTGATCTAGCTCTGGATGATAATGCCTTGTTGACCAGGCTGACGGGCAGTTATGTGAATGACTCAACATCGTAAGGGGCATTGGTAATAACAAGCCCTGTTTTGTCGGGAGCTTGTTTTTCATACCACACGTAACAGTACCCGTTTAATAAACCTGGGTAAAATTACCGTTGTTCCCAGTAAATAATATGGATAGCCTTGCCTAGGTCAAAATAATAAAGAGACTTTTACAGCCTATAAATCATTTCAGTTTTTAAAGGGAGTTAATATGGAAAAGTATTTATTGTGGTTATTGTTGTGTCTCAGCTCATCCATTGCGTATGCGGACGAAGAAGACTGGTACACTTATTGGGCAATTGGCACGGTAAATCATGATTATCCAAGCGGTTTGAATTCAGAGTTGAATTTTTTGGAGACTTTATCGGGCGTTGATCGTACCGAAACGGCTTTCGATATGTTTGGTTTTTATTGGCCTCAAGCCAAAAACAGCTTGTTGGGCTTTGTCATTTCAGGTTCTGTTGATCGGTTTGAATCCGGATTGGCTGAATTACAGATTACTCAAAATCTGTTGGGCATAAGCGGTATGAGATTTTTTGGCTCGGAAATTGGTGATGGGTTTTTTATTCGTGTTGATGCAGGGTTGGCGCAGGTTACTTTTAAAAACAATTTTTCAACGGTAACCAGTGAACATGGTTTTGGCTATTTATTGGGTGCTGGATATGCTTTTCCTGTTTCCAGTGAGTCACGTATATTAATTGGTGTGAGTTTTTCCGATAAGCAGGTAAATTTTAATGGAGAAATAGGCAACAGTAATTGGAAATCCACAACCTTTACTGTAGGTGGACTTTGGTAAGTTTTTAATACCCCGGATTAACGGTTAACAGTTGGATTAGATAGCTTTTTGACGGACAGATGATTTATCGCTTCTCGCCAGAGAAGCGAATGCAATCAATGTCGTTGCGTTGATGGACCCTGTTTGCTGATAAACACTGGCTGCCCATTGCTCACATCCCGCAATCGCCGCCGTGCCTGCGTGCTGTCGGTGTGTTGCCAGAGTTCATGTGCGGTGAGTGGATCAAGCAGCGGTTGTGAATCGCCCATGTTCCGAATCGTTTGCAACACATCCATAGCCGGAACAAATCCTTCGTACAGATGTTCATAAAGCTGGCCTTGCTGGTGTGCGGTGTTGTGGTGTAACTGGTAATAGGCTCCAATACCAAGGTCAACGTAATAATTCACACTGACGCGACGACGACGGGCGCGTTGTGGAAAAAAACCGGCATGCAACAGGCAAATGTCGCCCACGTCGCGCAGCTTGCCAATTTGCCGTTGTCCGGCGATGCGAAAACTTTTTAGATAATCCAGTGCGAGAATACGACCGGTCATTTCCGGTCTGTTGAGAAAACGTTGCAGCAAAAATACCAGGTAACTTTGCAGTTCCTCATTCAGGCTGCGTTGTGCCTGCTGTTCCGCCTCACACACCAGTTTGTGCCAGTGCGCGGTGGATGTGGGTTGCAAATCAAGATTACGCATACACACCTCCTGTGACTACCCTTGTTACCAAAGGCTATCGGCGTGCAATGACGAAGGCTTGAGCCTAAGCAAGCTTGTTCATTATTGATAAGATCATGGTGGAACCGCTGCGCTTGTTCCACCCTGCCCCGGATAGAGGGCAGCATTGAGGCACTCATCGATCTTTTTGTTCCGTTCTATTCAATACAAGGTAAAATCGTAGGGTGGAACAAGCGCAGCGGTTCCACCAAGCGAAAAAGGATATCTTCAACCTGAATTAATCAGCTGGGCATTTTGGAGAAAAATGGTGGATATTGGCGGGTCGAAAAA
>JAKISS010000026.1 GCA_021648485.1 Gammaproteobacteria bacterium
AGTACCACAGGTATAATTCCAATAGGTGTTGCAGGTTATCGGTGGTCGATAGACAGTTTCAAGACTGCCATTAATTTTATACTCAATCCAGAAATAAAGATCAGGTTTATCGCCTGAGCATTGATAATTGACAACTGTGGAAAAGCGACCGTTTGAGTCTGTTTCGACAACAATAATTTCATCACAACGTAGACGCCACCACCACCAGGGCCATAGACAGAAATACGGCAGTATCAACTGAAAATTGTTAGCAAGTGTTGTGCGTACCATATTTACCGAGGATGACAGCAATGCGCTATGGGTGCTGAATGGGATTGCCTGTTTTAAGTTGGGTAAATTTTGGGGCTCAATTGAGTTTTCCGGTAAAGAAGGCTCAGGCCGTGGGTTAACATTGGCGAAGTCGGTATTAATAAATGAATCATCAAAAAATGGAGCAGGGTCCGGTCGTGGGAGTGGAGGGCGAATATCCGGTTTTTCAATGAGGTTCAGCAGGTCATCTCTTAACCGAAAAATATCCGGTTCGGGGAGCTTCCATATCCACCGCCAAATCTTGTCAACTTCACAGATATGTACTTTGGCCTTACAAATTGGCAGACCGGAATCATTTTGTATGACTTGCCCGCGTACCCAGCAAAAACATAAAGGCCAGGCATCAATAATAGTGCCGGGAATGAAGATAGTATCGACGAGTTTTCCGTTGTCGGTAATGGGTACTTCAAATCCTCCGATACGTTCCATCATTTTAATTGAAACACTACCTTTATCATTCTGATCCGGTATCGGAGCAATAAATAACCGGCTTTTGACAAGATTTATTTCGTTGATGCCAAACGAAATTTTTCCGGATTTTAATTCAGATTTTTCCAGCAGATTGCCGGCTGAATCAAATGCAAAAGCACCAACACGACCACAAAATTCAGGGCGCGCATCGAGTGAAATTTCAAATGTGATATTTTGTTTTTTTGCGGAAGTCATGATTTACTCTCCTGATAATTACTTCATGAAGAGTCTTCAGCATACACAGACTGAAAAATATGTAATGTAATTTTTCCGCAGTTTGAAGGAGGACTATTTACTTTTCTTGTTTAGAATTAAATAAAATTATCTTTTTATAATTTTCTAAAAAGTGTATATGTTTTTAACGATTTGTGAAGCCTTATTCTGCGATAAAATAAATCTGTTGTAAATATGCCGTAAATAAATTATCTGCTATCCGCAGTTGTAATCATAGGTGCTGTTTTTTGTGGGAGCGTAAAAAATGATGCCCGATAAATCGGGCGTCAGATATCTTTATCTAGGAGTTTTTTTGAAAGAATGTTAAGGCGCTACTTTTGGAAGCTCGCTGGAAAGAATATCAAGATTCGGCAGCATAATAATTTCTATACGGCGATTGAGTTTTCGGCCTTCTTCCGTTGCATTATCCGCTCTTGGGTGAAATTCACCAAAGCCAGCGGCAGAAATATTTTCAGGAGTAACACCCATATCTGTCAGTAGATGGACAACCGTCAGTGCCCGGGATGTGGATAATTCCCAATTGCTGGGGAACCGGGCACTTTTAATGGGCATATTGTCAGTATGTCCCTCAATTTGAAACCGCCTGTCAGAGAATTGACTCAGTACCGCAGCGATTTGGGTCAGGGCTTCTTTACCTTCAGGATTTAAATTAGCGCTTCCACTTTTGAACAGGACATTGTTGGGAAGATTAATCACAATCCGACCTTGTTCAATACTCACTGTTAACTGGCCACCATCGATCATGGTTTTTAGCCGGTTGACAAATTGTGCATATATTTCATTTCGGCGTTTGGTTTCGGCTTCAATGTTGCTTAATGTCGCCATTTTTTCCTGTGAGTCAGAAAGCTCTTTCTGAAGCGCTTGTTTTTTTGCTTCAAGTTCTGCCAGCTCATCCTGTGTTGCGGTTACTTTCGCTCTGGCGGCGGCTAATTCCTGTTCTGCCTTTTTAAGTTGCTCTTTATTGCGGCTGATTTCATTTTGCGCGCTTTCCAGGGACTGGCTCATCGCTTCCTTTTCTGCCAGTGCAGCCTCAAACTTACTGCTGGATACACAGGCGGACATTAATAGTATAAAAGGAATGGTGGCTATAAGCGTGACGAATCTCATGATGGCTCCTTGAGTTTATGTTGATCCGGATTTTATTGAATTTAATTATCTGCATTGAGTTGAACGCAATTGTCTGTCTTGTTGTTCCCGTTTATCCTGAACAGGATAACGGTCATGCAAAAGTGTCTCTTAATAGAGACACTTTGTGGTTTCATTCCAGAGAAATTTTGTCGCTATGAGTATTATTCCCGTATTGAAAGATGCCATGCAGCGCTTATGACAGACTTGTTTTTTTATTCTGATCACCAGGCTGTGCTATAACTCGGGCGATGAACCTTTGTCGTTAAATCAGAGGAGCCTGAAATGAATATCCGCTTTACATTACCCGGTTTGTTATTGTTGTGCTTTTTGTCTACCAATGGTTATGCGCAAGAGGTGGCCGGGGTCAAGGTGCCGGAGCAGGTGACACTTGCTAATACCGTGCTCAAACTGAATGGTGCCGGTACTCGCAGTAAATTCTTTTTTAAAATTTATGTAGGGGCGCTCTATTTGCCGCAGAAAACAAATGATGCTGAGACAGCTATCAGTATGGATGGCCCTAAACGTTTATTGATGCGCTTCCTCTATAAAAAAGTTGAAAAAGAAAAACTCATCGAAGGCTGGGTTGACGGCTTTAAAAATAATCATACCCACGAGCAATTGGATGCACTTAATACAAAGCTGGAAGCTTTCAACGCGCTGTTCGTCACCGTCAAACGCGGTGATCGTATCGAATTGGATTACCTGCCAGAAACCGGCACCCAGGTGCGTATTAATGATCAGATAAAGGGCAGTATTCCCGGCAGGGCGTTTTATTCTGCTCTGCTCAGGGTCTGGCTGGGAGAAGAACCGGCAGATTCGGATTTGAAAGCGGCAATGCTTGGCGAGTAATTCAAGTGACTTTTCAGGCGTTTGGTCAGCATTCTTCATATGTTACGACTTCCAAAATGGCGGTAAATAGGGTTAGATACGCAAAACCTTTTTCCGCATGGGCAGCGTTTCGCGATTCAAACAATCATGGCCGTATACGACGTAGACAAATTGATGCACAAGGCTCGCAAGCTGGCGGCGGATTATCGCCGGGCCACGGGGCAGGCGCTGGGCATCAGTAATGAAATTGCCACTCATGATGTGATTCGCCTGATGAAGCTGGTACCCGCAGAGCCCGGCGCGGGGGGGTACGATGCTATTGGTACCGGGGGCCGTGAGGGTAAGTATATTCAGATTAAAGGCCGCACCATTTTTAATGATAAAAAGAGTGGCCAGCGTGTCGGGCAAATCAAAATGGAGCAGGATTGGGACAGCGTCATGCTCATCCTGATGAATGAAGACTACGAAGCGCAGGCAATTTATGAGGCAGACCGCGAAGTGCTGGTGGAGGCAATGGCAGAAGCGTCTGAAAAACGCGCCAGGCGGGGAGCCATGTCGGTGGCGAAATTCAAGGCTATCAGCACGCGGGTTTGGTCAGTAGATGATGTAGACGAAGAACATTTTCCTGATGAGCAGGCCTCCTGAGGCTGCCCACGCTATTTTCTGTCATTTTTATGCAAACCATTGTTGATATTCTGGGGCCGAATGGCCCTCTCGCAAAACATGTGTCCGGTTTTGCGGCCCGCAGCCAGCAGCAGGACATGGCCGAGGCCACTGCCCGTGCGCTGGAAAATAATGAAATGCTTATTGCTGAGGCGGGTACCGGCACAGGCAAAACCTACGCTTATCTTGTGCCAGCCTTACTTTGCGGTAAAAAGGTGATGATTTCCACGGGTACCAAAAATCTGCAAGACCAGCTTTTTCATCGTGATCTGCCCACTGTGCGTAAAGCGTTAGGGGTATCCACCTCCGTGGCACTGCTCAAAGGACGTGCCAATTATTTGTGTCACCACCGCCTGGAAAAGGTGGAAGGGCAGCGTTTACGCCCTGAACAGCAGGATCAACTGGCACGTATTCGTACCTGGCTGGGGCGGACAACGTGTGGTGATATCGCCGAGCTGAGTGCTGTGCCGGAAGATGCGCCTATCTGGCCAAAGGTGACTTCCACCATGGATAATTGCCTGGGTGGTGAGTGTCCGGTTTACAGCGACTGTTTTGTGGTAAAAGCGCGTAAAACCGCGCAGGCTGCCGACGTGCTGGTGGTTAATCATCACCTGTTTTTTGCGGATCTGGCGTTGCGTGATGAAGGGTTTGGTGAGTTGCTGCCCGGTATTAACGCCTTCATTTTTGATGAAGCCCATCAACTGCCCGATGTGGCCAGTACGTTTTTTGGCAGCAATCTCAGTGCGCGACAGCTTAACGAACTGGCGCGCGATGCACTGGTTGATGTGCTTACTGAAGCGCAGGACGCAGATGCGGTACAAGCTAGTATTGCCCGCCTGGAAAAAGCTGTGAGGGATTTTCGCTTAGCTCTGGGTAATGATACAAAACGTGCGCCCTGGGCCTCCATGGATGACAATGTGGCACTGGCTACAGCCACTGAAGACTTGATGGCATCGTTAGTGTGTCTGGAGTCAGACCTGGAGCCACTGGCCGTGCGGGGCAAAGGGCTGGAGCGCAGCTGGCGACGCTGTCTGGACCTGAAAGCCCGCCTGGGCCAGTTCGTGAGTGGCGGCAGTGACGAGCAGGGTGTCATCCAGTGGTTCGAGACGCATGCGCGTGGTTTTGCGCTACACATGACACCGCTGGAAATCAGTGAGACTTTTCGCGGTCATGTTGACAAGCATCAAAGTGCATGGATATTTACCTCGGCGACACTGGCGGTGGGTGATGATTTCACACACTTTTCCCGTGAATTAGGTATCGAAGATGCCCATGCCCGGCGCTGGGACAGCCCTTTCGACTTTGCCAGACAAGCGTTGCTGTATGTGCCTGCTGCGTTGCCAGCACCCAATACCCCGGACTACACCGCAATGGTGATCGAAGCCGCACGACCGGTGATCGAAGCCAGCGGTGGGCGTACCTTTTTCCTGCTCACCAGTTACCGCGCGCTGAATATTGTCGCCCATGCACTGGAAGGCACGATCAATTACCCGCTGTTAGTACAAGGCAGCTTGCCGCGTGGCGAGTTACTGGATCGCTTTCGTGAACTGGGCAATGCCATATTGGTGGGTACCAGCAGCTTTTGGGAAGGCGTGGACGTGCGCGGTGAGGCACTTTCCTGCGTGATTATTGACAAACTGCCGTTCAGCTCACCGGGTGATCCGGTGATGCAGGCGCGACTGGAAGCCATGCGCACACAGGGTTTGAATCCGTTTTTTGATTATCAGGTGCCGCAGGCGGCTATTACGCTTAAGCAGGGGGCGGGACGGTTGATTCGTGATGTGCATGATCGTGGTGTATTGATGATTTGTGACCCGCGTCTGTTTGGTAAGAGTTATGGTCGTATTTTTCGTAACAGCTTGCCGCCCATGCCGATCAGTCGGGATGTGGCGGATGTACAGACATTTTTTGCGGGTGAGCAAAAACAGGAGAGGGTAACCCCGTGAAACTACTGTCCATTGAAACCGCCACCGATGCCTGCTCCGCAGCGCTGTCCATCGACGGTGAGCTACGCGAGCGTTTTGACATTGCACCACGCGCGCATACAGAACTCATTCTGCCGATGATCGATGAGCTCATGGCCGAGGCGGGAATCAGTATTTCACAAGTGGATGTGATGGCTTTCGGTCGTGGCCCTGGTGCATTTACCGGTGTGCGCATTGCGGTGGGTGTGACACAAGGCATTGCTTTTGCGGCGGATTTACCCGTGGTGCCGGTTTCGACACTGGCAGCGCTAGCACAGGGTGCGAAAGGAGACCGGGTGCTGGCCGCGCTGGACGCGCGCATGAATGAAGTCTACTGGGGTGCCTACCAGCGTAATGCGGCAGGCCTGATGGAACGGGTTGATGAAGAATGTGTTTCTCCTCCTGAGAATGTGCCATGCCCCCCGGGCAATGACTGGCAAGGGGCGGGAGCAGGTTGGGCAGCTTATGAAACGATATTATCGGCACGTTGCGCAGGACAGCTGACATCGTGGGATGGTGCGCGCTTTCCACATGCCCGTGATGTGGCGCTGCTCGGAATAGCGGGTTATGAAGCCGGGCGGGGGGTCAGTGCCGAGCAAGCCCTCCCGGTGTATTTGCGCGATAAAGTTACCTGGAAAAAAGTCCGATAGACTTAGAGCATTTTGTACAAATGCGATATTATCGCACTGAAGAACAAGGTTTTTTGCATACGCCGGGTTTCAGGCAATATAGCCTGAAACATCATAAAATACGGAAAACTCAATGGCTGTAAAGACGTGCCGATTTCACATTATTCTGTTGGTGGTTTCATTACTGCTTATTGTTTTGGCGAGCTGCGGCGGTGCGCCCACTAAAAGCAACGCTGCGGCATTCGCCAAGCCCATGTCCAAACTGGAATTGGTGCGCACGCTTGCGGGGCGGGATAAAAACAAAGTAATTACCTTTGCGGGCAAAAATCTTGCCGGTCTCGAACTGCGTAATTTTAATTTCCAGGCCGCCATATTTACCCAGGCCTATCTGGCCAGAACCGATTTCCGTAATGCCCGTCTCCGGCAGGTGCGTTTTGATAAAGCTGATTTAACCGGGGCAATCATGGTGGAAGTGGATCTGCGACAGGCAGACTTCCGTGGTGCCAATCTTACCGGCGTGGATTTTACCGGAGCCAACCTCAATGGTGCGGATTTGTCCGGTGCCAACCTGCAAGGTGCGATATTTAATCGTTCGCTATTGCAGGGCATTAAATTGAAAGATGCGGTTTTGTATGATGCGCAGTTCGTGAATGTGTATCTGGGAGCCACCGACCTCAGCGGCCTGGATTTGCGCGAAGTCAATTTTCAGGGCTCAGACTTGAGTAACAGTATTTTGCGCGGAGCCAATCTGGAAGGGACGGACTTGAGCGGTATCAATTTACGTGCGGCAGACCTGGGCTCGGCCAATCTGGCACGGGCCAACCTGGATTCAGCGATTCTCAGCGAAGCCTTGTTGACCAGTGTCAATTTTATAGACGCCAGCCTGGAAGGTTGCGACCTGCGTGGCGCTAATTTATTTGGTGCCCGTATGCAGGAAGCTAACTTGAAAAAAGCCTTGTTACGGGGCGCTAATCTGAGTGAGGTCAACCTGACGGGCGTTGATCTGCGCGGGGCCAGTTTATTGAATGTGAGCGCGGTTAATTCCAGTTTTGCCTGGTCGGACATGCGGGGAGCGGTACTTACCCGGGGCGATTTTACCGGCTCAAATTTCAGTGATGCCAAATTGAATAAAGCGATTTTACTGAAAAGCGTACTGGTCAGAGCCCGTTTGGTGGCAACCAGCCTGATCGGTGCCAACCTCAGAGGTGTCGATTTTAACGGTGCCGATGTACGTGGTGCCAATTTCCGTGATGCCGATTTACTCGATGCAAAAAATCTGTCGCGCGCCCAAGGCCTGAATAAGGCGAGGCATCTTGACAAGGCTGTGTTGTAACGCGAGTATATTTTTAAATTACACCTGTCAGGGATGAACGGTACATACATGCAGATTTCTTCTACCAATAATGCAGGGTTTGTGGCTGGTTCGGGGTTGTCAGTCGCCTTATCGACAGCACGCAGACCCGTTGCTGAGCCGCCCGCTACCGCGCATACCGATGTCTCTTCGGCGGTTAATGCGCGTGCATTGCAGCAGATAGCCCCGCCTGTTGCACCCACCAATACTTCAGTTAATGCAGCAAACGATGCCGATGCTTCGCATGCATTGGTACTGGCACGTCAACGTGAAGGGTTTGATGGTTTACAGAGCAACATACAGGCAGGAAGGCTAGGTAACGAAGCTGTGGCGCAGCGTGCCATCATGGAATATGACAATGTGGCTACGCAGGAACAGCGATTTGAATTGATCAGCGTACTTGCAGGGATCGATGTTTTTGCTTGAAAGTGCTGCTGTTATTGGCTTTCGGGATTCAAATGTGGATTAAGTGTTAAAACACCCTTGTCCCAAAGACGCTGGGTATTTAACGCGAAGACCGCACGGTTTATTCTTTTCTTTTTGCATCCCTCGCGTTTTTGCGATCCTGCAACGTTGCCCGGTCAGGGTTGCCTATACCTATAGGTCGGAGTACACCCGCAACCTGTTAAATGGCTAAAAACGCACACCAATTTTGGCACTGGTGGATGTGTTATCACCTGTTTGCTCGGTTTCAGCGGCAAAATTCACCAGCCCCAGGTTGAAATTGATACCGAGAAAATATTTGTTTTTGGTGAGACTCTCGTCTTCCAGTTGCCCTTCATTGGTTTCGCTGTTAATCCACACCTGACCGATACCGGCATAGGGTGTGAAAAAGGCAAACCCTTTGGAAACGGACAGCTCCAGTCCCCGGGTACTCAAGTCCAGCTGATCCACACCGGTCAGCCGTGAAAAGGTGCCGCGAATGGAAACAGCCGGACTGAGCATGCCACCCTCAAGCAGCGCGTAACTGAGTTCGCCGCCGATCAGCCCGATATTACTGGAGGGCACAGATGTGTAAAATGCGCCGACATCAAAACCGAAAGGCAGCCCCTTGCTGACATGCAATTTGGGCACCAGTAACTGGCTGGATGTCGCTTCACCGCCAGTTGCGCTTTCCAGCGCAGAACTTTCCAGGGATGTACTGCTCACCTCAAAGCCGATATCAAAACCCAGACTGCCCAAGGGCTCAGCGGGGCGAATAGCCTTGTAGCTAAGTGCGGCACCAAGGTCTGAGGTGAGGTCTTTGAACAGGCTTTGGGTAAGACCGCCGACATTGTTGATGTCACCACCGGCCCAGGTCACAGGGGGCAAAGCAAGTGTTGCCAGTACTGTGATAATGCATTTCCAGTTCGGGTGTTTGGTTTCCAGCATGTTTACTGCTCCAGGCTTTTGTTGATTACGGCTGCGCACTATACCTGTGTCATCCTTGACAGCCTGTGATCCTTTTCACAGGCCGTCAGGAAACACAAGTATAGCGTTGTTATAAGGGTTTGGTGTAGTGGACGCCGCATTTTTTGGGATTTATCCTGAGGGCGGCGGCCCAAAGAGATTAAAAAACGACCTCATTAATAATACGCTGGTAGCTCGCAAAACGATCCCTGGATATTTTCCCGGCGCTGATTGCCGCCTGCAAGGCGCAATCCGGCTCAACATCGTGGCGGCAGTTACTGAAACGGCATTGCCCAAGAAAAGGGTGAAATTCTCGAAAGCCTTCAGTAATTTGCGCAGTGCTGGCATGCCCCAACCGAAAAGCGCGCACTCCGGGTGAATCAATGAGTTCACCACCCTGCGAAAAATGATACAGCCGCGTGGTTGTGGTGGTATGGCGTCCTTCGCCGCTGCTTTCGGATAAGGTGTTAACGCGCAACTCCTCTTCCGGCAATAACACCTGGATCAACGAGGATTTACCGACGCCAGACTGGCCGACGAAAATGCTGGTTTTATCCCGCAGGTATACCAACAGATTATCCAGCCCATGCGTACGTTTGGTCGTGGCATAGATAACACCGTAACCAATGTCCTCGTAGGCCTGAAAACGCTTTTTTAATTTGGCAAAGGCAGCATCGCTGAGCAGGTCAATTTTGTTGATAATCAGTACCGGTGGTATTCCGGTCATCTCTGCCGCCACAAAATAACGATTGATCAGGTCTACATCCAGCGCCGGTTCCGGTGCCGCCACCACCAGAATTTGATTGATATTGGCAGCAACCGGCTTGAGCTGATTATCCGCATCCGGCCGTTCCAGCAAACTGTGGCGAGGCTCCATGGCCACCACCACGCCAGTGTCATTGGGCCCGGCCTGCCAAACTACCTTGTCACCACACACCAAAGGTGGCAGATTCCGACGCAACAGACAGCGGTGCAGTTTTTGTTGCCCGTCTTCGAGATCAACCTGTGCGCCGTAGCGGGTAATAATGCGCCCTGGCTGTTCCGGGCCAAGCTCACTGCCTTGCAGCTCATCCGCCAAACGAGTGTTCTTTTTCTGGGAGCGGACAAGGCGTTCGGCCTGAATTTTCTCTGCACGCCACTCCTGACGGCGAGTGAGTTTACGCTTGGCCATGAGCACCGTTATCAACGGTGAGTAACGCATCGATTTTAGCGGCACAAATAAAATCGTTTTGTGATAACCCGCCAATAGCATGGGTACTGTATTGAATCAGACAGTGGTTATAACCCACCGTCATATCCGGGTGATGATCTTCCTGATGGGCAATCCAGGCCACAGCGTTGACGAAAGCCATGGTTTGATAATAATTTTTGAAATGAAAGTCCTGCTGAATTGTCTTGTCATCATCAAGGCACCAGCCGTTTAATTCCTCCAGCATGATGTGTGCGTCATTGCTGTTCAAT
Organism: Gammaproteobacteria bacterium; assembly: GCA_021648485.1. GTDB lineage: Bacteria > Pseudomonadota > Gammaproteobacteria > SZUA-152 > SZUA-152 > SZUA-152. Next base: position 10,428 of record JAKISS010000026.1, read on the forward strand.
GGTTTGACACCACCCTCGCAAGGTTGACAGGTTTGTTCAGCAAGAGTGGACATAGTCTATCGCCGGATTATTTCCCGAATTTGTAAAAATCGACATTGAGATATTCCACGACATCGTTGAGATCGTTCGATGAAAAATTCGCATTGGCGGCCCCATCACAAAATTTCACCCGGGCGCGTAAATCCTCAAAGGTATGAATAATACGATTAGGGCGAGTGTACTGACTGTTGTCATGGCAGCTCATGCAGCTTTTGCTGTGCAATGTTTTACCGTGAACAGCATCCGGGATGCGCTCACCGGCCCATGCTGATGTCAGTGAAAAGCCTGCCATTACAAGGAATACAAACGTTTTCGTTATCATATTGGTCACCACCGTAATGTCTTTGATGTTCATCTTTTGTACCGTTATAACCGACAGATGCGATTGAACAGTCATAGCGACAGTATACCTGCAAATGAGGCTAACGAAATATATACCCGTGCGGTTGATTGAGGTTTCGGTTTTTTGGCGATGAATTTTTAAAAACAGAGGGGGGAGGGGAGCATAGCCGTCAGGCTAAGGAATGGAGCACAATAACTTACGACCATTGGCATCTTTGCTTCAGCCCGCCTTCGTCCGTTCTTCAATCACAAAAGTTCGAAATAGAACGACTATATCCTGCACTTTTGTTCAATCAGAACGAACACCAACAGTAGGTGCTTTAGCGAATACAGACCAAACCAGAGCACCACTTGTATAAATTATTGTGTTCCATTCCTAAGCCGGGGTAGGGTGGAACAAGCGTAGCGGTTCCACCAGTGGGCGACAAGAAACCACAAACAGCCTCTGTGCCCACCACCACTGACAAAAACAACAATCTGACCGCCTGAAACCGGAGAAAAAGCCTTCATGCAATAATGGTTCACCGGTAAATGCTGGTTTTCCCGTTTGATGGAACCGCTACGCTTGTTCTCCCCTACCATTTTACTTTGTATTGAAAAGAGCAGAACAAAAAACAGGTAATACCCCAGCTTTACTCTGGCCTGCGCCAGAATGACGGTATTCGCAGCAAACTGCGGGGAATCAAACCCAGCGAGATTGAGACCCCGATTTTTTGGAGGTGAATTTTTTGTTACAGAAAAAAACAGAGGAGAGGGGAGAGCAACGCCAATTTTATTGGCAGCTCTGATAGTATCGTGGCCAGATACAATAACCTTGCGAGAGAGCGGCCATGCCTGACACCCTGACACCCAACAAAAAAAACCTGATCTGGATTGACTTGGAAATGACCGGACTGGACACCCAAACCGATGTCATCATCGAAATTGCCACCATTGTTACCGACAGCGAACTGAATATATTGGCCGAAGGGCCCATGCTGGCGATACATCAAAGTGATGAAATTATGGCAGGCATGGACGAATGGAATACCAAGCAACATGGTGGTTCGGGGCTGACTGAGCGGGTGAAAAACAGCAACATCACCGAAGCGGAAGCCGAACGGCAGACCCTTGCCTTTTTGCAGCAATATGTCCCCAAAGGCAAATCCCCCATGTGTGGTAACAGCATTTGTCAGGACCGCCGTTTTCTTGCGCGCTGCATGCCGGAGCTGGAAGCTTTTTTTATGTACCGCAACCTGGATGTCAGCACCCTCAAAGAACTGGCCAGCCGCTGGGCACCGGATGTCGCCAAAAGCTTTAAAAAAGACTCCAGCCATCTGGCGCTGGATGATACACGCGACTCTATTAATGAATTAAAACACTACCGGGCGCATTTTATCCGGTTTTAGTTTATTCCGGTAATGAGTGACCTGCCTGAAATTGAAAACGAAAAACTGGCCGCCTGCACGTCGGCAGAACTGATTGACATCATGATAGTGCATGAAGACCGGGTGCAACGATCCTTGCCCGTGTGGCAGCGGAAAAAAATATAAAAAGAGTTGTCTGGGGAAGATGGAGAGATAACATGAATATTTATTCAATGAATAATTTCATTCAAATGCCTGGGCTGCTATTTTCTGCATTCCCGCAGTGTGTTACAGGTGTTGTTATTCTGGTGCAGGTTAGCGGAAGTTGTGCCCCCATAAATAAGAAAGTGGTTACTTAAAGGGTAATTTCACACAAAAACACGGCTTGTCATATTTGTCAGTGCCCTGCAATATATAGCCGTAGCGATTGAGTTTTAGCTTTATTGCACGCCCTCTTCATTTCATGGCAGCATTGAAATTTCTCGCAATAGTCCGGTTGCTACTCCTTATTTTGATTTTTCAAAGAGTAAATAATAATGTCAGGGAAAGCAGAAGACTGTAAAGACAAATATATATGGAATCGAGAAGAGCCCCAGCCTATTGCGGTTCCGCTTCCTGAGTATCATGCACAACACAACACCGATGTGGATAGTGATGATTATGGTTTTATTGGGAGGGAAGATTTAACAAAAGAACTCATAATGGTTTTGAATGCAACAGAGAGGGCGCGCGGTTGTTATCTTATCTCTGGTTATCGTGGCTCAGGTAAAACGAGTTTAATAAATCGAGTACTTTCTCTGTATAACAAAACATCCAAACAACCAAATTGGTTTCCTTTAAACAATTCAGAAAAAACAACGCTAAAACATCTGATTCGAGAAGGAAAAAGGAAAACGTATGAGACCGTTCAGCATCAAGCAGATAAGCAAAAATTAGACTGGTTTTGCCATAAAATAACTGGATTTTTTTCTACCTTCAGAACCAGGTTTAGGCACTTTAGAAGAGAGAATTTTTCCTTTTTTCCTCTCGTTTCTGTCAAAGTGAATCTTGGTTATGACCAATTGCTGGAGCCGAAGGAAGTGTTGTTTAATACCACAACGCTATTGTATGGAGCCCTTAAAAGAAAAAGGCAATGGTATGCCGTTGCAGGATATGCGTTATTAATCGTTGTTTTGGCTCTTTTTATTACACTAAATTCCTCACTGGAAGCGCATCCTAAAGAAAGTATGTTTTTTGGTCTTGGCGCATGGCTTCAAAGTCTGACAGGCTATAAAAACTTCCTGACTGTAACAGATCAAAAATGGGTTTTCCTAGCTTTCGGGATTGTTGGTTTCCATTATTTGCGGACACGAGTGCTTCCGAGCTATTCGCGTGTATTACATCGATTAAAAAACCTCAATAAACGAATGGCATCTACTCTGGAAATAAACAGTGGCATAAAGAACAGAAGTTTTACATTTGGCACGAAAGAAACCATGCCTGCACTGGATGTTCGCCAAATTGAAAATGAATTGCTTGAGGTTTTAGAAGATTGTCGAAAAATCCCCTGGTTCTTCGTTAAACCCAATGTTGTGTTCATCTTTGATGAGTTGGATAAAATATCAAATCACAGCTCAAGTAATGTAAAAAAAGCTGAGTCACAACTTTCAGCTGAACGAGATTTATATGAACGAAAACAAAAGGTAGACTCTCTTCTGGGGGCGCTTAAAAACTTTATTACTCATGGCCAAGCCCGGTTTTTCTTTATTGCAGGCCGAGAAATGTTAGACAGCTATCAAGCGGAAAGAGGTAGCACCAGTTCTCTTTATGAAAGCTTATTTAATAAAACATTCGAAGTTCCCAGCTTGCTTACAGATTCGTCAGATAAAAACTCACACGTAATGCATAGCCTATTAGAAGTTTTCGTGTGTCGAAAGTTGATAGACCCGAAGATAGCAATCTATTTATGGCTACAGGATACGAACAATCACAGTAGTGATGATCCATATTGGGAGAACGACCTGTATAGAAAGCTACAGTATTCACCTTTTTGCCTTCGTACTTATTACCATTACCTTTGTATGCTGCCTGACATTAAAGGAGTTGAAGCCCGTCGTATTGTACTAGGGCTTCGTAACTTTATTCAATTCCTGACAGTGCATTCATGGGGGAATCCCAAGAGAGTGATATCATTGTTCGAGCATTTCACCAAGCCTGTAGAAAGTGTCGATTGGCGTCAAAAAGAAAACATTAAAAAAATTTCACCATTAAAAAAAATAAATTTAATGCTGCAATTTGGGCTTTTGGATCAACAGCGCATACTGTTAGCGTCCAATTTATATACACACCTTTCTCATGACCTGGGAAGGCAGCTTACTAACAGTGGTGATAAGCTTACGGTTTCTGCGATGGCGGCATTTCAGTATATTCTAAAATTCCACCGCCATCCATTCAGCCGGTATCATCTTGAGCGTATGTCGGAAGCATTGAATGTCTATCGTTCACCTGAGCTTAATGTGATCATAGACACACTAGTATCCAAGGTTCTGCATTCACAAATTCGACGCATTCGTAATAGTCATTACCGTTATCGTTTCAATGGTGATTTTGAACAAGAGTTGCGTTATATCTCGCGAATAAGTGATATTGAGTCTGCGGCATTTAATTTTTCATTAGATGCTTCCGCCCCCATTAAATCCCATTATCTCAATCAATTAAATCGATTAATGCAGTATGGTGAAGAAGATGAAACAACCGGATTTCGATTGTTTGGTAAAAGTGAAATCGGGATTTATGAGCTTTGCTTAATTCTCGGGGATTTATATGCATTAGAACAGTCGCTTGATCAGGCGATTGTTTATTACCAAAGAGCAGTTGATATTTTCGAGAATTGTACGGAAGAATACTTTATTAAATTCGCTCACTTATCTGTTAAGGCATTATTGCGCCTTGGTGAAACATATGAACAGAGGCAGCGGTACGATCAAGCAGCGAATGCCTATCTTCGAGCCCGTTCTATAGTAAACAAGCTGGGTAAATCAAAGCGGTTTGAATGGGAAAATGCACTTAAAGATGGAGATTCAAAATGGGATGTTTTTCGGCAGCCATTTTGGGCTTATTGGTTCCTTCAACTCAAACGTAGTCCGGTGTCATCCAGGGGAAAATTACCACCCAAAAGCGAATACCCATTTACAAAAGGAATAGATGATCCTGTTAATCACTATCGAGCAGGACAATTGGCTTTTTTCTATAGCTGTCACTATACGGCTGTTGGTAGTTTTGTTAAGGCTATTCAATGTAGTGGTATAGAAGAGGCTAATACTGAAAAAACGACTTATCTGGGTGCTTATGCTTACCTTCATCTCGGTGAAAATATATTTTCAGGCATGATGCGTTATCTTATGGTGCGTGATTTACAACAAACAACTACTGATTTGAATGGATTGAAAATTCAGGTTAATAAATTTCTGAAAACTATTCTGAAAACAATTAAAGGGATGGAAAACATATCTAGCCTTGATGATCTTGAAAAAGCGTTTTCTGGAAACAAAAATCAATATATGAGGGAGCTTAAGAAGATCAAAAGTCAAACATCTTTCCTTGATAAGGTTGATGTATGTAAAACATTGGCAATGATGGTTTATGCGGCCAGACTAATGAGTGATCGAGGTTTACATTACCATGCTTCTTTAGCTTATATGAAGGTACTTTCTATTTGGGGTATGTTCGCTGAAACACTATTTTCACTCACAGAAATAGACGGCGACAATAAGGCGAGACTGAATAAAGGAAAGCCTCATCAAGCCTCTAGTTCCGTAGACTCTAGTTCCGTAGACTCTAGTTCCGTAGACTCTAGTTCCGTAGACTCTGTTTTAAGAAAATCTGAATGCTGGATTTCAGAAATCAGGGAGTGTGCTGCTGAAAATATTACTGATTTTTCATTAGAGGGGTATAGTCGTTTTCATACTCGCTGGAAACTTCAAGACGTTGCCTCTCCACTTAAAGAAGGCACAAAAACAACTTCGGACGGTCATGAATTATCAAAATTTCTCACTAATGAATGGGTAAATAATATTAAGCCCATATTTGAAGAACAGGAAAAAGCAAAACCTGATTTTGATTTAGATGAAAACATTGTATCCGGTTTCGAACTAAAAAATATGCTCAATCTGTTGTTTCCAAAAATAAAAAATAACGAAATACGATCTTACGTGAAAGAAAAAGTTGAATCTTATGTAGCGGAAAAAATTAAAGGGGGCAGTGAAGTTACTAGAGAAGATCGATTAAAATATAAAAATGAAGTCATAAATAAATGCTGTTTTAAACAAACTATCAATGCTCCAATATTTATGCAGCGATCAATGATGGGGCAAAAACTAATTTATTTTGCAATTTGGGAATATATGTCAAAGATTCGGTTTCGTACGAAACGCAAACCGATGACAATTTCACATGAAACAATGGTTCCTCACAGTACACGTAGCCTGTTATTTTCACATTGGTTAGCAGGGAGGCGATATTTACAGTGGTCAATTTTAGATAAATTGCCAGAATTAACAAATCCTAATGAGGAAGAAATAAAAGACCTCTATGATTCAGTTGCTGCTGCAATACACAATTTTCATCGATCCATTTATTACATGAAGCAGCTTACCGGTAATGATCAGGATCTTATATTTCCTGACCCTTCCATGATTTTTTATGATTTGTGGCAGCTTCTTTATGCTTTGGTAAAATTTGAAATAAAAATACGAGAGAAGACGTTTGAATTTGCTGTTAATCATGTGAAAAAAGAACTTTCATCCTCAAAGCTTCGTAACAATAACATAAGCACTAACTATTATGACTTTCATAGTATGAAGAGGCAGGCTACAAAACACCTTCGAGATATTGAACATTTAAATGACATTACCAATCGTGTCAGGTCCGATGCTATCAGGACTCGTGACTTTTTAGCAGATGACTATGAAGATCCACGCTTTCATTTGGATTGGACGTTGATACAGATGTATGGCCCGGCTGCTGGGGTTCAAAGACGTTACATCACGTTGAAAAGCGAACAGTTAAAAACAGGTGATGATGCGGATAGAAGTGGTGAGTGAATTGTAATGGCCCCGGTTTAATCTGGCATCTGACTTGAAAAACAGGGGATACCGGCTTTGATTGAAGTGCGAACTTTCACTTAAAAATACAAAGAGGTAAGCCTCATGATTAATAGTAACGAACGAATGATTAAACACAAAATCGGTTCTGGGTCTGGCCGAAGAGCTTGGCAATGTCTTCTCTAAGGCATGAGAAAGACATTCCAACCGGACTCTTGCGGGTAAAAATACATTCACCGAAGTCGATGCCCCGGTGAGATTGACTGGAATAAGCTTTCCAGGTGCCTGTGTTTCTGTTTTTCAATTCAAGCGAATGCACCAATAGCCAAAATTTCCGGGTTGCGGTGTTTGTCAAATTTCCAAGGGTAAAACCATCGTTATGTCAATGGTAATTTTTCACGTAAAAACGTGGCTTGTCATGTCTGTCACGCTCATGCAGTATTCATCAGCAATAACAATAAATATAAACTGAATTCTGCAAGTAGTCGCTTGCAGCGTGTGAGCGTTTGATCTGTATAACGAGATGAAAAAGAAGCAAAGGATCTTTGGATGATGTCGCGCCTTCACGGGCGCGTGGATTGAAAACCCCAGTCATATTCTCTACCGTTTTTAATAATCCAGAGTATTAAACAGTCTGACAAGTTTATCTTCATTACTGGATATTGCTTTTCTGATTGTTGCCATGTCGTTGAGTTTTTGCTGGGCGCAACCGTGACAAAATGAAATGCCACTACTTCCTAGTGGATAAAATAAAACTCGACTTCAAAGCCGGAAATACTGATGACATCTTCCGGCTTGAGGGTGATGGCTGCTGGGCCGAGCTTTTCACCATTGAGCAGAACTTTGTCTGATGAGCGGCGGCTTTTTGTGGGGGTCACCGGGCTGATGGTGTAGTCTTCCAGACCCCGGCTGATTAGCGCCATTTTATGGCCTTGAAAACCGATGGTGCTGAATGGCTTACGCAGCTCCATTATGGTTCGCGTCAGTGGGCCGTTGAGTGTTCGCAGGCCGGCCAGTGGTTGCCCTTTGATGCTTTCTGCGCGGGATTCCCAGTCCGGTAGTACCATTTGGGTTTCATCCAGTTCGGCTTTGATAAACATGGTGGGTTCATACTGGGTGTTGCCTTCGGTGAGGAAGGTGAATTGGTGGTGTCCCATCTGGATAATGTCGCCGTGCCTAAGGGTCACTTTTTTGATGTGGTTGCCGTTGACCAGGGTGCCGTTGGTACTGCCAAGGTCTTCAACAAAGACCTGGTCTGGTTGTGTTTGGCTGATCATGGCGTGACGACCGCTGACGGTCAGGTCGTTTAACTGGATGTCGTTGGTGTGTTTGCGACCGACACTGAGTGTTTCCGTTTCCAGTGAATTCTCATTGATGATTTCACCGTCCAGTGTGAGGATGAGTTTACTGTTCATGCAGGCAATATTCCTTGCGAGGTGTTGGCGGGGCAGAGTGGCTAATGAAGTGTTGTTGCCGGAGTTATTTAATCAACGATACTTTAACTTTTAATTTTTAACCTTTAGCTCAGATAATAAAATTGTATTTCAAATCCGGCGATATTGATAATGTCGCCTTCACTTAATAAAAACTGTTCGGTGCCCAGCTCTTTTCCATTGATTCGTGGTATGTCGCTGGCCCGGCGGCTGCGGGTGCCGATAACTGAGGTGATGCTGTAGCCTTCTGAGCCGCGTGTGATCAGGGCCATGCGTTTGCCTTGAAAGCCGATGGTGTTGTAGGTTTTGCGCAATTCCATGACGGGTTTTGGGATATGCCCATCCACTGTGCGCAGGCCGGCCAGGGCGAGGCCGGTGATCAGTGCCTGATTGATTTCGTTATCGTAAATAAATTGTGTGTCATCCAGTTCCGCTTTTACAAACATGGTGGGTTCATAGCGGGTTTCCGGTTCACACATGTAGGTGAGCTGGTGGTGGCCAACCTGGATAATGTCGCCGTGCTCAAGTGCAATTTTTTTCACATGATTGCCATTGACCAGGGTGCCGTTGGTGCTGCCCAGGTCTTCGATGAAGACATAATCGGGGATGCTGGAAATCAGTGCGTGGCGTCCGCTGAGGGTTAAATCGTTTAACTGGATGTCATTACCATGTTTGCGGCCAATACTCAGGTTTTGCTGGCCGATGGAAAATTCTTGAAGAATTTTACCTTCCAGGGTGAGAATCAGCTTGCGTTCCGGTTCAATAACACTGGCAGGTGCTGTTTGTTGCGTCAGTTGCTCATGTTCCGGTGATACGGGATGTGTTTCATCCAGCTTGGACAGGGTGGTGACATTATTGGAATTTGCTGGCTGATGTTGGGTCGGTTGAGTCATCTTGTTCCCTATATTGTTCGAAGTTCGATTTCAGCCGGGCCTTTCGATAGGCTTCTTCGCCGGTGATCAGTTTTTCGTCGAGCAAACGGCGTAATGCAGTGTCAATATTTTGCATACCTTGCAAGGCACCACCCTGCATCACATTTTCCAATTGTTCGGTTTTACCCTCGCGGATAATGTTGGAAGCAGCCGAATTATTGACCAGAGTTTCCACGGCTGCAAGTCGGCCACGATTATCGGCGGTTTTCACCAGCTGTTGGGAGATAACTCCACACAGTGAAGTTGATAGCATGGCACGAATATAAGGCTCTTCGCCAGGTGGGAATACGTTGATTATCCGGTCGATGGCGGCGGCGGCTCCATTGGTGTGCAGGGTGGCCAGAATCAGGATACCCATTTCTGCGGCGGTGACTGCGAGACTGATGGTGTCCAGGTCGCGCATTTCTCCGACGAGGATAACGTCGGGGTCTTCGCGCAGGGCGGAGCGCAGGGCAGAGGCGAAGCTGTCTGTATGGTCGCCGACTTCACGTTGGCTGATCAGGCAGCCTTTGGGCATGTGGACATGTTCCACGGGGTCTTCGATGGTAATGATGTGGCCTTTGCGTTCGCGATTGATGAAATCAATCATGGCTGCAAGGGTGGTGGATTTGCCTGAGCCGGTGGGGCCGACGACCAGAATCAGTCCTTTACGTTGCCGGGCCAGTGTTTTGAGCACGGCGGGCATGTTCAGGGTGTCCAGGTCGGTGACGGCGCTGGGGATGGCTCGGAACACGGCACCCATGCCGCCGAGGTGGCGAAAGACGTTGACGCGAAAACGTGATATGCCGGGTATTTCATAGCTAAAGTCGGCCCCCCCCAGTTTTTCAAAGGTGTGCTTGACTCGTTCCGGCATGATCTCAAACAGCAGGCTTTGGGTTTCACTTTCGGTCAGCTCACGGTATTTAACCGGGTGGATTTCACCGTAAAGGCGGATGCGCGGTGGGTTGCCGGAGACCAGATGCAGGTCGGACCCGGATTGTTTGATCAGCAGTTCAAGAAAGGCGTTGACGCGGCTCATGAGTGGGTGCTCATTATTCAGCTGACAGCCAGGTCAATCTGCGGCAGCAGATCCGGGTTTGTGACAAAGCGTTGGAATTGTTGTTTGTTGGTGGCGTGCAGGTAGGCGTCATCGGGGTCAATTTCTTTGTTTTGAAGTGCTTCTAACAGTGCCTGGTCCATGGTTTGCATGCCTTTGTCACGCCCGGTTTGCAATATGGAGGGAATCTGGAAAATTTTGCCGGTGCTGATGAGGTTGGCGATGGCGGGGGTATTGATGAACACTTCTACAATGGCTTTGCGACTGCGTCCGTCCACAGTTTTTACCAGTTTCTGGCTGATGACTCCCTGTAAATGTTGAGCAAGAAAGCTGGTGGTCTGGGTCTTTTGTTCGGTGGGGGTGGCGTCGATAATGCGGTCCAGGGTTTTGGTGGCCGAGGTGGTATGCAGAGTGCCCAATACCAGATGGCCGGTTTCGGCGGCGGTCATGGCCATGATGATGGTTTCCGGGTCGCGCAGTTCGCCTACCAGAATCACGTCAGGGTCTTCGCGAAGGGCGGCGCGCAGGCCATTGGCGAAGGTATCGACATGGGTACCGATTTCACGTTGGACCACGAGGGATTTCTGGCTGTGGTGGATGTATTCGATGGGGTCTTCGAGGGTGATGATATTCAGCCGACGGTTGCGGTTGAGCCGATCCAGCATAGAGGCCAGGGTGGTGGACTTGCCGGTTCCTGTGGCTCCTGTGACTAATACCAGTCCTTGATGGGCATCGATAAATTTTTCGACGATGGGGGGCATGCCCAGATCATGCAGGGAGGGGATGTCGGTGTTCACCAGCCGGAAAGCGGCACCCACGCCGCTGACTTTGCGAAACAGGCTGACGCGAAATCGTCCTACATCGTCACTTTGGTAGGCAAAGTCGATGTCCTGGCCATTGTCGAAATCGGTTTTTTGCTGACGGTTCAGTATTTCGATGATCAGGCTTTCCAGTTCCTGATCGGTGAGATCCCGGTATTTAATGGGAATAAGGTCGCCCAGATTGCGTAGTAAGGGCGGCATGCCGACGGCAAAATGGATGTCGGTGCAGCCTTGTTCGCGGCCAAGCTTGAGGAAGGCGTCGATTCTGGCCATTCAGAGAGTCTCCAGCACAGTTTCCAGTTTTTCACGCAATTCGTCAAAAGTCTGAAACCGTTGTTCGGGGTTGACGGCCATGGCTTTGATGATAACAGCCTCCAGTGATTCGGGCAGCTCCGGGTTGATCTTTCGCGGTGGCGTTGCCGAGCCTTCCACATGCTGAAACAGGATGGCCATGGATTCGTCACCGGTGTAGGGGGCTGCACCGACAAACATTTCATAGAGAATGATGCCCAATGTGTAGATGTCGGTACGTGAATCAATGGTGCGGCCACGTACTTGTTCGGGAGCCATGTAGGTGGGAGTGCCGACCAGAATACCGCTTTTGGTGAGCCGCGAATCTGCTTTGCGTGCGGCGGCGGCAAGACCGAAGTCAACGATCTTCACCAGGTCGTCATCGTTAATCAGAATGTTTGCGGGTTTGAGGTCGCGATGTACCACGCCCATGGTTTGTGCCTGGGCCATGCCACGACAAATGCTGCATAGCAATTGAATGCCTCGATGAATCTCACAGGTCTGTTTTTGTTTTTTGCGTTTATTCAGTTCGTCGGCCAGGGAATGGCTGGGGAAGTATTCCATGGAAATGGCGTAGGACTGATCAATGGTGACCAGGTCATAAATACGAATAATGTTTTCGTGGGTGATCTTGCGGGCATAGCGTAACTCGTGCATGAAACGTTCGATCATACTTTGGTCAGCGGCCACATGCGGGTTGAGAAATTTGAGAATAAACTGGTCGCCCACCATGACATCTTCCACCAGCCACACGACACCAAAGGCACCTTCGCCGATTTTACGAATAACGTGATAGCGATCTGCGAGCACAGTGTTGGGGGCCAGGCGTGAGGGGTCAAAAATATGGGTGAAGTGCTGGCCGTCATCACCCCGGGTGGTTGTGCCGCCGGATGATGTGAACGAGCCACTGGTATGCATGGCTTGCGTTTGTCCGGAGGTGTTGGCCATCGGGGAGCTGCTGAAACTCAATGTAGGCTGGTCCTGGGTATCTATTTCCTCTTCCTCCGCTTTTTCCATCGGAGTGGACGATGCGGGATTGTCGATAAAGGTGGCACTGTGAGCAGTTGTTCCATTGGTGCGATCTCCAAAACGCATGATCAGGCTTTGCATGGTTTCGTTGGCGATGGTGCGCAGATCACTGGTACGTGAGGTGGTTAGCTGGGTTGTCGCTTCTTGTACTCGTTGTGCGTTGCTGTCATCAGTCAGGGTTTCCAGAGCCCGTAGTGCTTCTTTGCGCAAGGCGTTATTGGTGTTGTCGAGTTGTTTGAGCAGGGGAGTGACGGCTTGTTTGTCGCCCAGGGTGGCCAGGGCGCGTATGACCACTTGACCGGCTTCCGGGTTTTCTTCCATCATGGTGACCAGATGTGGTACAGCGCGGGTGTCGCCGATAGCCGCCAGGGCATCCACGGCACGCTCCCGTACCCACCAGTCTTCATCGCGCAGGGCTTCAATGAGCCGGTCCACGGCACGCGGGTCTTTGCTGGTGTTGAGGATTTCCACGGCGGTGCGGCGCAAAAACTCATCTTTGTCGGTAATCAGGGCGAGCACGGCATCAAATACTTTGGGCCCACCGATGGCACCCAGCGCGTCGGCGGCACGCACTTTCACCCACCAGTCCACATCGCGCAGGGCATTGAGCAGGTCTTTTACGGCGTTTTGATCACCCACTTCATTGAGTACTTCCACGGCGGCGCGACGTACGTATTCGGATTCATCCTGCAATACGGTAATCAGGTGTTTGACTGTGTGAGGTGAGCGAATTTTGGCCAGAGTTTCGATGGCGGCTGATTGCACGGTGAGGTCACTATCGCTTAACAGGGCGCAGATATCACCGACATTTTCTGTGGCGTGGAGCCTGGCCAGACCATTGAGTGCTGCCTGGCGTACGGCCTTGTTGGGGTCATTCAGTGCTTTGACCAGTCCTTCGCGGCTGGGGGCTGTGTCAAAGCGGGACAACAGTTGAAGAAGGTGCGCGCGCACCAGTGGCTGATTGCTGTCGAGTCGTTGACTGATATCGGGTACCAGTGTTTCGTTGGCGATATCATCCAGCAGGCGATATAAAATGGGCCGTACCTTGCTGTCTACCTGGTCCAGCAGACCCAGTAACAGGTTGGCATTGATGCGTTCGGCGTGGGCAGTGAGCACTTTCCCCAAGGCCGTTTTGGAGACTTCCTCGCCATCCACAGGCTGGCTGAAGTAGGGGAATAATTCGTTGGGGTTAAAGTCCTGGGCACGTTTGAGTACACGGGTCACGCCATCGATGATGCGCTGGTCACCATGGGCGAGCCCCACCAGAAACAGTGGCAGGCTGCGGTTGCGCACAAAACCTACTAACAGTTGTTCCAGCGTGGCGGTGTGCTGGGGGTTTTCCAACGCTTCAATGAGTTTGGGAATCGCGGCCTCGCCAATGTGTTTGAGTTTGTACAGGGCACGTTTGCCTTCTGCCGTGGCTCCGGCATCCTCGGCGAGGAGGGTGGCAATGGCACGACCGGTTTTGAAGTCGGACAGCAGACTCACGAACCGCTCCATGGGCCATGGGTGGGCGAGGCAGTGAAAGGCAGGAAAGGCAAAATGAAGACCACGGGAAAGACCTAGTACTCCGCCCTGGTGATACGGACGGACTCCGCTGACCTGTCAGCCCGCAGGGCGCTATTGACAGTCGCTTTTTTAAGAGAGAAACAAAATGCAGTTCCGGGTGCTGACAGGCCAACCCTTCGGGCGTGTTTGTTACATTCTGCAACGCTGAGCCCGTGCATATCACCTGAGCGGAGCACTAGCCTGCTTCCTGGGTTTCAGTATGAGTGGTACCGATGTCATTAACATGAACGTGATTGATGTACGATTTGTTAATGAGATAAATCAGTCCGTCTTCCATGTGTATTTTGATGAAAGCTTCGTCATTGCGATTCAGGTAATCCAGCAGACGGGCGTGACTGGGTGGCAGGGATTCATGAATGCTGCCATCGATGTATGAGCCATCCATTAACTGCAAGTGACAGTGCATAGGGGTATTTGTACTGTCGTTGCTGACGGCTTCATCCTCTTCCGTGGTTTCGTATTCGATACGAATCACTGATTTTATGTTATAGAATCGCAGCTCAGCAGGTTCGTCGCGATTAAATACCAGAAAACTCTCGCAGGCATTCAACACTTCGAGAGGTTGTTCGCTGCCTGCATGGTGTGGACTTTGAGTGCGCAGATAAATGGAACCGACAACGCGACCTTCCGGGTGTACCCAGAGAGTGACGGGGCGGAGTTTTTTGGGTACTTTCAGAGTATTGTTAAGAGTATCGTTATCCACAGCCTGTCCTTTGTGTTAACACAGGTCTACATTACATACGTAAACCTGCCGACCTATTATACGCCAGTTATGCCAGAGCGTTTGTGTCAAAACACCCGTTTGTTTCTGTTTTTCATCTCTGCGCAATATAGCGACCGGAATACACGAAACATATAGCAGCTATTGCTTCTATGGGACAGGCTGGTTACCTTCTGACACTATATCACCTATATACGAGTCAATATGAACGACGATCAATCCCAACAACCGGCAGCAGCCTATCTGGAAATCCTTAACGGGTCTTTAGTGGGCACCCGTTTTCTGTTAGGGACAGAGACCATTATCGGGCGTGATGACGAGGATGTGCCGATGCAGGAAGGGGGTATTGATCTGGCCGATACCCGGGTAAGCCGTAGGCATGCGCGTATTTATACCCAGCGTGGCCGGTATTATCTGGAGGATTGCAATTCCACTAACGGTACCTTTCTCAACACGTTTCGTTTACAGCCGGGCGCGCCTTGTATTTTACGCGAGGGCAGTAATGTGCAAGTGGGAGGAGTGCATATGCGCTTTCGACCGACGCTGAACCCGGCAGAAACATCTGGCGACAGCAATGCTGCTGCACCCTGGGCATCCGAAATTGGCTTGAATGAAGAAATATTTGATTTATCGCTCACGGCTAACCCGGACGCGAGTGCATCACAGGCCAATATCTCCATGTTGTTTTGCCCGGTTGATTTTCCGGAGCCGGAGATCAGTGTGGTGTTGGATGCCCCGGCAGTGGTGGATGCCTTGCGGGAGGCAATAACGGATAATGAAAACGCATCAGAGAGTGATGATCTGCGCCGTTTGCGGGCCATGGCACAGGTCAGCATCGGCCTCGGTGGGGAACATGACCGGGAATCGCTGTTCGCCAAAATTATGGATTTTATTTTTGTCATTTTTCCCACCGCTGAGCGTGCCTTTGTGGTCTTGCGTGATAAAGAATCCCAGGAATTCAAACCCGCTGCGGCTTCCACACGTGAGCCGTCCGGGGAAGGAGAAGTGCTGGCGCTGTCAGAGGCTATTGTTGATGAAGTAGTGAGCCAGCAGCGCAGTATTTTGTCCAACGACGCGGCAGATGATCACCGGTTTGACGATCAGCAGTCTATCCGGCGTTTGGGTATTCGCAGCATGATGTGCGTACCGTTGCTGGTGAACAACGAGGTCATGGGGCTGATTCAGATTGATACGCACAGAAAAACACATTCTTTTTGTGAAGAGGATTTACAAATTCTCACGGGCATTGGTGCGCAGGTAGCCATTGCACTGAAAAACTTTGTGCTCTACGAAGATATTGGTCATTTATTTGAAAGCTTTGTCACCGCGTCGGTACATGCCATTGAAGCACGCGATCCTACCACCGCCGGTCATTCATTTCGCGTCGCTGAATATTCCCAGCATCTGGCGACTGTGGTGGATCAGTCCGAGCAGAAAATTTTACGGGATATTAATTTTAGCCGGGACCAGATGCGGGAGTTGCGTTATGCCTCATTGCTGCATGATTTTGGCAAGGTAGGTGTGCGTGAGCATGTGCTGATTAAAGCGCGAAAACTGTATCATTCCGAAATGGATGTACTGGAAGAGCGATTTCGCTATGCATACGCCAGTCTGGAGCGGCAGGCATATCGCGAATTGATCGACCAGCATGGAGAATTATCGTCGGCAGAATTCAAATTGCGTCGTGCGGCCATGGAAAAACGTCTGTCCCGTGAAGCGGCTCAATTACAGCGGTTTATGGCCATGATTCAGCACGCGAATGAACCCTCGGTACTGGATGATGAAGTGACAGATGATTTACGTGCAGTAGCTGATTTTATTTTTCCCGGTAACGATGGTGAGCATGTACAATTGCTCACTGCACCGGAGCTGGATGCGCTGACCCTGGCACGCGGCAGTTTAACACCGGTGGAGCGTCTGGAAATTCAGTCGCATGTGAGTCACACGTTTGCTTTTTTGAGTCATATACCATGGACAGCGTCATTATCCGCTGTTGCCGATATTGCCCATGCCCATCACGAAAAACTGGATGGCACAGGCTATCCGCTGGGTCTGGTGGGGGATGAAATTCCTGTTCAATCACGCATTATGGCTGTGACAGATATTTTTGATGCGCTGACCGCAGGTGACCGGCCCTATAAATGCAGTTTGGGTGTGGATCAGGCGCTGGATATCCTGCATCATGAAGCCAGCACCGGTAAAATTGATCCGATTTTAGTCGATGTATTTATCGACAGTCAGGGTTATCAATTGTTTAGCCAATAAGCATTTTTTTGGTTACTACAACAACGAGAAATTAATTTATGGCATTTAGTACCTGTGGACACGTTACCCATGTGGGTAACGTGCGCACGCATAATGAAGATTGTTATGAAGTGGATGCTGATGCCAACTTTTGCGTACTGGCCGATGGTATGGGCGGTCACGAAGGTGGCGAGATTGCCAGTCGCATTGTGGTGGATTGTGTCAGCCGTGAAATTCGTAACGGTAAACCCATGGCCGAAGCACTGGTGCAGGCGCATTATGCTGTGCGCAAGGCAGTGGATAATGGGGAAGGTAAACCCGGCATGGGTTCTACCGCCGTGGCGTTAAAGCTGGAAAATGGTTATTTTGATGTAGTGTGGGTGGGGGACAGTCGTGCCTATGTATGGGATGGTACGCAGCTCACGCAAATCACCAAAGATCACTCACTGGTACAGCATATGGTGGATGAGGGCCGCATTACACCCGAAGAAGCTCTGGTACATCCGCAACGCAATTACATTACCCAGGCGATTGGCATGTCTGACTTGTACAAAATGGAAGTAGGGCGTGTACAGGGTCGCCTGCAACATGGTCAGCAATTATTGTTATGCAGTGACGGATTATCCGGTGAAGTATCGACCGGGGAGATGATCGAAATCCTTCAGCTGGACCTGAATGAAAGCCAAAAAGTGGATTTGATGATTCAGAAATCACTGGACAATGGTGGTGCTGATAATGTTACCGCATTATTGGTGACGGCTGTTGTTAGCCCGGATATTTCGTAACCCTACAAAATGTTCGGGTTTAAAATTACTATTTTTCAAGTTTTAATTGATCAGTTTATGCCCCGTTTGCTGATTGTATTTTCCTTTGTTTTGTTGGCGGCATGTGCGAATCAAGTTAAACAAAATACTGTTGTTCTCAATTACTCAGATTTTGGGCCACAAGTGATTGCTAGTGAAATTATCGGAATGGAGTGGTGGCAATGGCAGTCACATGGCGAATCGAGGCCCGCAGTTTATGATGTCAAAGTAGTAGTGTTTCAGGATATTCCTTTAAAAGAAGTTAAGAGGTTATATCCAGTAAATCCAGATAGGCAAAAGGATTATCGATATTTGAAATATGAGAAAGCACTTGATTTTCTGAATTCTAAAATTGATGATAATGTTCTGGAAAAGGTCACAAGTGTTTTAGTGGAAACTCGAACAAAATTGATTGGCAAGTTTGATTAAGTAGAAAATAAAAAGGTAGATTCTTTACCGTTATGCATTCCAGAATTTTGCGTTTAGGTATATAACTCTCTGTTTTAATAAGACCCTGCACATTATTTTACTTGAGCCAGTGTGAAAAATAATACGATGGCAATAACCCGTTCAAACCGACAGCAGACCGATAATCCCCCCAGCCTCTACTGGCACGACTATGAAACCTTTGGAGTCGATCCGCGCCGTGATCGTCCCGTGCAATTTGCAGGTATCCGCACCGACCTTGAGCTGAATGTTATCGGTGAGCCTTTAAATATTTTTTGCAAACCGGCCAATGATTTCCTGCCTCACCCAAAAGCCTGTCTGGTTACCGGTATCACCCCACAGCAGGCGCTGGCAGAGGGTGTGCCTGAAGCAGAATTTATCCGCCAGATTCATGATGAATTTTCCCAGCCCAATACCTGTGTGGTGGGTTACAACAATTTGCGTTTTGATGATGAAGTCACACGCTTCACCTTGTACCGTAATTTTTATGATGCCTATGCACGGGAATGGCAAAACGGAAACTCACGCTGGGATATTATCGATGTGGCGCGACTCACCCATGCCTTGCGACCGGAAGGCATCGTCTGGCCAACACATGACAACGGGGTAGCCAGCTTTCGACTGGAACAACTGACTGCCGCCAATGGCATTACGCATGATGCGGCACATGATGCCGTATCGGACGTGTTGGCCACGATTGCCATGGCGCGCCTGATTCGTGAAAAACAACCCAGGCTGTATCATTATGTTTTTACACATCGCAGCAAACAGGCAATAGCACAACAGTTGAATGTGTTCAGACCCACACCCGTGCTGCATGTCTCGTCCATGTATCCAGCCGAACAGGGCTGCATCAGTCTTGTGGCACCACTGGCACAACACCCGACGAATAAAAATGAAATTATCGTTTATGATTTGCGCATTGATCCTGCCCGGTTTTTTTCGCTGACTGAGAATGAACTGAAAGACCGCCTGTTTGCCCGCCAGGATGAGTTGCCTGACGGGGATATCCGATTACCCGTTAAAACCATTCACATTAACAAAAGCCCGGTGGTGGTTCCTGCAAAGACACTCACAGTAGATGCCGCGACACGTTGGCAGCTTGATCCGCAACGGGCACAGCACCATCTTGATCAATTGTCGGCACAACCCACATTTATAAAAAAATTGCAGGGAATTTATCGCAGCCCGGTATTTGAAACCATCACTGATCCTGACTTTATGCTTTACAGTGGCGGATTTTTTTCCAATGATGACCGGGCGTATATGGAAAAAATTCGCAATACACCGCCTGAAAATTTGACGGATCTGGATCTTCCTTTTAAAGATGCACGTCTTGCGGAAATGTTATTTCGTTATCGTGCCAGGAATTATCCCGATACACTGAATGATGGTGAAAAAAACCGTTGGGAAGCGTTTCGTATGGCGCGTTTGACAGGTTCCAGCCCCGGAGCCGGTATTGGTTTTGATGAGTACAATGCATGTATTACAGAATTACGGACTAATGATAAATTGAATGCTGCACAATTGGCACTGCTGGACAAACTTGATGAGTATGCACAAATGCTCATGCATCAGGAATCTACTGAAAATAGAACGTCTGCGCCGGGATATTTCCTATGAACAGCTTTCAGTAGTACTAAGGTAATCGATTGTGAATCCCTGAATATTTCTGATATCAGGGTGTAGCCAGTAAAACCGTAGGGTGGAACAAGCGTAGCGGTTCCACCAACAGGCTATCATTATTAAGAAACAACAAATCGCCTCTGTGCTCACAAGCGCTGACAAAAAAATCAAAACCCTGCTTCTCCTTTGGTGGAACCGCTACGCTTGTTCCACCCGGTTTTCTCATATTTTTGGATGTGGTAGCGCCTCTTTTATTGACGCTCAATTAAATGTGAATTAAGTGTTAAAAACACATTACTCTTTGCGTTCTCTGCGCCTTAATTCACTGTTAATATTTAATCCATATTTTACTTGTTATTCAATAAAAAAAGATACACTTGATTGTGTGTATGTTTTTTGTACAGCAACGGTTTGTCATTCTTTTGTGTATCAATTTCAACGATCAGTGCCGATTCTTCTTTGATTTTTCCAATGTGTTTTTTGACGAATAAAAATGACTTGTATTTTTGACATTGATTCATTATTATTTTTCCCTGCATTGGGCTTTCTTGTTTTTTTTGATGCTGGGCTGGTAATTAACATCACGATATGAGACTCAATGCGACATAAGCCTGCCTGAATACTCAATATTTCACCCACAGACTCTTCTGAAGCCCCCCGCCTCTAACTAAAGGAAAAGAAATTTATGACACAGCAACACGCTTTAGTGGAAAGCCAACTCAACACCCCGCGCCGAGGCATTATTAGAGACGTTACCGCAGACGGTATAATTCTCGTAGCAGATCAGCAACTGCCAGAGGTTCTCAGTCATTGTCACTTCCTGCGCACCAGTGCCGCATCACTGCCGGAACTCACCGCCGGTGATAAGGTGCTCTATCTTGCCGCCAGTGGTGATGAAACACTCGGTTGTGTGATGGGTCTCGTGCAGCCCTACCAACAACGCCGCTCCGCATTAGCAGAAAAAACCGATGCGAAAGGCAATCTTCCCTCAACCACCCTTCTGGAAGACGAGGTAGTGAGAATCCGCGCCAATAAAGGCCTGATTATTGAATGTGGTAAAGGCTCCCTGATCATCAATGAAGACGGCAAGCTACAGCTAAAAGGTACCGAGCTGCTGAGTCGTGCATCAGGCATGAACCGCATCAAAGGGGCGGGGGTTAACATCAACTGAACCTATGGCCTATCAAGGACTCACCAACAACGCAAACTACATTGCTGAACAGTACTTGCAACAGGATGAAAACGGTCGTGACCTGCTGATTATCATGGCCAAAGTCACCTATGCCTACGATGTTCAGGGTCGGTTATTCATGGCGGATGAGGCAGCACCTATCATCCCCGAGGGTGAATATTGGGCAGACCCCGAAAACAGCTCCCTTAAATACGCCCCGGAAGGGACATTTGCCAAACAAGCCACCGATATTGCCTTAATTGGCCATGCCTGCTCACCCGCAGCACAACCCACCCGTCAATTGGACGTGGGTTTACAAGTAGGCAACCTGAAAAAAATAGTCAAAGTATTCGGTGACCGTTATTGGGTGAAGAGTGCAGGAATGTTTGGCAGCCACTGGTCACACACCCAAGCCGAGCCTTTTAGCAAAATGCCACTGCTCTATGAGCGAGCCTTTGGTGGCGAAGACCTCACGCCAGCAGATCCCAAACACCACCGACACGAAGCGCGTAACCCGGTGGGCACCGGTATGATTGCCGACGAAAGCGCACTCAGCAAGGTCAAGTTACCCAATATAGAAATACCCCATCAGCTGATACAAGCGATTACCGATAGGCCCGAGCCAGCGGGGTTTGGTTTTATTGCTCCCAATTGGCAGCCCAGAATGGCTGAT
Organism: Gammaproteobacteria bacterium; assembly: GCA_021648485.1. Classification (GTDB taxonomy): domain Bacteria; phylum Pseudomonadota; class Gammaproteobacteria; order SZUA-152; family SZUA-152; genus SZUA-152. Next base: position 32,032 of record JAKISS010000026.1, read on the forward strand.
GCGGGCCGTTACGACGCAGCATGGCAAAAAACACGGCTACCGCAACTGCCAAGTGATTTTAAGCGCCGCTTCTTTAATGCCGCCAGCCCAGGGTTAGTCGCTAATGGTTACCTGCTTGGCAATGAAGCCATTACCTTGCATCACCTCAATGCACACGGGCCGATCAGCTTCTACCTGCCCGGCCACAAACCAGCGATACACGTCGCCTTTGCCCGTGAAGCCGCACAGCCACTAGCGGTCAACCTCGATAGCCTGATTATTAACAGTGATCAGCAAACCGTCGAACTTCTCTGGCGTGCCGAGCAGGATGTTTATCAACGCATCTATCAAATAGAAGCAGTCACCCTTACCAGCAGCCGGGTGATGCAACAGCAGGCCATTGCCTGAAGGAGAACAATATGGGTGTTACCGTCGGCGTTAACGGATTATCCGTCGTACATAAAAGCAGTGGCGGCATCTCCATCGCCTTTCCCGATGTCTGTAAAACCCAGTGCGGGCCACCCATCGTGCCAATTCCCTATCCCAATATCTCCAAATCAGCGGATACCGACAAAGGCAGCAAAACCGTGACATGTGACGGTGAATCCATCTGCCTCAAAGACTCCAACTTCAAAACCAGCACAGGTGATGAACCCGGGGCACACAAAGGAATCGCCTCCGGCAAAACCAAAGGCATATCCGAATTTATCAACTACTCCTTTGATGTCAAAGTCGAAGGCAAAAATGTGCCCCGTGCCTTTGATATGCTCCTGCATAACAATAAAAACACCCCACCGGTGCCGGTCTTGCAACCGCCGATTATTGCGGTTATGCCAGATGAAAAACTGATCTGCCATTTTTGCAAAAAAGCCCTTTAAATCGTCATCAACGAGTGAACTGATCAATCATGAACCCGCCAGACCCGCCCCCGCAACACGCCTACCTCAGTGCGCTGGGTGCCTGTACTCCACTGGGGGACAGCATCAGCAGTGCCGCTGCTTTTCGCGCGGACATCAACAGACTGGAAACCTTAGAGGGCGTTGGCGTTGATGACGACGACATAGAAGAAGCACCGCGTTACAGCGGCTACACCTGCCAGTCGTTTACCGGCAAGCTCGAAGGGCTCGCCCGTTATATCCGCATGGGATCAGCAGCCATCAACGAATTAAAGGCACAAGCCCCCAGCGCTGACTGGCAAACCAGCGGTAATACCGCCTACATCTGCACCCTGGCTAACTTTCTCGAAGAGCCGATCGATGAACTTGGTCTGGATCAAACGATGGAAGAAGAGATCAATAACGAAATACGCAGTGAAGAAAACCACTACATCAAACGCTTGTTCAACGGCATTGGTGCCGAGTGTGGTCTGACCATCCCCGAGGCACAACAATTCTACCTGTTTAGAGGCAGCATCGGTTTTTTCAAAGGCATCAATAAAGCCATCGAACTACTCAATAACCAACAGTGCCAATATGTCGTAGTCGGGGCCATTGATAGCCTGGTTGATCCCGCCAGACTTGAAATGCTGGAGGGCGAAGGGCGCTTAAAAGATACCAACAACCCCACTGGTATTATCCCCGGAGAAGCCGCCTGTTTTCTGCTGCTGACCCTCAACGGGCCCGCCAGTAACCCCAAAGTGCAGATCAACCCCGCACATTTTAGCCAGGAGCCCCAGCACTACTTTAGCGGTGAACCCGCTACCGGCGAAGGGCTTAAAGCACTGCTGGCCCCCGCCATGGCAGACCCGGCAGAAAACAGCCCACTCGCCCAGGCCAGCCTCTATCATGATCTGAACGGCGAACCTTACCGCGCCTATGAGTGGGGCATTACCGAAGTGATGCTCAAACAGGGCATGCCCGTTGAAAGCTGGCCCCGCCACCTGCCAGCAGAGTCTTTTGGTGACACCGGCGTCGCCTACGGTGCGCTGGCCACCCTGCTGGCTTGTCGTGCCATTATTCGAGGCTACAACTGGGGCCAGCCCCTTATCCTCTGTTCCGACAACCTCGGCGAGCGCGCACTGCTAGCGCCCCAGCCCGTAAACTAAGGAAAAACAATGTCTGATGATCAACATATTGTGCTTGATGGAGAACAAAAAGCCGAACTCCATTACCGTAGCGGCTATCGCCAAAAAGGGCATGCTTACATCTCGGGGTGTGGCCGAAAAGATCGTTACAATAGAACAGATGATATTAAAAAGGGGTTAAAAAAACTGCGTTTTAAAAAGGTCACAGACCACGCTAAAACCTCCCATGCTGAGCGCTATTACTTTACCTATAAGGATCCCAAGACTAAACGTAGGGGTAATTTTACCCATTATATGGTTCCCTATTATCATCAAGCCCATCACCTGTTGCCTCAGGATTTTTGGAAGAAGATGACGCCGGAACAAAAGAAGATTCTAAAACAAATAAAATACAGCATTAATAACGGTGAAAATATTATCTTTTTACCCTCCTGTGATCGAGGGAAAACTATACACAAGCTTCCTCTTCATAAAGGATTCCACCCTCGATACAATAGGATTGTAATTAAGGACGCAAAGGAAATTAAGGACGATATTCAAAAGGCTGTTAAAAAAATCAGAAGAGTGTAAATCATATAAACCTTCAGATAAAATTACTGAACGCTTAATGACCCTGCAACGTGCTTACTGGAATATACTTGTCGAATCATATTCAGAGCATGTAAATGAGATTGTTGTAGAAAAATCTGCCGTCTAAATGAGAAGAAGGAAAACTATATGGAGTACTTCCCTTGGGAACACGATGAAAGCGATGATGGACTGGCCTATATAGAAGATCTGCCGGAATCGATTGATGATGAAAGCTTTCAAATTAAAGAAGAAAAAAGCATCGCTGGTTGGTGGCCAGAAGATGTTATTTTGGACCTGTCATTGGATTACGGCGGGCTTAAGCTTTCTGACAGTATTCCAAATGCCGTAGGGGTACATATTGTTTCTGAAAAATTAAAAAATATATTGGAAGAGGAGTGCGGTGAGACTATCGATTTTTACCCTGTTAAAATCCGCAATCAAAAAGGGCGACTCATTAAAAAAACCTATTACCTTGCCCATCTCAGACTCATTATTGGTGCGATGGATTGGGGTAAATCTGATGCCGACGTCAATGCTATGCACCCAGAATGTGTTGCCACAATCCGACGATTAGTGTTGGATGAAAAAAAATCCCGGAAAATACCAAGCTATTTGCCCTGAAAGAGAAGGGAGGGGTATGGCTGGTAAATCGTGAGTTAGGCACGAAAATATATCGAGAGCATGATTGCAGAGGAATGATCTTCATCAAGTTAGCGGATTACGGGAAAATGTGGCGACAGACATAAAAAGGAAAACGATATGGAGTACTTCCCTTGGGAACACGGATGATATGGGCTCTGAATACACAGCCACAATTCTCTATGATCATTCAGCCGGAGTGTAAGCGATGAGCTTTAAGATATTTAAAAAGGATCTAATCACTTGGGTGAACAGGTTGGAAAAACAGATAGCGGAAGCGGGTGATGAGGTTAACCCGAGCGCCTGGTCTCAAGTCTGGATTCATTACCGTGCGGCAGCCATCAGCATTTTGATGGCCGATGGAGACAAAAAACAGTTTTTCCAGCGTCTAGTCGCTTCTGCCTCTGCAAGAAAACACTATTTAACCCTCATCAATAACGGTCAACTCAAAGCCAGCCAGCACTACCGTGCCAGTGAGTTTAATCCGTATTTCGATGCGGTGATTGCGGGGCAATATCCATTAGCCAATGAGATTGCCAGCCTCTCACCCGCAGATTGGAATGAGGATTATGAGTTTGAAGATGACTTCTGTTATGCACAATTCCTGTTTGCCCTGGTCAGTAAACAAGGCCAACTGGAAGCCAGTGACAAGGCATGGTTAACTCGCTTTGAAGAAGCACTGGAGGGTGATGACAGCCAACGACTGGTGTGGTGTCAGGCGATCTGTGAGCAGGATAGTGAAGCAGCGGTAGCCGCTATTTTGGCATTACATGATGAATGGCAAGCCTTCTACAAAGAAAAAAATACTCGCATACCAATAAAGGATTGGGGATTTTTAACGGAAAAAGCGTTGTTTATGGAAGGTGTCGCACTGCTAACGATTATGGACAGACTTAAATTGCCCTGCGAGCAGGATTATCCCGATATGCCCAGTTGGGCCAGAATTCAGTTTTATCAACCCTAGCAGCCTGTCCGGGAAGCCAATGCCAACGTTAGCAAATATAAACTTTCCAACCGAGAGTGCGCTGATTGAACTGTATGAATTGCATCTCAGTGAATTAGGCTATCTGCTCTATCGTCATCATAATTTAATGGCGATGGATGAGTTTAGTTGGTGTGATCAAATCGAGCTGGAACCGCGTATTGCGGCTCATTTGGATGCTTTGGCGTTGGGTGAAGAATTAGCCTTTCGCTGCTCTGAAGTGCTAACCCGTTCCGGTGACGAGGATGAGCTGTTAGGCGCAGTTTATTCGCTGGCAACGATATTAAATGATGATCAACGAGGCCGTGTGGCACTGAGTGCTTTCTCTGAGGCAGATGATGAGTTGCTGCCGGTGTTTGTGATGGCATTAGGTCACGCCACCCACCCTTCAATCAGCGCCACCCTGGTTCAGTTGCTTAGCCACCAGCGGCCCACTGTTTCTCGCGCGTCGGCACAAATACTGGCGTTTCGCCAGGATGTTAATCCTAAATCAATCTGGCCCTATTTACATCATGTGGAGCCTTATGTCCGTGATAATGCGCTGTCTGTATATGCAGCGATGGGGGCCACTGAAATTATTCCCGCAACCGAGCAGCTACTCTTTGATTCAGGCAAGACAGTCAGTGATGAAAACCTGTGTGCGATGCTTAAACTCGGTTCCCCCCGCGCTATTGAACTGGCCCGTAGCCGCTGCGCTAAAGCGCAGAGTACGAGTGCAGAGCTGCTAATGTGGCTAGCAATGCAGGGTAAGCTGTCTGACCTTAACCTTATTTACACTGCGGCCAGTTTTCCTGAAATGGGAATTCCAGCTCTACAGGCATTGGGCGTATTGGGCAATGTCCAGGTGATTCCTGCGCTGATTAAGGTACTTCAACAAAATGATGATGCACTGAAAGTGGTTGTGGCTGACGCTTTGCAATTAATGACTGGGGCGAAGTTAAAAGAACAAGTGACGGTGCCAGAAGAGATGATTGAGGAGCTTGACCCCGAGGATGTTGCTAATGGTGAGGCGACAGAAAAAATACCTTCACCGCGTAGGGTGGAAATAACCCGCAATAGCACTCACTATCAGCAGTGGTACGAATGGTGGCAGCAACAGGGTAGTCGTTTTGACAAGAATATCCGCTGGCGTCATGGTCAGCCGTTTTCTGTCAGTGGTTGTATTGCCGAACTGGCTAAGCCAGGCAGCACTTTACAGACTCGCTTGCGAGCTCATCAAGAGTTGTTATTGTCGGGCAACAGAATCGCCTTTCACCCGGAGTGGATGGTGTCACGTCAGCGGGAGGTTATTAGTCGGTTACCGTCATGCCAAGACATAAAAAATGAGGCAATAAGGGTAAAATAGGTAGCCCTTTCGAGGTGCAGTTTTAGTTCATGAAACGGTATTGTGAACGCCGAGCGTATGCGTAAAAAAATGTACTCTCGATGTCAGGTAACCGAGGGCTGCATACAGCAAATATGTTGAACTGGACACAAATGAAGAAACAACTCAGTTTTATCAAAAAAAGATGACCCGTCATTTGAGGTGACAAGGTATTTTCAGCGACTGCTTACGCAGAGGACGCAAACAAAACGCTTTGCGTCCTCTGCGTCGTGACAAATTTCGTATCAAACACGTTTTTTATTCGATTTCCACCAGTGCTTCGTCCGGGTTTACGCTATCACCTTTTTGTACATGCACCGCTTTGATGGTGCCTGCAATGGGTGCCTGAACTTCGGTTTCCAT
>JAKISS010000027.1 GCA_021648485.1 Gammaproteobacteria bacterium
TCCCCCAGTCTGGCGAGCGGGTTAACGCAATAAAGCATCTTTCACTGCCACGCATTAACAAAGGAGAAACTGAAAAATGATTGAATAAACCCGTTTAAAAAATCGCCTGACCAGGGCGAGGGATACGCTTGCTTAAGATTCAGTGCCATCCGCGAGGATGGCACCATTCTTAAAAATCGAAAACTCGATATCTGCTATAGATAAGTACAAACAAACAACTGGGCGGGCTTGTTCAACCAGATGATAAAGTCGCGGCTCAGCCGCGCGACTTATCCTTGTTTGTTAGGGGCAATTGCTGTGTAGATACTTTGAGCAACAACTTCTGCGAGCGAAACAGGCACAGCATTTCCAATTTGTCTCATGCATTCACTCCAAACTCCTGATATATGATAGTCATCAGGAAAGGTTTGAATTCTTGCTGCTTCTCTTACGGTGAAATATCTAATTGAGTCATCATTAAAACGAATCATATTTTCACCTCCGGGAACGCCATGGTCTCCAGCTTTTAGTGCTTTAGACGGTTCATCTATAGGGCTACCAGTATGGCCGGGATATGATTTTGCACCATCTCTGAATTGGTGATTATTATAGTCATTCTCTTTTTTAGGGCATGGTAAATCGCTTATAGCATCACGAACTGTAACCCAAGGTTTTTCTTCCGGCTGAAACAGCCCATATTTTTTTTGCAATCGAAATGATAATTTATCAACTGATAACTTTTGTTTTGGACGGTCAGATTTTGGAATATTTAAACGATCCCAATACTCTCCTGTCACCCATTGCTGCCATAATAGCGCATCTTGGGAATGCGTTACTTTTGGAAAGCTCCATTCAATATTTAAATCACTACGGAAGCCAACAATAAATACACGCTCACGTTTTTGAGGTACACCATAGTCAGCAGCATTTACCAGCCGAAATACAACATTATATTTTAAACCGCGATAACTACCTTTTGTATGAGTTTCTTCTAGGCGACATAAATGATTTTCCCAGTCTTCTTCTAAGCACTTAGTGATATTAGGATATGTAAGTTGTAGGATTATGTATTCAAAATATGAGCTAAAACTTTTCCTTAATAGTCCTTTAACATTTTCGAAAATAAAAGAATCAGGACGTGACTCTCTAACAGCTCTAACAGCTTGAGGAAACATATCACGATTGTCATTGAATGCCTTATGCTTTCCACCTAAAGAAAATGGCTGACAAGGAGGGCCACCTGCAACAACCGATATTTTTTCTTTATATTTCTTAAACGAAATATTTTTCACATCATCATGCTTTATATCCCATTTCTTTATCTCAGCTTGCCCCATATCATGATTTTTAACTAATGTTTTAACTGCGTCTTTATTGAACTCTACAAGTAGCTCGTGATGAAAACCACTCTTTGACATACCAAGAGCTAAGCCACCAGCCCCAGAAAAAATCTCTACTGATTTAAGTTGATTTATTGACATGATAAATACCTATTTTTTCCTCTACCTTATTACCATCTGGCGGTATACCTTTTAAACGTTTAGCCCAAACACGCCCTGGGTGCAATACATCCCATTCTGACTTTGCTTGTTCATACCGACCTTTGCCTGGGTCGTGATTCCCGAAACCATCTATATGCGAATTCCATAATGGATTATACCTCCTTGTCATCGCAGCCTCTACCGTACTGATTAAATCGGCTTCTTGAGATTTGAGTACAACAAACTTGCATGAGAAGTGGGATAACTTAAGATTTTTTACAGCACTTATGCTTCTTGAATGTTCGCCTAAGCGACGATAAAGAGCTGGATCATTTTCTTTAACTGTATCTCGTCCTTGTCGCCAGCCCGGTAAAACTGCTTTTCCAACATAAATAGGAAGTTCTTTATTTTGGCTATATATTTTTTCATATAAAGGGAAATCACCATTGTAATAGAGTGCATAAACACCTCCACCAGAGAATTTTTCATCTGGTGGTAATGTTTCCATCGGTGTATTGACCATAAAATGAACCGCTTCATCAATTAATTCGACAAATGATTCAGATCGGAAAATATGTTCTTCTAATTTCAATTTACTTCCTCAGTATGGGTTTGGTTTTTGCCCCTAACAGTTCAATATACAGAATCTGTATATTACATAATCACGAACCCTCTGTTTTTGTATGAAAAAATACCATATTGTTAAATGCCGTTCACATACAGACTGAGGACGCTAACATAGGAATAATGACAAATCAAAAACAGATAATGTGACCGCCAAGCTCCAGGATCGATACATTGAGTTAATTAAAAACAAGGTGTTAGGGAAACATTTGTCGTTGATCTATAAAACCGGCAGAGCAGTATACCTAACCTTATAACCTTATTCTGATCGAAAATTTCTCGTTCATGCGCCCGGACCAGTCCTCGGTTCCTGGAAAATGAAGGTAGAAATGCCAGACCAACAGACGGGCCATGCATTCAAGTTACGATGCTATACAGAAAAGGTTTCTTAAATAAGATTGATCGAATGACCCAAGTACTTTTCTTTCTGTAAAGCGGTTCTACATCAATTTTCATTTTGATGATTTTATACTAAAGGGGTGTAAATCAGCCACTGACAGAAAATACTACATAGACTGTCTGTATATCCAGCTTCTATCGATCACTTAGCCCCGTCGCCAGATTAGCATACTGTAAGACAACGCCTAACTCTCTCACCATTTTACTGTTGTCCAGCCGCCGAGACTCTTTGAGGTAAGATAACATACCCGCACTCATCACTTGTTGTGCTGCTTCCAGGCTTATTTCCGGTGGCATGGGTAAATCATAAGCTTGTGCAATATCTTTGAAATATCGTGACATGGTGCCGGGCTGCCCATCAGCAACATTGTACATTTCACCGGGTTTTCCTCGTTCGGCGGCAGCCATACAAACCTGCGCAAGGTCGTCCTGGTGAATACGGTTGGTGTAGGGGGATTCTGCTTCATGCAAAATCGGCAGTCCTTTTTTAATACGTTCGATGGGTAAACGACCCGGCCCATAAATACCACCCACACGTAAGATAACAACAGGTACTCCCGTATTGGCCGACCATTCCTGCACAGCCTGTTCGGCATCCAGTCGTCGTTGACCACGCGCGGTGAGCGGATTAACAGGATAGGTTTCGTTAATCCATTCGCCCTGGCAATCACCATAGACTGCGGTAGTGCTGAGTAGCACCAGTTTTTCTGGCAGGGAATCGGTTGAAATCGCCGCCAGAAAATGGCGGATCAACGGGTCATTTTCACCTTCGCCGGGAGGAGGGACCAGATAAAATACTGTGGTCGCTGTGGTGGGCAGGGTGCCCAGGTTATCTGTTTGCGCAAGGTCAGCCTGTATGGGTTCAATACCTGTCTGTTGTAAACGCTGTCTGCTTTCCGTGCTGCGCACCAATCCGGTGACGGGTCTGTTTTTTTCACGACACAGACTCCCAATACGTTCGCCAATATCGCCACAACCTACAATAAACACAGATTTCATGAGTGGTTTACGCTCCGCCTTTCCCGCATAATTGCTGACCTTTATTAATTAGCTTATTTTGGAATATTCATGACTTTTACCGTTCACATTATGCCCAGTGGCCACCGTTTTGACATGGATTCGGATGAGTCTGTTTTGGATGCGGCGCTGCGTCAGGGGTATGCCTTTCCCTATGGTTGTCGCAACGGCGGCTGCGGTGCCTGCAAAGGTAAGCTGCTCACGGGCAGTGTGAATTATGGCACGAATCGCCCACCTGCTTTGAGTGATGACGATATCAACCAGGGGCTGGCATTGTTTTGTCAGGCGCGTGCAACGTCTGATTTGCGCGTGGAAGTCAAGGAAATCGGGGACGCTGAAAACCTGGAAATCAAAACACTGCCCACCAAAGTTTCCAAAAAAGAATTCCTGTCTCATGATGTGGTGCGTCTGTACCTGAAGCTGCCGGAAGCAGAACGTATGCAATTCCGTGCCGGGCAGTACATCGACATTTTGTTACCTGATGGCCGTAAGCGCAGTTTTTCACTCGCCAATGCGCCGCATGATGATGCGCTTATTGAGCTGCATATTCGCCATGTGGATGGTGGTGATTTTACGGGTTATGTGATGGATGAATTGCACGAGAAGGATATTCTGCGTATCGAAGGCCCGCACGGTCATTTTTTTCTGCGTGAAGAGGCTCAACGACCTTTGATTTTCATGGCGGGCGGTACGGGTTTTGCCCCCATCAAGGGTATTATCGAACATGCGCTGGCGGAAGGGTTGAACCAGCCGATGTATTTGTACTGGGGCGTGCGGGAAGAAAAAGACCTTTATCTCGATGAGCTGCCGAAAAAGTGGGCCAAGTATTTGCCTCATTTTCATTTTATCCCGGTTTTTTCGGAACAAGCCGCCGGTTCAGGCTCACCTGAAAATAGGCGCACAGGGTATGTGCATGATGCGGTAATCGAGGATTTTCCTGACGGCATCGCCGCATTTGATGTATATGCCAGTGGCCCTCCAGTGATGGTACACGCAGGGTTTGATGCGTTCAAAAAACACGGCTTGACCGAAGACCGTTATTTTTCCGATGCCTTTGAGTTTCAGACACCTAAAAGCAAATAAGAAAGGGCAGACAGCGGATGGCTTATTTTGTGCCTTCCACCGTTATTGGCTTTGCCGCATTCGTAACAACAATGACATCTCGCATCTCCGCTTCCTGCATTGCCTGATTCGTCAAAGCAATCGCCGGGCTTGTCGCAGGTTCCATGATAATCGGTGTTGTTTGCTCACAACCCGGCACCAGCCGCAAACCTTCACGAAAACACTCTGCCGCCGCTTCTGTTTCGTTCATGCGCTCCAGCAGATTGCCCAATTCATTGTAGGCCTCCGCCGTCGGTTTTGCGTTGACGCTGGCTTCCAGATAACTGCGTGCCTTTCCCCACAGTTTACAGCGCAGGCTCAGTCGCCCCGCTGTTAACAATGCCACCGCATCCCGCTCATGCTCTGTCAACATTGATTCCACTAACGCCAGCTGGCGAGTGGGTTCGACACTTTCTATTTTTCCATAACACATCAATAGGGCATCACTGAATTGTCGATGCAGCGCATGTCGCAACAGTGGTTCTGCCAAATCACTTTCACCCAGTGCCAGCAGGCGCTGCACATACATCATCAGAATCGTTTCTTTTTCCCGGACAGGGGCGGGAATACGTGACCAGACATTTGACAAGTCGGTAAATGAACCTGCTTTTCGTAATAATGCCAGGTATGCCTGTTGTGCCAAATCATCAATGATATCGGCTTTCATGACTTTGCGTTTATGCAACAAGGGAATGATTTCCAACAGGTGTTCCCAGTCTTCCAGGCGTTGATATAAACCTGCCAGCACTTTTAATACCTGTGCATGTTTAGGTGCCAGTTGTTGCAAGTGTCTTAATGTCGCAAGACATTGCTCCAGCTGGTTTTGTTTAAGTTGCAATTCTGCCTGGGTCAGGCCAACGGCAATATCTGCCGCAGGATGGTTTTCATGGGCTAACTTTAAATAGTTATCTCGGCGCTGATCTGCGCCCTGTGCCTGTGCAGCCCGCGCGGCGGCAAGATAATTCAGCAAGGAGGCATCGCTTGATTCCGCATATTTAATGACTTTTTTTTCTGCGCTTTGCCAGCGACCCTCCGCAAGATCAATCAAACCTTGCGTCAGTAACTTTATCGCTTTTCGTTCCCGCCGTTGTTTTTTCCACTGACGTAAATCACGGGGAACCGCTACCATTTTCATCCCGCTGCGTATCAGGAAATACAACAGGGAAAAACTGGCGATGAGTACCACTGCCAGCAATGCCAATGTCGTTTCCACGGTCCAGGTGCCCACGGCAAACAACACATAACCTGGGTCTTCCATTGCCGATATGGCAACAATGACTGCCACAAACAATGTGGCTAGACAAAGGAATAATACCTTCACGGTGTAGTGACTCTTGTGGCGGCATTCATGACTGAACGCAGTTCCCGAAGTGAACTACTGACATCCGGCAGCGTTGGCTGCAATTCAATCGTACGCAGATTTTTTATGGTTTTCTGCAGACTGATCACTGCTGCCGATTCCACGTCAAAGTAGCTGTTCAGCCACTGTGAAACTTCTTCAAGCGATTGTACAAACACTGTTGTATTTTGTTTCAGCACGGCCAGCCTTGCCTGCTCCAGTTTCAATTGCAGGTTTTGATATAAAAACCAGGCCTGCTGAGGGGGTAATAACGGTTCGGTAGGTTGTTGGTGACGACGTACTTGTACGAGGCTTTTAATGTCATTCCATACGGCTGTTGGTATTTCCTGCCAATCTATCGATGCTGCGTTTTCCCGTTTTTCTGTCACCATCGCCAGGCGCTTTTTATCCATTAATGGCAGTTGTTCAACTGTTTCCGCTAGGCTACCTATTTGTAATGCCAAACCGGGAATATCCACATTGGGCACAGCTCTTAAAGCGGTCAGTTCACTGGCAATTGCCTTGCGTACCTTCAGTAAAGCGGGATCGGCAATGGCTTCAAGACGGCTGTCCGCTGTTTCAAAAACAGCTATTGCCGTTTGTCTGTCCCGCGCAAGCATGAGCCGGTGATTGGCCACCGTGAGCAAATATTCCACTTCTGCCATGCGCCAGGCAATGGTATTACGCCCCAGTTTTTCGGTAATACTCTGTAGGGCTGCATTAACGGCCTGGTGTTCCTGTTGCTCGCTTTTCCGTGCCTGTATTTCTGCGGACAACTGGTTTTGTGTTTGTTGTAATTGTTGTTCTACATTTCGTGAGTGCCGTTCGATGTCCCGTGACTGTTGTTCCAATTGCATGAGGCGTGTTTCAAATCCGCTTTGGGCAGCGGCCAGTTGGGCATTGAGCGGGGCTTGCGCACGCAATAACCAAAAATCGTAGGCGGCAAGCCCGATGCCTGATACCGCGATCACGAACAAAACACCGATAACAATCACCATCGATGTATTTTTGTTAGCTGTTGTTTTTGTCGGCGGTGTTTTGGGTTTGGAGGGTTTTTCTTTCACCTCTGATGAATCTGTTTTTTCCGACTTTTTTATTAGTGCCTTGTTACTTTTTAGCGAATCGGGGGAAGACTCCTGCTTGTTGACTGACTCACTTTCGAATTTATCTTCCGGCATGTTTTTTTCAGATTTTTTCATCATATTTTCTTCCGGATTCTACCCAGGTTTTCAGTGCGGCCAAAACCGCATCATCATTAGCGGCCGTCGCTACTACAGGCGCTTGTGTAAACCCCAGTCTGGCAGACAAACTTGCCGCACGTTCACTGATCACTATCAATGGTGATGCCAGCAATGCAGGCTGATGCTCTTTATCTACTATCGAAACAAGATTCTGTAGACCCTGATTGCTGGTCACCACGATGGGCATCGTATCGGCTCGCTCCTGTTCCCAGGCGGCGTACAATGGCTGGGTATTCGTCTGCGAAACGACACGCTGGTAACATTCGATATATTCAACCTGTGCCCCTTGTTCCAGTAAGCTGTTGCGTAACAATTCCCGGCCACCGTTGCCGCGAAAAATCAGAATGCGTTTTCCGTCCAGTTTTTGCAACTCCGGTAAACCTAGCAGAGCTTCGCTGTTAAAAGGTTCCGGCGCAACAAACGGAACCGGCAGGGGGGTTTTCATAATCGCTCGCGCCGTTGCTTTGCCCACCGCTGCAACGGGTAACGCTGTCGGCCAGGCTTGGGGTGTTTTCAGCATTGCCATCGCCGCATCTACCGCATTACTGCTGACAAAAATGGCGAGATCATAATCTGCCAGCCCGACCAGTTGTGCCTGACACTGTTGTGGATTTTCCGGTGGCCGAATGTCGATCACGGGAAAACGCAATACTTTGCCATTCCCGGCTTCAATACGCTGACACAATTTTTCTGCCTGATGCACGGGGCGTGTTACCACCACGGTGACACCGGACAATTCTGACATTCAGTCGTCGTCCTTGCTGGCGTAAACTTCCTGTAAAATTTCGCGTGCCCCACGGGATAATAGATCATCGGCCAGAGTCGTCCCCAGATACTCGGCTTCCTCGGCACGACCCGCAATTTCACCCCGTATCATTTCGCTGCCATCAGGTCGGCCCACCAGCCCACGCAGTAGTAATGTATCGCCATCCAGTTCAGCATAACCGCCAATCGGTACCTGACAACCGCCTTCGAGGCGATTATTCATCGCGCGTTCCGCACGTACGCGGGTTGCTGTTGTGACATGGTTCAATGGCGCAATCAATTCGTTGATAAGCGGATCATCACTACGACATTCAATACCGACAGCACCCTGGCCAATAGCAGGCAGGCTGAAACCCGGATCAAGATGTTCCGCAATACGCTCATCAAAACCCAGGCGCTTAAGGCCCGCACAGGCCAGAATAATGGCATCGTATTCACCGTCGTCCAGTTTGCGCAGCCGGGTGTTCACATTACCTCGTAAATCGAGAATTTGCAGATCCGGTCTCCAGGCACGTATCTGGCAGGTCCGGCGCAGACTGGACGTGCCGACTTTTGCTCCCTGTGGCAGTGCTTCAATGGTTTTGCAGGTATTAGAAACAAAAGCATCACGCGGGTCTTCCCGCTCACAAATCACCGCAAGATGCAGCCCTTCAGGAAATTCCACTGGCACATCTTTCATGGAATGCACCGCGATATCGGCTTCACCTCGCAACATGCCTTGTTCCAACTCTTTCACAAACAAACCCTTTCCCCCCACCTTCGCTAATGGGGTGTCCAGAATTTTATCGCCCTGGGTCACCATTTTTACCAGTTCAATTTTCAAATCGGGCTGCCGCGCCAGTAGGCTGTCGCGGACAAACTCAGCCTGCCACAGGGCTAATGGGCTTTTACGGGTGGCGATACGTATGGTTTGGGTCATTTTACACTCGGCTTGTTGGAAAAATATTGCGTGCAAAGCGCTCTGTCTATCCGCACGATAAAGAGCCACATATGCTACGGCCTGCACCGGGTACAGGCAACCACTAAAACCCCCACCGTAATCACACAGTGTTGACTGTTTTCCCCACATTTAATGTACTACCTGGATATGCTAGACTTGCGAGCTTTTCCGGGGTCCATGGGCCTGTGGAACAACCCAATTCTCAACAATTGCAGGAAATCAAAAATGCACACTGGCGAAACCTTTACCCAATTTATTATCAAGGAGCAGCGCAATTCTCCTTCTGCCTCGGGCGACTTTACCGCTCTGCTCAACGACGTAGTCACGGCCTGCAAGGCCATTTCCAGCTGCGTCAATCAGGGAGCCCTGGTCGGCGTACTCGGTTCTGCCGGTAGCGAGAACATTCAGGGTGAAACCCAGAAAAAACTGGACATCCTGTCTAACGATATCTTTTTACAGGCCAACGAGTGGGGCGGCCATCTCGGTGCCATGGCTTCCGAAGAAATGGATGATATCTACCCGATTCCTGCCGAATACCCTAAAGGTAAGTACTTACTTACTTTTGATCCTCTGGATGGTTCATCCAATATTGACGTTAACCTTTCTGTGGGCAGTATCTTCTCTATCCTGCGTTGCCCTGAAGGCGTGGAAAACCCCAGCGCCGAAGATTTCCTCCAGCCTGGTACTGAACAGGTTTGCGGTGGTTTTACGCTTTACGGCCCGTCCACCATGCTGGTGTTAACCACCGGCAACGGCGTCAACGGCTTCACCCTGGATCACAATGTCGGTGAATTCATCCTCACCCATCCCGACATGAAAATCCCTGAAGAAACCGCTGAATTTGCCATCAACATGTCCAACCAGCGTCACTGGGAAGAACCTATGAAGCGCTACATCGACGAATGCATTGCCGGCACCAGCGGTGACCGCGACAAGGATTTCAATATGCGCTGGGTGGCCTCCATGGTGGCCGAGGTGTATCGCATTCTCACTCGCGGCGGTATTTTCATGTATCCCAAAGATACCCGTGATCCCAGCAAACCCGGTAAATTGCGTCTGATGTACGAAGCCAACCCCATGGGTTTTATTGTTGAACAGGCTGGTGGTCTATGTTCCACGGGACGTGGGCGCATCATGGAAATTCAACCCACAGGCTTGCATCAGCGGGTACCGGTTATTTTGGGTTCTAAAAGTGAAGTGGAACGGGTGATCCGTTACCACGAGGAAACCTGATCAACCGCTTCCGTTCTGTATTAAACAGAACCAAAAAGGCGACAACCCGGTTTGAGGTTGTCGCCTTTTTTATACTGAACGATTACGTGTCAGTAAATACTTACTCTGTTTTATCGCCTCAACACAAGGCAAGTAAATTCACATAATTGAATTTATTTGAAAAATGCCAGACAGATCTCTCCGTCAGCTTGGCCAAGATTGCTGACAAGTCTCGACTCGTTTCTCTTCAACCACTCACCTTTCTGTTCAGCATTTTTTCCTTCAAACCCAAAATATTTATTAAAGTAATAACACGTTGCGGGCACCAAAAATTTCAATTCAGACAAAACGGTTAATACCTGTCCTGAATTTTGGTCATAAATCGGTACCAAATCGCTTGCAAATGATTCCGATATAGCTGCATCAGAATTAGCTCTTGCGATAAATGCAATAAAAAGAAGTTTTTTAAGTTCATCATTTGTCAAATGCTGTTCCTCAGCACCGTATTTCGAATACTTTATATACAAGGACTCCCACTCTTTGAACTCTGACAATGAGTTATAAAAAGTCTCACCGCTTTCCGTTTTTGATATAAATTTTTTATTATCAATGTGGAGTAATCTGTTAACCATAGCCTCAGAGTCAGGCTGTATTCCGGCGCACGCAAACAAATATAAAACAACAAAAATAGCGAGGCTTGACCTTTTAAAGCTCGGCATCGAATATTCCGTTATTTGTTTTTAATTACGACCGCAATATTCGAACCAACATGTTGTATTTACGGTAATTGTTCCAATTTTATATTTTAGCGTGCCCTCGCCTTTTGCAATGTCCCGTTCAACTTCAATTATGTAACTCATATGTCCTCCTGTGACAAAACAACTCTGCAGAACCAGTTTTCACTGTTAGTAAGTCAACACTTACACTCTATACGTCCAGATTCGCCACCTGTAAGGCATTGGTTTCGATAAATTCACGACGAGGTTCAACCTGATCCCCCATCAACGTAGTAAACACATCATCAGCGGCCACTGCATCTTCTATCCGTACCTGTAACAAGCGGCGGGCACTGACATCGAGGGTGGTTTCCCATAACTGCTCCGGGTTCATCTCGCCCAGACCTTTGTAACGCTGTATGTGCTGCCCACGGCGGGCTTCACGCATCAACCAGTCCAGCGCCTGTTTGAAACTGTTCACGTCCGTACGACGCTCACCACGCTGCACAAAGGCACCTTCGGCCAGTAAGTCTGACAGTTTTTCACCCAGGCTCATCATATTCTGATATTCGCTGGAGGCAAAAAAATCACTGGCCATCACCCGCTCATTACCCACATTATGATTAATGGAATTAATCCGCGCCAACCAGTTGCCATTCTCGGCATCATCTTCCAGTGCTATCTCATACCGCACGGCACTGGTGTCGTCAGCATTGAGACGTTGGATTAATTCTGCAAACCAGGATTCTGCTACTGCCTTGTCAGACTTTCCATCTGCCGGAAATGCAGGCATGTAAACAATTTTTTCCAGTAATTCTCCATGATATCGGCGTGATAACCGATCCATAGTCGCTTTCACGGTCAGATATTGTTTTGCCAAGGTTTCCAGGGTGATGCCCGCAATGGCGGGACTGTCAGCACTCACATGAAGGCCCGCATTTTCCAGCGCTGATTGCAGCAGATAGTCATTCAGCTCGCTATCGTCTTTGACATAGCGTTCCTGTTTGCCCTTTTTTACTTTGTACAACGGGGGCTGGGCAATATAAATGTGACCACGCTCGATCAGCTCGGACATCTGCCGGTAGAAAAAAGTCAGTAGTAAGGTACGGATATGTGAACCATCCACGTCGGCATCCGTCATGATAATAATGCGGTGATAACGCAATTTGTCCGCATTAAACTCTTCCCGGCCAATACCGCAACCCAGCGCGGTAATCAGCGTGCCCACTTCGACAGACGACAGCATCTTGTCGAAACGTGCTTTTTCTACATTGAGGATTTTACCTTTCAACGGCAGAATTGCCTGGGTGCGACGATCACGCCCTTGCTTAGCAGAACCTCCGGCAGAATCACCCTCCACCAGGAACAATTCAGAGAGTGCCGGATCTTTTTCCTGGCAATCTGCTAATTTACCCGGCAATCCAGCAATATCCAGCGCGCCTTTACGCCGTGTCATTTCACGCGCCTTGCGAGCAGCTTCACGGGCACGGGCAGCATCTACAATTTTACTGACAATGGCTTTGGCATCCGTGGGATTTTCCAGCAGGAATTCCTGACATTTTTCTGCCACCGTGGATTCCACAATGCCTTTCACTTCCGAAGATACCAACTTGTCTTTGGTCTGTGATGAAAATTTAGGGTCTGGTACTTTCACGGACAACACCGCTGTCAAACCTTCACGGGCATCGTCACCTGTCATTGTAACTTTGGCTTTTTTTGCCGCACCCAGTGATTCGATATATTGATTCAGGGTCCGTGTCAGCGCACCCCGGAAACCGGCAAGGTGGGTACCACCATCACGCTGGGGAATATTATTGGTGAAGCAAAAGATATTTTCTTGATAGGAGTCATTCCATTGCATGGAGACTTCAACGATCACACCATCTTTCTCAGCTACAAAGCCAATTACTCCAGGATGCAGTGGTGTTTTATGACGATTGAGGTGTTCTACAAAGGCGCTGATACCTCCTTTGTATTCAAATATATCTTGCTTATCGTTACGTTCATCACTCAGTACAATACGTACCCCGGAGTTAAGAAAAGACAGTTCGCGTAACCGTTTAGCGAGAATGTCGTAGTGAAATTCAATATCACTGAAAGTTTTCGTACTGGGTAAAAAACGAATTTGAGTACCGGTACGATTACTTGTGCCAATAGCTTCCAACGATTTCAGAGGCTCACCATGATGATATTCTTGAAAATAGGTTTCTCCATTACGCCACACTGTGAGCTTTAACACCTCAGATAATGCATTAACTACAGATACACCCACGCCATGCAAGCCACCGGATATTTTGTAGGAATTATCATCAAATTTGCCACCGGCATGTAGCACCGTCATGATGACTTCAGCGGCAGAACGCCCTTCTTCTTCATGAATATCTACCGGAATACCCCGACCATTATCCTCGACTGATAATGAGCCATCATTATGAATGGTCACATTAACTTCTGTGCAATGACCAGCCAGTGCCTCGTCAATGGAATTATCCACTGCTTCAAACACCATATGGTGTAACCCTGTGCCATCATCGGTATCACCGATATACATACCAGGGCGCTTTCTTACTGCGTCCAAACCTTTTAAAACTTTGATCTTGGAAGAATCGTAGGAAGTGTTGTCGCTAGCCATTGCATAACCTCGTATTAGAAGCTCGACAGTGTACCAGTTTTTAGTAGTTATCGCTTTACAATGGCCACCAACATTGATTAGCGTGCAACCTGAATCCGTCCTTGTTCCACGTGAAACATTCCATGCTCAGCACCATCCAGTGGAAAAAGTGAAAGGTCAGTGCCGGTCAAAAATATCTGTGCGCCAGTCTCTGTCAGAGACTGCATCAGCACTCTCCGTTTATCCCTATCCAGTTCTGAAGGAAGATCATCCACTAACACTACAACCGATGTATCCTGCATACGCATTTGTTCACATTGGGCCAATACCAACAGGGCCACCAATACTTTTTGCTGTCCTCTCGATAAATATTCACGAGCATCAACACCTTGTATGCGTATACGCAAATCAGCTCGATGCGGGCCAAACTGGGTAAAACCTCGTTCTTTATCAGAAGTGTATTGTGCAACAAGATAATCAGTATAACTCTCCCCTTCCCGCCAGCCTTGTTGGTAAGTAATCTGTACTTCTGCAAGATCAGAAAACTTCTGACTGTAGATGGACACATACACCATCAGATTCTTCAAATAATGTTGTCGAGCCTGATTCAATTGATTAGCAGTTTGCACCAACTCCTGATCCCAATTAATGATAGTTGCTTTCGGTCCACCTGCCCGCAATGCGGCATTGCGTTGTGCCAGCACCCGACGGTAATTGTTCCAAATTTGATGAAAACCATGTTCCACGTGAAACACACCCCAATCCAGAAATTTGCGACGGTACTCCGGGCCTTCTTCAATAAGGCGATGTAGTCCAGGTTCCAGTACAGCCACGGGTAAAGCCTGGGTAAGTTCACTGCTACGGGCAATAAGTCGGCCCGACAGTTTTATGGTGCTTTTACCCCGCTCACGCTGCATACCTACCATGAATTGTCGGCCATGTTGTAGCACATGACCTAACACAGTAAATGAGGAGCAACCCTCACAAATCAGACGATTAGTTTTATGGGTGCGAAAAGATTTTCCACGACCCAAACAATGAATGGCTTCCAGCAGACTGCTTTTGCCGCTGCCGTTGGGGCCAATAATATAATTAAGCCCTGGGAGGGGTTTGATATGAATATCCTTGAGATTACGGAAATGCTGAATCTCAAGGGAACGAATAGCCATGAATGAACGAAGTGGAATCCTGGCTAAAATAGCATTTTTAACATTAAAGCCGCATGGGCATAATCACGTAAGTACACGCAGAATCACCTTTTGGCTGAACAACACAGCTACTGTTCGAGTCGCCTAAATCCAGTGATACGGTGTCCTCTGAAACCGCACTCAACGCATCCAGCAAATAACTCACATTAAAACCTATTTCCAGTTCTTCACCGGAATAATCAACTTCAATATCTTCTTCCGCCTCTTCCATCTCTGGATTGTTCGCCTGGGCTTGCAACAAGGCATTGGATAAACGAATGCGAATACCCCGGTATTTCTCATTGGATAAAATCGAAGTACGCACCAATGCCTGACGCAATGTTTCTTTGTCGGCGACGACGTGTTTATCCGAGTTTTTGGGAATGACCCGTTCATAATCCGGAAAACGTCCATCAATCAATTTTGACGTAAATACAAAATCATTAAGTTTAACTTTGATGTGATTGGCACTGACCTGAATTTGTACAAGTTGATCAGTATCTTCCAGCAATTTGACCAGTTCAGTAACACCCTTGCGTGGCATGATAATTTGCAGAGTATCGGATGGCTTCACATCACAAGCATGTGTGGACATAGCAAGGCGATGTCCATCGGTTGCTACAGCGCGAACCATGCCGGATGAAATTTCCAACAATAAACCATTGAGATAATAGCGAACATCTTGCTGAGCCATAGCAAAACTGGTTTTCTCAATCAGATATCTCAGTACTTTTTGCGGCAAACTGAATTCAAACTGGCTGGTCATTTCATCCACGCTGGGGAAGTCAGTGATGGGCAAGGTGGTGAGATTAAAACGACTGCGTCCGGATTGTACGCTAACCCGCTCTTTTTCCGTATCCAAAGTAATATTAATCGTGGCACCTTCAGGCAATGCACGACAGATATCGACGATTTTACGCGCGGGGATGGTAATGTCACCAGGCTGGGCGTTGTCCAACGGTATCCTGGCAATCATTTCGACTTCAAGATCGGTTGCGGTCATGGAAAGCTGATTGCTTGAAACAGCCATTAAAATATTGGATAACACCGGCAATGTCTGTCTACGTTCAACAACTCCCACGATGGTTTGTAGTGGTTTGAGCAAAGCTTCTCGCTGAATGGAAAATTTCATTTTTGGTTTATTCCCGTCTTGATTCTGTCTATTTAAATAAAAAGATTATTTAAAAGAAGTTATTATTACTATTATTAGGCTTGTCCACATCTGTGGATAAGCCTTTTTTTAACTTAAATTTCAATAAGTTATTTAACTTAAAACCTATCTGATAAAGTCGGTACAGAGGCATAATATCTTGTGGATAAAATGTGAATAAACTGGCTTTTGCGTTTTTTTACAATGTTATCCACAGGTTTTCCTACCTTTTTAAACACGTTATTCAAATCTAAATTTGATTATTTTTTGTTCAATTTATAGAAAATAATCGCATCTGTTCAGCTGGACAGAGTGCGCATGATATTTGAATAATCTTCCATAATCCGTGGCTCATCGACTTTTAATTCTGCAATTTTTCGACATGCGTGCAATACCGTGGTGTGGTCACGTCCACCGAAGGCATCCCCAATCTCTGGTAGACTGTGATTCGTTAGCTCTTTTGCCAGCGCCATGGCAATTTGTCGAGGTCGCGCAATGGAGCGAGTGCGTTTTTTAGACAATAACTCGGCGACACGAATTTTGAAATATTCTGCGACTGTTTTTTGAATGTTTTCAATGGTAACCAATTTATCCTGAAGGGCAATTAAATCTTTTAGTGCCAGTTTGGCAAAATCCACGGTAATGGGTTGACCGGTGAATTTTGCGTTGGCGGTGACCCGTCGTAAAGCGCCTTCCAGTTCACGAATATTGGAGCGAATACGTTTGGCAATAAAAAAGGCCACTTCCTGTGGTAAGTCCGCCTCCAGTTGGGTGGCTTTGCGCATTAAAATGGCAACTCGGGTTTCAAGTTCGGGTGGTTCAATGGCAACGGTAAGTCCCCAGCCGAAACGGGATTTCAAACGCTCCTCCAGCCCGGAAACTTCTTTGGGATAGCGGTCACAGGTAAGAATAATTTGCTGCTGACCTTCCAGTAAGGTATTGAAAGTATGGAAAAATTCTTCCTGTGAACGTTCTTTTCCGGCAAAAAACTGAATATCATCGATAAGCAGGGCATTCACTGATCGATAGTAGCGTTTAAAGTTGTCAATGGCGTTATGTTGTAGTGCTTTAACCATATCCTGCACAAAACGTTCGGAATGCAAATAAACCACTTTAGCCGACGGGTTTTTGGCCACAATGAGATTGCCGACAGCATGCATTAAATGCGTTTTTCCCAGTCCGACGCCACCATAAATGAACAAGGGATTGTAGGCACCGCCGGGATTTTCACCAATTTGAAAAGAGGCGGCACGAGCGAGCTGGTTGGATTTACCTTCCACAAAATTTTCGAATGTGGCGGTGGGATTCAGTCCATTATTATGTGTGACATTGGTATTGCGATTACGATTATTGTGGTTGGTGAACGCATTATTGGTGAATTCATTATTATTGCCGGGAGAATTAACAGCCATGGGTCCAACGCTGCCAGCGGTACGTGCTTGACGGGGGGTATTGAGAATAGTCGGCATATTGCCGCCAATTTCCAACACCACAGATTGTTTGGTGTCTGCACCATCAATTTCGCCTAACAGTGTTTCAATGCGTTCCAACAAACGGGTGTTTACCCAGTCCAATACAAAACGGTTAGGTGCCAGCAGGCGCAGTTGTGCGCTGTCCTCCATGACTTGTAATGGTCGGATCCAGGTATTGAATTGTTGGCTGGAAAGCTCGGTTTCCAGATGGTTAAGGCAATGCTGCCAGGCATCCGCGTGCGTACTCACAGGGTCTCCTGAATCGTTTTTGTTATGAACTGCTACTCAAATTTGGCTGTTACTGCACCGTCATCACAGGGGTACACCGGAAAGTGTGTTGAGTTTACGCCTGGATCAACAAGTTATCCACACCAGTGGACAAAATTATACATAATTGTGAAAAAGCCTTAATCACTTGACAGAATGGAGGTTTTCGCAGTAATCTGCGCCGCTTTTTACAGGTTTCAGGTAAATTTTCGCGGCTTGTCAGGCGCGTTGGTGAAGACTGGAATCGGGCAGTAAAAAATAGGCTGCCACCTGAAAATAAACAAATTTTTACCATGCTGCTATTTATTCGTTATTTATAGTAGTACAACTTTTACTTATTGATTAAAACAAGCGGACAGTAAAATGAAAAGAACCTTCCAGCCCAGCAATTTGCGTCGTAGTCGTACCCATGGTTTTCGCGCACGCATGGCCACTAAAGCCGGTCGTAAAATTATCAGTGCGCGACGCGCCAAGGGTCGTAAGCGCTTGTCAGCCTGAATATAACTCCGGGGTTGGATATGAAAAGGTTTCACCCCGTTTGTTTGATCGCTGTCATCGCCACAACTACTGCACAGTAGCGGCTGTCTATGCCGCGCAATACGCCTGTAAAACATCGAGCCGTAAATGGCTTTTCACGTCGGGTCCGGTTATTAAGCAGTAATGATTTCCAAAAGGTTTTCAAACAGACGGGTTACCGTTCCGTGGATCCACGGTTGACGGTACTGGCAAGGCAAAACCAGCTTGGTTATGCCCGGCTGGGTCTGGCTATCAGCAAACGCACAATAAAAACAGCCGTCGGACGTAATCGAGTCAAACGATTGGTACGGGAGAGTTTCCGTCAGCACCAACAATCTTTGGCGGGTCTGGATATTGTGGTATTGAGTCGAAATGCTGCGCCGTACGCCAGTAATTCTGAATTGGTCTTAGCATTGCAAACACACTGGCAACGGACCGCAAAACAGCAGGCAAAACGATTAGAAAAACAATGATGCGCAAAAGCCTGATTTTTTTGATACGTGTTTATCGTTATGCCATCAGTCCGCTAATGGGTCCGCATTGCCGTTTTTATCCCAGTTGTTCCTGTTATGCACAGACTGCGCTGGAGCGGCACGGTGCTTTGCATGGCAGCTGGCTGGCGATTCGCCGTTTGGCACGTTGTCATCCCTGGCATCCTGGTGGCGTTGATCCCGTGCCGGAACAAACGAATGCAAGCCGGGTGTGCAAACACATCTGATGTACTGATCAAAACCTGAAATAAAAAACTATTTAAAAAGTTGTTCAAAAACTAATGAATAATCAAAGACTCGTTTTATTTATTGCCCTCTCGCTGGTGGTTTTGCTGTTGTTTAGTGCGTGGCAACGGGAACAGCAATCACCACCGGTCGCCATTGAAATAGTCGATGGCCCAGCCATTGCAACTGCGGGTGATGTAACAGGGGTACCTGCGGATGTGCCTGCTGTCGTGCGTGAAAATCAGGCGACATCTGCGCCTGCGGTAGCGCCTCAGCAGGAATCCTTCCAGCCCGCCCTTGTGATGGAGAGTCAACGCATCACCGTCAATACGGATCGTCTGCAAGTGATGATCAACACCGCTGGTGGCGAAATCATCCGTGTTGCGTTACCCACTTATCCGGTAGAACAGGATAAACCTGATGTGCCGGTCCAGTTGCTGGATGATCGTATGCCGGGATATTTCGTGGCGCAGTCGGGTTTGTTGGCATCACAGGGCAAAGCTCCAGACCACCATGCGTTGTTTACTGCGGAACAAACAAACTATGAATTGGTCGAGGGTGAAGACCAATTAAAAGTCCGTTTGCACTGGTCCAGCGAAGATGGCATCAAGGTCATTAAAACGTACATTTTTCACCGTGACAGTTATATGGTGGATCTGGATGTGGAAGTACAAAATAATGGCCAGCAGGCCTGGAAGGGCCGTGCCTATCAGCAGTTACAGCGCACAGAAATGGCGCGTGAATCCTGGCTTTTGTATACCTATACTGGTGGCGTGGTGTCCAGCAGTTGGGATCCTTACGAAAAAATTGAATTTTCAGATATGGCCACCTGGAAAGCCGAGCAGAGTTACAACAAAGGTGGCTGGATTGCCATGTTGCAACATTATTTCCTTGCTGCCTGGATACCTTCAGCTGACACGGCCAATCATTTTTATACCAAAGCATTGGCTGATGGCCGCTATTTACTCGGCCAGTCCGGGGAAGAGCGCAGCATCATGCCGGGCAGCAACACACATTTCACCAGTCTTTTTTATGCGGGTCCCAAAGAACAGCATCGCCTGGAAAAAATCGAACCCAATCTGCGTTTGACGGTGGATTATGGTGTGCTGGATATTCTGGCCAAGCCGGTGTTTTGGGTGATGGAAAAAATTTACAGTGTTGTGGGTAACTGGGGTTTGGCAATTATTTTTGTCACACTGATTATTAAACTGATCTTTTTCCCATTGTCTGCCGCCAGCTACAAAAGCATGGCCAACATGCGCCGTCTTTCACCCAAGCTCAAGGCGCTGAAAGAGCGCTATGGTGATGACCGCCAGAAAATGAGCAAGGCGATGATGGAGATCTACAAAAAGGAAAAAATCAATCCGCTGGGTGGGTGTTTACCCATACTGGTGCAGATTCCGGTTTTTATCGCGCTTTATTGGGTATTGCTGGAAAGTGTGGAAATGCGGCAGGCACCCTTTGCGTTGTGGATTACTGATTTGTCAGCGAAAGATCCCTTCTATGTCTTGCCGCTGCTCATGGGTATTAGTATGTGGATTCAACAAAAACTGAATCCGCCACCCATGGATCCGATGCAGCAGAAAATAATGCAGGCGCTGCCGATTATTTTTACCGCCTTTTTTGCCTTTTTCCCGGCAGGATTGGTGTTGTACTGGGTGGTCAACAACTGCCTGTCCATTGCGCAGCAGTGGTATATCACGCGCAAGGTCGAGGCGCAGGCCGCCGCCAAAGCGTAATGTGCTGTGACCACCGTCAATACGGCGGGTAGCGATACCATCGCTGCTTTGGCCACGCCGCCGGGTCGCGGTGGCGTGGGCATTATCCGCTTGTCGGGTTCCGGTAGTTGCAATATTGCCCACCGGTTGCTGGGCCATGTGCCAGCAGCGCGTCAGGCTGAATACCTCCCCTTTTGTGCTGATGATGGTGAGCCACTGGATATGGGCCTCGCGCTGTATTTTCCGGCACCCCACTCGTTCACAGGCGAAGACGTTCTGGAACTGCACGGCCATGGTGGGCCGGTGGTGATGGATTTGCTGCTGCAACGCTGTCTGTCATTGGGTGCCCGCCCGGCCCGGCCCGGCGAGTTTTCCGAGCGTGCCTTTCTCAATAATAAAATGGATCTGGCCCAGGCCGAGGCGGTGGCGGATCTCATCGACAGTGCGTCGGCCCAGGCGGCACGACTGGCGGTACGCTCCCTGCAAGGGGCATTTTCACAACGCATCCATAACCTGGTAGAGGCATTGACAGCACTGCGTATTTACGTGGAATCCGCCATTGATTTTCCCGAAGAGGAAATTGATTTTCTCGGTGATGGTCAGGTGCAGGCACGACTGACCGCCGTCATGAACACCCTGGCAGAAACCCGGGCTGCTGCCCGTCAGGGCAATCTGTTGCGCGAAGGTATGACTGTGGTCATTGCCGGGCGACCCAATGCAGGCAAATCCACCCTGCTTAATGCCCTTGCCGGTCGGGATACCGCCATTGTCACCGATATTCCCGGCACTACCCGCGACATCCTGCGTGAACACATCCAGCTGGATGGTCTGCCTTTGCACATTATCGACACTGCTGGCCTGCGTGACAGCGACGATGTCGTGGAACAGGAAGGCATACGTCGGGCCTGGGCAGAAATTGAAGGTGCTGATCGCATTCTTTTATTGCATGATGCCAGCCAGGCCTTTGATGAACAGGAGCAAGACCTGTTAAAACAACTGGGTCAGGCAGGCCCGCCGATCACTCTTGTACAAAACAAGATTGATTTGCTGACAATGAATGCACCATCGGTGATGGTGCCGGTGAATGCCAAAAATATCACGGAAATTGCCGTGTCGGCCCGCAGCGGTACAGGCTTGCAAACACTGCGGGAACATCTCAAAGCCTGTGTGGGTTACGAAGCCAGTGGTGAGGGGCAGTTTATGGCGCGACGGCGGCATTTACAGGCGCTGGACAGCGCGCAGCAACACCTCGAAAGTGGTCAGCAACAATTGCAACACCATGCGGCCGGTGAATTGCTGGCGGAAGACCTGCGTCAGGCTCAACAGGCGCTGGGCGAGATTACCGGCGAAGTCAGCGCCGATGAATTATTGGGCAAAATTTTTTCCAGCTTTTGTATTGGTAAGTAGGTATTGGCAAATAACATGCGGGAAACAAATGCCAAACGGGTTGTCCCTGCGGCAACCACAAAACACAGGTATTGGCTGTGTTTTGTGGTTGCCGCAGTAGTGGGTAGTACTGCGCAGGCAGCAGAAACCCCGTGGTCCTATTGTGCGCCATCGCCAGCGGTTGATCTGGCTCCCGCAGCGGGAGAAGACCTGCAAAACAACAGCATGCGTTTTACCGCCGACATGATCAGTAAAGAAGGTGTCGAATACCGTTTGCAGGGCAAGGTCATTGGCGAACGTGGTGTGCAACGCCTCGAAGCACAACGTCTTTTTTACAACGAACTGACCGATCAGGCGCGTGCTGAAGGTGATGTGCGTTATACCGTTGGTGATCGCTTACTCACTGGCGATAGCGCTAGTCTGCAACTGGACAAAGACACGGGACACTTCAGCCCCGCGCGTTTCTGGCTCACCGACAAGCATATCCGGGGCAAAGCAGATTCCGTGGCCTTACTGGGTCAATCGGTGACCGAATTGCAAGGCGCACAATTCACCACCTGTGACGAAGGCGATAGCGCCTGGTTACTTAAGGCCAGCAGCCTGCGGCTGGATACCATTGCCAACGAAGGCATTGCCCGCCATGCGCGCATTGAATTCATGCATGTGCCGATTTTTTATTTTCCGTACATGAGCTTTCCGCTGCAAGGTCGCAAAACCGGCTTTTTGGTGCCCTCCTTTGGTGAAAGCAACGTGGCGGGCAGTGAGCTGAGTGTGCCCTGGTACTGGAATATTGCACCACACCGTGATGCTACTCTCACCCCCCGTTTCATGACCCGCCGGGGCGTATTGTTGCAGGGAGAGTTTCGTTATCTCAATGAATACAGCCGGGGTCAGCTGGACGTGGCGCAGCTGCCCAACGACCGGGTGTTCGGTGCTGACCGTTCAGCGCTGACTCTGCGCCATACGGGTGAACCGGGCAAAGGCTGGCGCAGTCGTGTGGATTACCGCTATGCCTCGGATCGTGATTATCTCAATGACTTTGGTAACCAGCTGGCCACCAGCAGTCTGACCCACCTTGAGCGTCGTGGTGAGCTGAATTATCAGGCAGAAAACTGGCGTGCCGGTGTGTTGTTGCAGGGTTATCAAACCCTGGACAAAAGCCTGCCCGCCACCTCCCGGCCCTATCAACGATTGCCGCAATTACAATTCAACATGAACCCGTGGTCGGGGTTTGCCGGGCTGGAGTGGGCGTTGAACGTAGAAGCGGTGCAGTTTGATCGTGCCGAAGGTGTGACAGGCACACGCTGGGATGTGCAGCCCAGTGTCGCCTGGCCGTACCGGGGGGCAGCGGGGTTTTTGCTACCCAAATTCAGTCTGCGCCACACGCAATATACGCTGCAAAATAATGATCCTCTCACGGATGCCAAACCGGCACGCAGCTTGCCGTTATTCAGCATTGACAGCGGGCTGATTTTTGAACGGGATTTATCTGCCAGCGGGCGTGCCGTACGGCAGACCCTGGAGCCACGACTCTTTTATTTATATGTCCCCAAAAAAGAGCAGGCTGATTTGATCGTGGATGAGGCAGGTGTCTCCCGGGTGTTTGACAGCAGCCTGCCTTTATTTGGTTTTGACCGGTTGTTCCGGGAAAACCGCTTTAATGGTGCAGACCGTGTGGGCGATGCCAATCAACTGAGCACAGCGCTGAGCACACGCTTTCTGGATGCGCAGGGTCGGGAACTGTTGAGTGCCAGTCTGGGTCGTATCTTTTACTTTCAGGATCGTGAAGTCACCCTGCCCGGAGCGGCACCAGAAACCGACACGGCCTCGCACTGGCTGGCGGAACTGAAAAGTCAGTGGACAGCAACCACCCGCGTGCGCAGCAGTTTGCAGTGGGACAGCAAAGCCAGCGAGCTGGCGCGCGCTACAGCGAGTTGGCGTTATCAACACCGGAAACGGGTATTACGGCTGGGTTACCGTTTTGACCGCGAGAAATTGCGACAAGTGGATGTGGCCGGTATCTGGCCCATCAGCCAGCGCTGGCGTGTTGTGGGTCGCTGGCTGCGATCTACCCGAGACCACGTTACATTGGAAACCCTCAAAGGTATCGAGTACGAAAGCTGCTGCTGGTCGATGCGCATCGTACAACGCAGCTACCGAGTGAATGCGGCGGATGAAGATTTGAGTGATTCCATCTGGTTTCAGCTGGAATTAAAAGGCTTGACGAGTTTGGGCCGCAAGGTCGAAAGTTTGCTGGCGCGTGATATCCTCACGCCCTGACAATGAACAGTGATTAGAAACGAACAAGTGACCAAAGAGAAAACAGGTATGAATGGTGTAACAAAATTTTTTTATTGCATAGCAATAGCATTGGCAGGCGGTCTGCTCATGGCATCAGCCGTTCAGGCAAAACTGGCGGTGGAAAACCCGCTGGACCGCATCGTCGCCGTGGTTAACGATGAAGTGATCACCGGACTGGAGCTGAAAGCAGAAATGGGGCTGATCAAAAAACAGCTGAGTCAGCAAAATACACGATTACCCAGTGACGCGGTGTTAGAAAAACAGCTGCTGGATCGTATGATCCTGCGTCGCATTCAATTACAAATGGCCAAGCGTGCCAGCATTCGGGTGGATGACGATATGCTCAATCGCACGCTGGAAAACATCGCCGCACAAAACCGCATGAGCCTGTCGCAGTTTCGCACCGCCCTGCAAAGCGAAGGCATCAATTTTGAGAGTTTCCGCGAAAACATGCGTGATGAAATTACCGTCAATCGTCTGCAACAACGCCAGGTGCGTAGTCGCATCGTGGTTACCCAACAGGAAATAGACAACTTTATCAATAATCAGAAATTACGTGGTGGTAAAGACAAGGAATATCATCTGGGCCATATTTTGATATCCGTGCCCGAAGCCGCCAGCGCACAGGAAATAAAAAGTGCGCGTGCCAAAGCAGAAAAAATTGTGCAGGATCTGCGTGCTGGTGCTGATTTTACACAAACCGCAATTTCATTATCCGATGGTCAACAGGCACTGGAAGGTGGTGACCTTGGCTGGCGTCGCGCCGATGCCTTGCCTAGCCTGTTTGCAGATTGGGTGTTACAACAGGATGTGAATAATGTCAGTGAAGCCCTGCGTAGCCCCAGTGGTTTTCATGTTATCAAAATGCTCGACATTCGCGACAACCAGCCACAACATATGGTTACCCAGACACATGCCCGACATATTCTGATAAAACCTTTTGATGAATCCGACAGTAATGATGCACGCACAAGGCTGGAGAAAATTCGTGAACGTATTATTGCCGGTGAAGATTTTGCAGCACTGGCCAAAGCACATTCTGATGATCCGGGTTCGGGTGCCGAAGGTGGTGAATTAGGCTGGGTTAGTCCGGGCGAAATGGTACCGAGTTTCGAACAAGGTATGAGTGCGCTGGCTGTTGATGAACTGAGTGAGCCAGTACGTAGTCGTTTTGGCTGGCACTTGATTCAGGTACTGGAACGTCGCAATCAGGATATTACAGAACAGATACAAAACAAAAATGCCAGTGATGCCATTCGTGAGCGAAAACTGGACCCTGCCATGCAAGCCTGGATTCGACGTATTCGTGACGAAGCCTTTGTTCAAAACCGGCTTTGATGATCGATGATATTTTTATGACAGAATCCATTCATCGCCTGGCTATTACTGCGGGAGAACCGGCAGGTATAGGCCCGGATCTTTGCGTGCAAATGGCACAGCAAAATCATTCCTGCGAAATAGTTGTTATTGCAGATGCAAAACTGCTGACAGCGCGTGCGCAGCAGCTTGATCTGCCGTTGGAGATTATTCCGTTTCAGGAAAATACTTCTCGTATAAAAAGACCCCATCGTGCGGGCACATTGCCTGTGCTGGATATTCCGCTGGCCGATAGTGTACAACCCGGTCAACTGAATAAAAAAAACTCAATAGCAGTTTTAAAAACCATTGATGCCGCTATTAAGGGTTGTAAACAAGGTGTCTTTGATGCTCTGGTTACTGGCCCGGTACACAAAGGGATTATCAATGAAGCCGGCATTGTTTTTACCGGACACACGGAATATCTTGCACAGCAAACGGGTGGCTATCCGGTGATGATGTTGGTCACCGAAGGTTTGCGGGTTGCATTGGCCACAACCCACCTTCCCCTGAAAGCGGTATCAGCAGCGATCACATATGAAAGTCTTTCACAGGTTATTGATGTTTTATTGCAGGACTTACACTTAAAGTTAGGTATTCACAAGCCTCGTATTCTGGTGTGTGGCCTGAACCCTCATGCCGGTGAAGACGGGCATTTGGGGTTAGAAGAAATAGACATTATCACACCCGTGTTACAACGTTTTCGTGATCGTGGTTTTAATGTGCAAGGCCCATTGTCAGCAGACACCCTGTTTACTGCCGACACATTAAACCGGGCCGATGTTGTGTTAGCCATGTATCATGATCAGGGGCTGCCGGTATTGAAACACATGGGTTTTGGTAAGGCGGTAAATATCACGTTAGGTCTGCCGATTATTCGCACCTCGGTTGATCATGGCACTGCACTGACATTGGCAGGTACCGGTCAGGCCAGTGCCGACAGTTTTTTATATGCGATGTTGATAGCGGATGAAATGGTCAGGCATGTAAAAGCACAGCAGGCACAATCTGTCGCATGAGTATAGACCCCGTATCAAAGCACCGTGCTCGCAAACGCTTTGGCCAGAATTTTCTGACCGACCCGTACGTGGTAGCCGGTATTGTTGCTGCCATCAGCCCGCAACGGGATGATCATCTGGTAGAAATCGGCCCCGGCCTGGGTGTGTTAACGGAATCCCTGTTGCCCTGTGTGAATGCCATGGATGCGATTGAGCTGGATCGGGATATTATTCCCAAACTGGAAGAACATTGCCGTGACCGGGGTCAATTGCACATTCATCAAGCCGATGCACTGAAGTTTGATTTTACAACCCTGGCAAAAGATGGTCGCCCGTTACGCATTGTCGGCAACCTGCCCTACAACATCTCCACACCACTGATGTTTCATTTACTGTCTATGCGTGAACAAGTTCAGGACATGCACTTCATGCTGCAAAAAGAAGTGGTAGACAGACTGGCCGCCATACCCGGCAACAAAGACTACGGTCGCCTGAGTGTGATGATGCAATATCACTGCCGGGTGGAATCACTGATGCAAGTACCGCCGGAAGCTTTTTCACCACCACCCAAAGTGAACTCTGCGGTGGTGCGTTTAGTGCCCTGGAGTGAACCGCCTGTCAATGTTGATGATGTCAATCTGCTGGGAAAACTGGTCACCCAGGCTTTCTCTCAACGACGCAAAACCCTGCGTAATACACTCAAACCACTGATGAACGCAGAACAAATTGAAGCACAGGGTGTTGATCCCAAACGCCGGGCAGAAACATTGAGCCTGAATGAATTTGCGACATTAGCCAATGTTGTCAGCGCGAATTCAGTGAGAAAATAAGGCGGATTGAGAATGGGCTTTCGCGTTGGTGCATTACTGGAACAACTCATCGGCCCGCCGGGCGGGTTTATTCTTCTCGCAATACTGGGGCTGGTCGTCATGCGCCGTTATCAGCGTGTGGGATTTTACATGACCGCAAGTGGTCTTGGTCTGTTGTATATTGCCAGCCTGCCGCTGACCGCTAATCTTTTGTTATCAGGGTTGGAACCAGAAACCGCGCTTTCTGAAAAAACCTTACTGGCGGGTGACAAACCACCACAAGCCATCGTGATTCTGGCAGCAGGCCGTCGTTACCATGCACCGGAATTTGCAGGTGACACCCCTAATGCTTTTGCGCTGGAACGAATTCGTTATGGTGTGTGGCTGGCACGACGCACCCTGTTACCCGTACTGATTTCCGGTGGATTGGGGAAAGAAGAATCACCGCCTGAGTCGGTATTGATGAAGCAGCTTGTTGAAAGTGAATATGCTCTGCCCGTGCGCTGGATTGAAACGGAAAGCCGTACCACGTATGAAAATGCAAAATACTCCGCAAAAATATTAAAAGCCGAAGGTATCGAAACGATTTATCTTGTCACTCATGCCCGGCACATAAAGCGCAGCATGCAATCCTTTAAAAAATTCGGCCTTAACGTTGTTCCTGCCCCCACCGTGTTTGATGGAAAAAGCCGGTATGATCTGACGTTGCGGCATTTTTTACCCAGTGCCAAATCACTGAATCGCACTGCCCAGGTTTTTCATGAATGGGTGGGCATGTTGTGGTATTGGGCGCGGTATTAGTATCGCAATCATAGATTGCAGGAAAACAGAAGGCGAAGAGTTTTGAGACGATTTCAAGCAACTGTGGGGCTTCGCCAACCCCGCCACTTTCGATACAGTCCTTATAGTCTGCTGCTCTGTTAAAGATGGCAAGTCCAACAAATATTTAACCTCATGTTGTGGTGGGGGGGTGTGCACGGAGTATAAAATGCTTAAGCGTTGGCATATAGGCGGTGCTCTGGGTCTAGCCAAATAACAAAAAATATGTTGTCTAAAATAAATCCATGGACACGCCCGTGTTCATTGGAGGAAATTTGAAATTGATAAGCGGGTATCTGGCGTAATTGTTGATTTAAATGAGTAAAGCCAGTTTTTTCTGTAGTGTCATCCCAGTTAATTGGATGCGTTCTAAGGGATGATGATCTATTTGAGAATATCTCAGATGCTGTAAGTGATGAAATATTTTTCAGTCTTTCGAAAACCTTCCCAAAATACTCGTGTGTTTTTCCTTCGAACGAAAATTTGTTGTGATTAAGAGCAAGGTGCTTAAAAGAAAAACGAATAGTTTCGTTATCAGCTGTAATTGTTGGGTGTATGGGGGTGTTGGATTGTATCTTCTTGGTGGGATTTATTCTTTTTCTGGACACTCAGAGTTACTCACTAGCAAGTTTTGAATAGAAATCCTTCATAGATTGCTTTGAAATTACCGCGGTGGAAGCCTCATCTAACGGGATGCCTTTGCGGGCATCAACCCAGGGGGCTTCTGCGTGTGTCATTTGCTCTAGCTGGTAGCCAGAATATTGCTCATAAGCTTCAAAAACATTAACCAAATGCGCTTTAACATCATCAGGTAATGTTGCCGTTTCTGGTCGTATAGTAATCGGATTCCAACGGTACTTCTTGAATCTTGTGTATAAAGCAGGGCAAACAGGTCCATGTACCCATGCTTGGAAATCTGCATCGAAAAGCGGTTTGTCATAGAGAGCAAGATTCCACGCTTGGGCGTAATATACAAGCTTCTGTAGCTTTAAGTTGGTGAGGTAGTCGCCGTGATCTTGCGCAAAATCTATGAAAAAATCAGCAATTGTGTCATGAGTTAACGTATTCATTTGCGTAATCTTTCTTCATCCATGTTTAAAATCAATAGGTTATAGCCATATCGGCTGTTTCAGCCATAAGTTCAGTATATAGTATAAATGATTATCAAAGCTAATTAGAGTCTTGTCTAATGTGTAGCGTAAGGAGTTATCGCCAACATTAGGACAGCCAAAATTCTAGATCCGGCACGCTGTCTTCCTTTTTCGTGAATATTGTACTGAGGTCGCCCATATTTTTCTCTCGATGAGCAAAATAAGGCTATGTGTATATGCTGTTTTTAATATTAATTGGCCATATATATATGGTGTTATTTTATGATGAAAAATATCCTCCGTGAGCAATATCAGTCGAAAATGAATCAACTCATTGAGTTTAATGCACAATACCGCCCAAAAGAAGGCTGGATACGAACTCTGCGCAAGGCCTTGGGAATGAGCAGCCCTCAATTGGCCCGGTAGCTTGGTGTCAGTAAATCCCAGGTTTTTCAAATGGAGCGCATGGAGTGTGAAGATCGTATAACCCTGAAACAGTTTTGGCGAGTGGCTGAGGTGCTGGATTGTGATTTGCAATATGCTCTGGTGCCACGCAAGCCCGTTGAGGAGATGGTGCGTATGTGTGCGAGATTGAAAGCCCAAAAATGGGTGAATAAAACCAATGAGCAAATGACTTTGGAGGTACAACAATTATCCAGGGATGCTTTAGAGAAACAGGTCGAGCGAGAGACTGATTGTTTGGTGCGCGAATTGCCTCGCGATTTATGAGAAGACTTATGAACAGAAATTTTCTGGATGTTAATGGAATATCCGGAAGGGACGACGCCACTCGACCCTGATGAAATGGCGGGTTTAAAATATCCGCACATTGATTGCAATAACGATGGATATGTATCAGTTTTCCAGGTGGTATTTCCGTTTTTTACCGTCAATTTTGTGCAGGATAGCTTGTGTCGCGATCATTTTATTGCCACTGGGAATAACCATAAAATCCATATCGACGGTATTGCCTTTGGTGTCGACGAAGTCAGCACAGCTGACATAAAAGTCACCTTTTTTGACGATGCCATCATGCAGTTCAACCAGTTTCAGGTTATGCACCTTATTGGTAACGGCATCGTAAAATTTAAAACTGCCTTCTACGGTGCGTTGCTGAATCAATTCATTCATGGCTTGCTGAACATTTGTACGCACATCACCTTTAATGGAAGGATCATTGGCGGCCATGGCGGTTGCGCTGAATATAAACAGGCTGATACCGGAAACCTGGAGTAAGCGTGTAATGTTGCGAGATAAAGTCATGTGATATTCCTTGTGTGGGTCAGCCGAGTTTGGTTGACGTGTGCGCTAAATAAA
Source organism: Gammaproteobacteria bacterium (assembly GCA_021648485.1). GTDB lineage: Bacteria > Pseudomonadota > Gammaproteobacteria > SZUA-152 > SZUA-152 > SZUA-152. The sequence goes on from JAKISS010000027.1 coordinate 30,529, forward strand.
TGTGCTTCAGTGCTGATAACGAGTGAGGGAGGTATTTGATTGCAGAACAAGGAAATATTATTTGAATGGATTACCACTGAGACAAAATGTTTCAGTGGATTGTCATTTACGATTGTCCATTGAATCAATATGTATCATCGGCTACAGGGGTGTACATATAGAATCTTACTTATTTGTAGCTGGGTGTTTGTCATTAGCCTTAGGGGTTATTCACTCGGTTATGGGTGAAGTTCTTATTTTCGACGTATGCGGCAGGGTCGAACAAACCGGTTCAGATCGTGGTTTGTTCCTCACATGATCTAACCTAATTCGTTTTAGCTACTTAATTTTCATATGGATGAATCAACCTTACCTGCGGGAAATAGGTTTTATATTTAGCCAAATCTCTGGTGACTAACCCAAACTGTGATACAGATGCATGAGCACCAATAAAGAAATCAGGTAATGGCGATGTCTTGGTGCCCTTATTTTTTCTGTACTTGATATAAGCTTTGCCAGTCAAAAACAAAGCTTCTCTTGGCGGTTCTAGCACTTTAATGCCCAGAGCCTCTATAGCGCTTTCAATTTCTTCGATTTTATTGAAGCCTATGGACACTTCCGTATATACGATTGAATTGATATAGAGTGAGTTAGTTTGACTGTATTTCTCAAGGGTAGACTCTGACCAATCAGCCCAATTTTCGTCGTCTGTAAATAAATCGAGCAATATGCAAGAGTCAACCAAAATACCTTTCATTATGACTCCCTTGTAAGGCTCATAATTTCATCAGTGGACATTTTAGCTGAAGCTATCCCTCTGAGTTTTCTAAACTTTCCAGTCATTCTTGGTTCTTCCGTTTTTACAATATAGAACCGACCGTTATCCTCAATAAAATCTATTTCAGTTTCAGGGGATATACCTAAAGCCTCTCTTATATCTCTAGGAATTGTAACTTGGCCTTTCGTTGTAACCCGCATAATTTTGAACCCCTAAACAAACGTAATACCATGTTAGTATTACCCTCGGGGCTTTGCAAGTTTTTGAGTCAGGAAAGGGGCAAGTATCATATCGACGCGTTATTTTGGCGATCCGTATCGTAGTCATAACCTATTTTCTCGATAACCCCTTTTAAGACCTCTCGGTATGGCTCACTGAACACTTTATAATGATGTTTCGGTATCCATACAAAATGATACATTAGCCGGTAAACGTGATACGTATTTCGCTGCAATTCCATAAGCCGGATAGCCCCCGAGATTTTTGCTATGCGGTTTAAACCTCTGAATTCCGGCTAAAAACGTGCCGGAATGACGGTGTTTGCGGTGAGTTGGGAGGAGTTGGTTTTTAACCGCGCAGCGTAAATCTCGGGGGCTTGCCCCAGTCGATACTATCCAGCTCTTGGGATATCTCTGTGATGTGCATAAACGTACAGAGTCTCTAATTTTTTCATGTTTTTATCGCGAAGCGATGGAGTTTTTTATCTCTGCTTGCGTAAGCTTGCCGTCGAGCGACAATGAGGTCGAGATCTTATTCTCTGCTTTTTTTCCCTTTCAATGGCTTTCCCGCTACAGTATGAACATGCATACATTTATTCGTTTTTCAGCTTTGTTGGTGCTTTCTGTGGCTATTGCTGCGCCGGCCATGGCGGAGATTTACAAGCGCACCAATCCTGATGGCAGTGTGGAGTTTACGGACGTTCCCCGGTCTGACGATGAAAAGCCAGTGCCATTGAGCCCCATGAGCACCTTCAAAACAACACCGGTACCGCAGCAAAAAAGGACATCTACTGCCCGGGCTGACGCTAAAAAATACAGTGTGATCAGTGTTACCAGTCCCGCTAATGAGACCACAATTCGTGACAATACCGGTATGGTTACGGTCAATGTTTCCCTGTCACCTGCTCTGCGCTCCGGGCACAAGCTGGTGTTGCTGGTCGATGGTGAGCAAAAGGGTGAATCCAGATCCGGCAGTTTTACGCTTAATAACCTTGATCGTGGCAGTCACAGTCTGGTTGCACAGGTGGTGGATAAGGCGGGCAAGGCACTCATCAGTTCTGCCCCGGTAACTATTTATTTATTCCGTCAGTCCGTCATCAGGTCAAACCGCGCCCGATAGAGTACGGATCATTATCTGGCTGGGTGCGCACTAATATGGTGCGTGCCGTTTCTGTTTGCGCTATTCTAGCGGGGAACGCAGTGCTTTCCCGGTCAACAGCAGTCGTCCATACTGAAATATAACTGATTGTAGTTGCAGTAGTTTTCGTTCTGGATAGTGAAAGCTTGGTGCATTTTACAAATTCCGTGTAATTTGGTTTGGTTCTTGCTATCTCTATTGTTATGAAAGCCCGTTCTCCGCAAACACCCTCGGCTGCTGCACTGCATCAGCGCATTCTGGACAATCTGACGCATGCTGTGCTCATGTTTGATGCAGACCTGTGTCTGGATTACATCAACCCGGCGGGTGAAATGTTATTTGCAGTGAGTGCTAAACGTTTGATTGGCCAATGTGCCCCGGTTCTGTTGCCTGCTGACAGCCACTTGTTGGAGGCTATCGAAAAGGGGCTGGGCAGTGGCCACCCTTTTACTGAGCATGAGGTTCAGATTACCTTGCCCGGACGCCGCGAGATCACTGTGGATTGCACTATTACCCCGTTAATTTCAGCGGCCAATGAGTCTGGCCTGTTGGTGGAGCTGCAACAACTGGATCGACAGTTGCGTATCTCTCGCGAGGGCCAGCAATTGGCGCAGCAGGAAACCATGCGTTCTTTGGTGCGTGGTCTGGCGCATGAAATCAAAAACCCGCTGGGCGGTTTGCGCGGGGCCGCCCAATTGCTGGAACGCGAATTGCCGAACCAGGAATTGAAGGAATACACCAATATTATCATTGGTGAGGCTGATCGCTTGCGCAATCTGGTCAATCACATGCTGGGCCCCAATGCCTTGCCGCAAAAAGAAGCCCTTAATGTCCATCAGGTACTGGAGCATGTGCGACAGTTGATCAATGTGGAAAAACGCGCTGATATCACTTTTGTCAGCGATTATGACCCCAGTATTCCGGAGATTCTTGGTGACCGTGACCAGCTCATTCAGGCTGTGTTGAATATTGTGGGCAATGCGGTGCAGGCCATTGGTGATCGGGGTGAAATTATCCTGCGCACCCGTGCCCAACGGCAGTTCACTATAGGTCAAACCTGTCACAAGCTGGTGTGCCGGGTGGAAATTATCGACAACGGCCCTGGAATTCCCGAGGACATGATGGAAAGCATTTTTTTCCCCATGGTCACTGGCCGTGCAGATGGCACCGGGCTGGGGTTATCTATTTCCCAGTCATTGATCAACCAGCACGGTGGTCTGATTCAGTGCGAAAGTCGTCCTGGTCGCACCCGTTTTGCTTTGCTACTACCGCTGAACTATGCGGAAAACAAGGCTGAAACACAGAAACATCAATCTGCTTTGAGGCATAGCGTATGACTGGTACACAAAATATCTGGGTTATTGATGACGACCGATCCATTCGCTGGGTGCTGGAGCGTGCGCTCAAGCAAGCGGGCATGTCGGTTAAAACGTTTGACAGTGCTGAAGGCGTGCTCGATAAGCTGGCAATTGACATGCCTGCCGCCATCATCAGTGATGTGCGCATGCCCGGTATCGACGGCCTGCAATTGCTGGAAATGCTCGGTGAGTGCTACCCCGATCTGCCAGTGATTATCATGACCGCCCACTCGGACCTAGATAGTGCTGTGTCTGCTTATCAGGGTGGCGCGTTTGAGTATTTACCCAAGCCTTTTGATGTGGATGAGGCCATCGAGCTGGTTAACCGTGCTATCCGGCATCGTCATATGTTGTTGCAGGGGCAAGCCAGCGGTAGCAGCATTGCACCGGACATCGCAACCACACCGGAAATTATCGGTGAAGCGGCCTCCATGCAAGAAGTGTTTCGCGCCATTGGGCGGCTGGCGCGTTCGAAAATCACCGTGCTCATCAATGGCGAATCCGGCACCGGCAAGGAGCTGGTGGCTCGCGCTTTGCATCGTCACAGTCCTCGTGCCAACCAACCCTTTATTGCATTGAATACCGCAGCGATTCCGCACGATTTGTTGGAATCAGAGCTGTTTGGTCATGAACGCGGTTCTTTTACCGGCGCACAAAGTGCGCGTAGCGGTCGTTTTGAACAAGCGGATGGCGGCACCCTGTTTCTTGATGAAATCGGTGATATGCCTGCAGAGCTGCAAACCCGGTTGTTACGTGTACTGGCTGATGGTGAGTTTTACCGGGTTGGTGGGCACTCACCAACCAAGGTGGATGTACGTATCGTTGCCGCCACTCATCAGAACCTGGAACAGCGCGTCAAAGACGGTCAGTTTCGAGAAGATTTGTTTCACCGGCTGAACGTCATCCGTGTACACATGCCGCCGTTGCGCGAACGCCGGGAAGACATTCCATTGCTAGCCAAACATTTTCTCGCCGAAGCAGCAAAAGAACTCAACATGGAGCCCAAGCAGCTGGATGAAGAAACGGCCCGCTATCTGGCGCAACAGGAATGGCCGGGTAATGTGCGTGAATTGGAAAATATCTGTCGTTGGCTCACGGTGATGTCGCCGGGACAAACCGTCCACATGGATGACCTGCCTGTCGAGCTGAAAAAATCCAGCCGTACCCAGCCTGCCGATGACAATTGGGAAGCCAGCCTGCGGCGCTGGGCCGACCTGCGTTTTGCCCAGGGTGAAGAAGCCCTGCTCACGGATGCTGTGCCTCGTTTTGAGCGTATTATGATTGAGATTGCGCTCAAACATACCGGTGGCCGACGGCAGGATGCCGCTAAACTGCTCGGCTGGGGGCGTAATACGCTGACCCGGAAAATCAAGGAACTGGAAATGGAAGAGCCTGCTGCGAGTGTAGTGTGAAATTAAAACGGCCTATTTACAGCCAGGAAAGATGTGCATATTTAAGGAGGAAGAACATTGGAAACCGCGCGTCCGGTTCTAATTGCATTGTAACATTCGACGATAATGCTTATATGTGCATGTTGTAATGCGAGAACTGACCCCCCCTTCTCTCTTGAGCGGCATGATTGTTCAAGTTTCTAACAATGCTTTCTGGAAGAGGAAGGATTGGCCAACATGTTTAAATTCTGGCTATTGAGGTACCATCAGGCAAAAGAGGTGATAACAGATAGGCCAAGACCATAGGAATGGAAACTAGCTTTTATGCTTATTTTCAAGTGTGAATTTTTTGCATTCTCACTGGTAATATTTAACATTTATTGAGTAGTCAAATTGTTAGGGTTTCATCGCAGTAAAAAAACAAATGACATCAAATATAAGGAAATATTATGAGAAAAAATAACCTATCATTAATTGTCTTTGCCGCTGTAATGGGCGTCAGTAATATCAGTTTCGCAGCTGATGCAAAAACTGTATCAGGAGCAAACTGTCAGCCTAAATCCGATGAATATAATATAGATCGAAATTATATGGGGCATGCACGTAACATATCATCATCAATCCAGCGCTGGACTTGCCCTATTGTACGTGATTCGATGGCACCTAATTTGTCAAGAGCAGAAATGAAAATTATTAATGCGACTGGCACAATGTCTTGTACACTTTATTCTCGTAGTTCCAGCGGTGGACATGTTTCAGGAGTAACGCGCTCTACAGCATTATCCGGCGGGAGCGTTCAAACACTCAGTTGGCCAGCAATTGCAGACGCTAATAACGGATATTATTATTTCCGTTGCAGAGTTCCTGCAGGTTCTCGTGTGATTTCATATTATTGGAATGAAAGAACATAATCTAGGGAAATAGTATGAACTTATCGAATAAATCACTAACCATTATTATTGTGTTAAGCGTATGTGGTTTGGGATTCGTTTTTTTCGATAATCCAAATGAGTCTAACGATCGTAGAACATTGCGATTGTTAGACTCGGATAAATCTGAAACAAGAGTGCATTTTGATATGATGCAAGAAGTTGAATCACAAGATGCTGATCCGTACACAGAAATTATTGAAATATTAAACCAAGAATTAATAGTCTTACGGCAAGACCAGAATAAAATGTTGGAAACAATTAATTTGCTTGTGAATAAATTTGAAAATCTAGTTGAACAACAATATCTCACATCCTTGGGACAAGCCAGTGTTGTACAAAATGATGATGAGGAATATAGTGCCATAAAAAAAAGCGAGGAAGAAATAATTCAGATCAGAATAGAGAGTTATGAATCAAACTTGGCGAGTCAGGAAATTGATAGTATCTGGCGTGAACAGGCTCATGAAAAAATTGAATCGATGATCGAAAATCAGTTGGTTGCTGATTCTAGTATTGTGTCAGTAGATTGCAGAAGTAGCCTATGTAAGCTGGACTTGGCACATGCCAATGAAGTCGCAGCGGATACTTTCTTAGAAGAATTTCCAGCTTATATGGCATGGAATAATGAAAGTTTCATCAAAACTGAATATCAAAGTGATGGAAGTATTCGAACTATGATTTATTTTTCTCGAGATGGTAGTTCATTGTCTGAAAATATACAGGAGTAAGATGTATTTCGATAAAAATAACTGGACACAATATATAGTGATGTTATCCACCGTTCAAAATCTAAAGCAACTAAAAGGGCCAGTTCTCGCATTGTAACAATTGATAATAATGTTTATACGAAAACCCTATTTCCTTTCATTTGTGGTATGAGCCTCCGACACTTCCAGTAACTTGCGACTAAAGGCGTTCTCTGCCGAAGTCGTGATTAACAGACATTCCTGTGCCCGTGTCATACCGACATAAAGCAGGCGGACGTTTCGTGCTTGTTGTGTCTCATCATCATTTAGCTGGCCAATCCCCAGCATGATAACGCGGGAAAACTCCAACCCTTTGCTGCTGTGAATAGTCAGCACGGTAACTTGCTTATTGCTCGGGTTGTAAGTGCTCTTATATTGCTTGCTACCTAGCCAGGTATGAGGAATATCAGCAATTTCGAGTTGCGCTGCCATTTTGCGACCTTGGCGTCCTTCAGCATATACCACTGCCATATCGCCCCAGGGTATGCCCTGCTGATGCCATTTTGTTAAGCACCGGGATGCGTAGGTAATCTCGTCCTGAAGACTGTTGCTTTGGTGGACGACCGGTGCTGGTCCACTGTTACCTGCGGCTTCCGGTTCGATCAAAGGGATGTGATCGTCATCTGCACTTTTTGGATGGAGGTAGTGGCTGGCAAAAGTATAGGCAAAGTGGAGGATTTCACGCGTATTGCGATAATTAAGCCGCAAAATAGTCGTGCGCCCTTTTCCCTGGATGCCAACGCTGGAGAGGCTGAAACCAAGGCCGGTGT
>JAKISS010000028.1 GCA_021648485.1 Gammaproteobacteria bacterium
GCCAGACATTCAAACTGCCCGGCATGAAAATCCTGCAATTTGCCTTTGACGGCAACGCCGACAACCCCTACCTCCCGCACAACCACCAAACCCACAGCGTCGTCTACACCGGCACCCACGACAACGATACGACCCTGTCCTGGTATGGAAACCTGTCCCGACCCGAACGCCAGCGACTAAGGGATTATCTGGGTTTTGACGTAGAAGCCAACAACATGCCCTGGCCACTGATACGCTGCGCCCTCGCCTCAGTCGCAGACATGGCAATCATACCCATGCAGGATGTACTCGGGCTCGGAGAAGGAAACCGCATGAACCTGCCCGGCACCATCGACAACAATTGGCGCTGGCGCTTTCAATGGGCACAACTGCCTACAACACTGGCCGCACAACTGCACCACTTGAATGTGCTTTATGGGCGATGTGAGCATAAAGGGTGAATGTGTATTTTTATGTGGGAATTGAGCGCAACAAAAAGGACATCCATTTTAACTATTGACAATCCAACCCAACAAATCCGATACTCACCCCCAAGGAATCACACCACCGGTTAAAGGAGTTAACCATGCCCAAACCCCGCTATGCCCAGGTCTCTCTGGAATTCACCCCCCTATTACCACTGCGACTGCGACAACAAAAAGCCAACAAAAAGGACACCCATTTTAACTACTGTATGTGAACGCATTTAACAATATGGTGTTTTTTCATACAAAAACAGGGAGTTCGTAATTATGGTGCTGTTAGGGCAGTCAAGAATATAGTCTCACTCTTGTCTGCTTTTCAATTTAATGAGGCTAATTATTAGGAGAACATTTATGAACAAGATGTCAAGCTTTCTCGCATTACTAGTTATGCTAGGGGTGCCACAAGTACTAATTGCAGCAACCGCTGTAATAAATGATGCTAATGGAACTGTTTATGAATTCAATTCACAGGTAGTACAAGACGTGGATTTGGTGCTTGTTAGCATATACGAGGTAGAAAATAGGGCACTGTATCCAGATAATATCGCAAATGTTGTAATCGAAAATGGTGGAGAAAAACCGATTGTGTTGGTTTTATCTTCATATGAACAAGTACATTGGGCTATTAATGTTACTGCTGGTGTGGAAATTAAGGAAGTCATATTGAATGGGTATTATGTACATGATTTCAGTGGAGTGAGCGCCTCAATTGTGACAAATAAAAGTGGGGTTGGTAACTATCTTGGAGCCTGTGGTTACAGTTATCCTTATATCGGAGGAGGGTGTGACACAAATGTACTAATTGATGAAGTAGAAAACTTTACTGGTTTATCGCTTAATGTATTTGCTGGCAGTTATAAAGCAAGTGATTTTGCTATCACATCTGGTGGAACTCCACTGATTGACATTTCAAGTAATGCCGGTACTTTTATCGAAGGCGAAACCATAAATACAACTCTATCTATAAGTAATAGTGGAGGTCCAATAAATGCAGATATATGGGTAGCTCTGCAATTACCAAACGGCAGTCTCTATCATCCTTATGGCAATCCAGCTTTAGCATGTAGTTTAATACCTTCGGGACAATTAGTTGCTGATCTACCATTGCTCAATTACACTTTTCCAGCCGGAAGTGAAGGCGAGTACATATGGTATGCGTCTATAAGTCCGTGCGATAGACCATACACTTCACACGCTAAGGATGTAGATACATTTGTCGTACAGTAGTACTCTTTAGCAAAATTCCCTAATCGGGTAGCCAAGGGCCTCTAACCCTCAGCCCCCACAACACCCTGCATGCGGCTCCGCACAGGGTGTTTCCCAAAGATGTTCCTAATCAAGGAATATGGGGTCAGTTCTCTCACAAAGCAACAAAGGGGTCGGAGCCCTTTAATGAGTCATTTGATGAGCCGGGTTATTAAGAGTTCTGACCCGAGTGGCACTTACTTAACTGTAAGCGATTGGCCCCATAACTAAAAAAGGCTGTCCTGAATGGTAAGATGGTAATCACCAAACCACCACTTACCCACCAAAGGACAGCCTCAATGAATCGTACCTGCCGCACGATAACACCTCAACAAAAACGCATTCGCCGGCACGCAACGAATAGCGACTCTTTCCGTTTTTTCAATCTTCTCACCAGTCCCGAATTGTTGGATCAGATCGAATCGCTGTTACCGGAGCATCGGGAAAGGTTGTTTCCACTGACAGAGACGCTGTCAATGTTTCTGACGCAAGCCTTGAGTGCAGATCGTTCGTGCCAACGGACAGTGAATGAGGCAGCGGTCAAACGATTAACAAGCGGGCTGCCGGATTGCAGCACGCATACCGGGGCCTATTGCCGAGCCCTACAGCGATTACCGGTGGAAATGCCCTCGGCGCGCGTTCGCCACACCGGCCGGTTGATGGCGAGACAAACACCGGACGCGTGGCATTGGCAAGGACGACCGGTACGATTGGTGGATGGCACGGATTATTAAGGGCTCTGACCCCTTAAATTTCCTGGAATATTTGACGTAATTACATTATAATTACGCTTGTCCCTAGATCGGAGAGGATGGAAAATGGCTTATTTAGTTAAAATCGGAAATTCTCAAGGTATTAGAATCCCCAAGCCTTTGGTTGAGCAGGCTCACCTGGAAGGAAAAGAGCTTAAGTTACAGTTGGTTAGTGAGGGTTTGCTTATTACGCCCGAACAAGAAGCTAGAGATGGGTGGAAAGAAGCAATAGAAGGAGTCATTGCGGCTCAAGGTCAAGAAGCACTTGATAGTGAATGGCTAGATACCTCCTTAGCTTCAGATGATGAGCTGGAATGGTGATGGTAGAACGATTTGATATATGGCTCGTTGATCTCAACCCTACGAAGGGACGAGAAATCAATAAGACACGGCCTTGTATTGTGATATCTCCAAATGAAATGTCAGCATTGTCTACGGTACTCATGGCTCCAATGACAACAAAGGGCTTTGAATTTCCTTGTCGTGTTAAGTGCAGATTTAAAGGGAAAAGCGGGCTTATTTTGCTTGATCAAATTAGAGCCGTAGATAAATCTAGACTAGTAAAAAAGTTGGGAATAATTAGCGCTAAAACACAGGTAGAGTTGTGTTCTTGCTTACAGGAAATGTTTGAACATTAAAACAGCTAACAAAAGAGGAAGAAAAGGGGTCATTGCTTGATATTACACTTCAGCATCGCCCTTTTCCGCTAACGGCTAAACGAGCATCCCATCTTACTATTGACAATCCAACCCAACAAACCCGATACTTTCCCCGCAAGGAATCCCACTGGTTAAAGGAGTTAACCAGCGCTTAGCAAAGCGTTAGTTTTATTGTAACCGTTCACGGATTTTTGGAAATGGCAATTTCATCCGGACAGTTTAATTCGACATCGACATTAAAATAGATTGGATCATCCGGTATCAGGTAATAGTTTTGAAGTAGCCTGTAACGCTGGATTGTGATTGTTATTTTTCCTTCTTCTTAGCTTGGGTGTCTTTTTTATTCCTCTTTTTTTATTCCCTTCGATAACCATAAAAGACCGATCAATTTTCCCTGACAGTAGATATTGAGGGGGGGCTATTTTATCCAAACCCGATTTCCGGAACGTTGCCCATTTCAACACAACATTCCGGCACTCTCATGCACAAGCCCTTCCCTCTCCCTCGCCTCCACAGCGTTACAAATTTCTTGCGCGTTTATACCACTCTTTTTCAAGAACCCCCTGCGCATTGGTATTTTTCACGTAAAACAGATCTCTTTTTGTATACTTCGCAGGTTTATGAAATAACATCGGTGCATGCGCTTCATCCTTCATCCCTATCTTCTCCTCTCAAGGGGTGAAATGCTGAAAACATTTATTAACATGATGATCACACTATACGTCATTTGACGTATACCCCTGTGCCACATGACGGATTCTACCTTGCTCAGTGCGTCTATAAACTCGGGTTATGGGAAAGCTGTCTGGGCGTGTTCCTGCTTGTTTTCCCGGAACCCTTGTTTTGACCTTTAACCGGCCACTGGCCTCAGGAAATTGGATATGCAAAAGAAAAACATCGCCGGGAAGTCGCTGCTGTTGGGCAGTTTACTTGCCGCAAGTAGTGCTGCACCTGTTTTGGCTGGCGGTAAGATCGCCATTGATGATACCCGCTGGATCAGTGTAGGTGCCGGTATTCGCACCTCTATCGCTTCAGTGAGTGATGCTGCGCCCGATGGCAGCAGCAGTGCCAGTAATTTTAATCTGGAAAATATGCGTTTGTATATTTCCGGGCAGGCAACGAAAGATTTCAAGTTTTATTTTGGCACTGACAGAATGTGGGATGGTGAATACGGTGTACTGGATGCCATTATTCAGTATGAGCCTGGTAAGGCATTCAATGTGTGGATGGGGCGTATGTTGACGCCAGCGGATCGCATTGAAATGAACGGACCGTTTTACAGTTTGACTTGGGGCCAATACACCGTTCCCCTTTACCCGTCCGATAATGATATTGGTAACGGTGCCAATGGCGGCGCGGGTACTTATGGTCGTGACGAAGGTGTCACGGCCTGGGGTGCGCTGGGTAAGTTCCAGTACGCAGTCGGTATTTTTGATGGTTATAACGGTGATGAGAATCAGAGTGATGCACCGTTGTTCGCGGCCCGCTTTGCTTACAATCTCCTCAACATGGAAGAAAATCCTGGTTATTACACCAGCAGTACTTATTTTGGTAAAGGTGGCGATATCCTGACGCTGGCCATTTCTGCCCAGTCGCAGGATGATGGTTATGGCACGGTTACTCAGTCGGGTTCGTTCACGGGTTATGCCATTGATGGTTTGTTTGAGAAGCCTTTGGGCGGTGGTGCGGCGGTAACAGTTGAGGCGGAATACAAGTCTTTTGAGGTGTCTACGGATGCGGCAACGCCTGTCTTTTCGATGTTTGATGGTGAGGCTTATTTTGCCAGTGCCGCTTATTTGCTCGGCAACACCGGCGGTTCAGGTATGTATCAGCCTTATGTGCGTTATACCGAAAACAGCCCTTCGGTCGGTGACAGCAGTTCACTCACTGAAGTCGGCGTGAATTACATCGTCTCCGGCCAAAACCTCAAGTTAAATCTGAACTTTACCACGGGTGATGCTAATGCCAGCGGTGCCAAAGCGGCTACCGATGTTGATGCCATTACCTTCGGTATGCAATTCCAGATTTAAGTTTCACTTGGATTTTAAAAAACAGGAGAGTTAATGATGATAAAAACAAAACTGAAAAAACTGGCCATTGCGGCAGCAGTCACCACGGCATCACTGGCCAGTACGGGGCTGGCCTGGGCGGAGGAGACGATCAAGGTGGGTGTGTTGCATTCATTGTCCGGCACTATGGCCATTTCAGAAACCACTTTGAAAGATACGATGCTGATGCTCATTGAGGAGCAAAATAAAAAAGGTGGCGTGTTGGGTAAAAAGCTTGAGGCGGTGGTGGTGGATCCGGCCTCTAACTGGCCGCTGTTTGCAGAAAAGGCCCGTGAGTTGATTTCCAAAAACAAGACCGATGTGGTGTTTGGTTGCTGGACTTCTGTGTCTCGTAAATCCGTGTTGCCGGTTTTTGAGGAACTCAACAGTATTCTGTTTTACCCGGTGCAATATGAAGGTGAAGAATCTTCGAAAAACGTATTTTACACCGGTGCGGCACCGAATCAGCAGGCCGTTCCCGCTGTTGATTATTTAATGAATGATATTGGTGTTAAACGCTGGGTATTGGCCGGTACGGATTATGTATATCCACGCACCACCAACAAAATTCTTAAGGCTTATCTCATTACGAAGGGCGTTAAGGAAAAAGATATCATGATTAATTATACGCCGTTTGGTCATTCAGACTGGCAGTCGATTGTTTCTGATATTAAAAAATTCGGCAGCGCAGGCAAGAAAACGGCGGTGGTTTCTACCATTAATGGTGATGCCAATATTCCTTTCTACAAGGAGTTAGGTAACCAGGGAATTTCTGCGGAAGATATTCCGGTCATTGCTTTTTCTGTGGGTGAGGAAGAGCTTTCCGGTTTGGATACAAAGCCGTTGGTGGGTCATTTGGCGGCATGGAATTATTTCATGAGTGTTGAATCGGATGAAAACGAGGAGTTCATTGATGCCTGGAAGGCATTCATCAAAAACAAAGACCGTGTAACCAATGATCCTATGGAAGCGCATTATATCGGTTTTAATATGTGGGTGAAGGCGGTTGAAAAAGCCGGTACGACTGATCCTTCTGCGGTGCAGAAAGCATTAATCGGTGTCAGTGTGCCGAATCTGTCGGGCGGTTATTCGGCAATGATGCCGAATCATCACATTACCAAGCCAGTATTAATTGGTGAGATTCAGAAGGATGGCCAGTTTGATATCGTCTGGGAGACATCGGGTCTGGTGGCGGGTGATGCCTGGTCGGATTATTTGCCGGGCTCCAAAGATATGATTGCTGACTGGCGTTCGCCATTGTCTTGCGGTAGTTACAATGTCAAAACGAAAAAGTGCAGTGGTCAAAATTATTGATCCGTATTTTTCCTGATGTAAATAACAACAATTATCTCCCCCGCCATACCGACCTTCGCCGGTATGGCGGTGAAGAGTTAATGAAACAGCAGTCATACTTTTGTTTTCCGGTTTATTTTAAGTGAGCGCACACATGTCGGTATCTGCACTAACAATTCCGGTGAAAAAAACCTTTTCACTATTGCTGTTTTTTTTCATGTCTTTTTTCGTGTTAATGAGCGCAGCCCAGCAGACTCTCGCCAGCGAAGTATCGGCTGAGGATTCACTGGCAGATGCCTGGAATGCTTTAAGCAAAAAAAATTATACGAAAAAGGCCAAAGCCATTGAGGTCATTACACAACAGAATCCATCGGAAGCCCGCCCTGCCCTGAAGGCTATGCTGGAAGGACAGTTGTATTATGCCAAACGCGGAAAAGCACTGTATTTTTTAAAAGAAACGGATAACAGTTACGTATTTACGCCTTTGTTTGACGCTGATTCTGCACTGGAACCCATAGTGCAGGAAAACAGACGGGGCTTCAGAAAAGTCAAAGTCAATAATCGCCTGCGGAGTATGATTCGCCAGTTTCTCGCGGTGCTGCAACTTACACATGAAGATGCCAACATCAGGCTGTCAGCCGTGCAGGAGCTGTTAAAAAACCCGGATGCTGATGCCGCCGGACTGATGGAAAACACGGTTGAAAAGGAGACAGATGACCGGGTAGTCGCTGCCATGCGGACGCTGCTGGCGGTCATTCAGTTGGAAAATGGTGATGAAGCTGCACAGCAGTCAGCCATTAATACCCTGGCTGACAGTCTTAATACGTCGGCCATGAATGCGCTAATGGCTTATGAGGCACCCACAAAAGCACTGCAAAACAAGGCTGAATCGGCCATTCAAAAAATTAACGACAAGCGTGATTTGTACAACAAGATGGAAACCATCTTTTTTGGTTTGAGTCTGGGCTCGGTACTGGCCCTGTCCGCCATTGGTCTCGCCATTACATTTGGTGTGATGGGCGTGATCAATATGGCCCATGGTGAACTGATGATGATCGGTGCTTATACCACCTATGTTATTCAATTGTTAATGCCCGATAACATTGCCATGTCCATACTGGTGGCGATCCCGGCGGCGTTTATTGTCTCCGGGCTGGTGGGCATTGCCATTGAGCGAGGTGTTATTCGTCATCTTTATGGTCGTCCTCTGGAAACACTGTTAGCCACTTTTGGGGTCAGCCTGGTATTGCAACAAACGGTACGTTCCATTTTTTCTCCACTGAATCGCAGTGTGGAAACGCCGGAATGGATGTCCGGTGCCTGGCAGATTAATGAGGTGTTGGCGCTGACCTGGAACCGTCTTTACATTATCTTTTTCTGTCTGGCGGTATTTGCCGCACTCATCGCGGTGATGAAAAAAACCTCGCTGGGTTTGCAAGTGCGGGCGGTCTCACAAAACCGCACCATGGCCCGTGCCATGGGTGTGCGCTCAAAATGGGTGGATGCATTGACCTTTGGGCTGGGCTCCGGCATTGCCGGATTGGCCGGTGTAGCCTTAAGCCTGCTGACTAATGTCGGCCCTAACCTCGGACAGGCATATATCATTGATTCCTTCATGGTGGTGGTGTTTGGCGGTGTGGGTAATTTATGGGGCACATTGATAGCGGGTATGAGTCTGGGGGTAATCAACAAACTGCTGGAGCCTTGGGCAGGAGCCGTGCTGGCAAAAATTCTGGTGTTGATATTTATCATCCTGTTTATACAGAAGCGACCTAAAGGTCTGTTCCCTCAACGTGGCCGAGCGGCGGAGGACTAATCCATGTTACTAATGAAAGTCCTGAAAAATGACAAACCCGGTATTTGGTTGCTGGGTATTTTGCTGGTGATCAGCATCGCCGTGCCGATTTTGAATTTACTGGTACCGGAGAGCAGCCCTTTTCATATTTCCACATATACCGTCACGCTGCTGGGTAAGTATTTGACTTATGCCCTGCTCGCGGTTTCCGCCGATCTTGTATGGGGTTATCTCGGCATTCTCACTCTGGGTCATGCCGCCTTCTTTGCATTAGGCGGTTATGTCATGGGTATGTATCTAATGCGTCAGATTGGTGAGCGAGGCGTTTATGGTGATCCTTTGTTGCCAGACTTTATGGTTTTTTTGAGCTGGCAGGAGTTACCGTGGTTCTGGCAGGGCTTTGATCAGTTTTGGTTTGCCGCGCTGATGATTATGCTGGTTCCCGGCATTCTGGCGTATGTGTTTGGTTATCTGGCATTTCGTTCCCGTGTTACCGGCGTGTATCTGTCCATCATTACCCAGGCGCTAACTTATGCATTGATGTTGGCTTTTTTCCGTAATGAAATGGGATTTGGCGGTAACAACGGCTTGACGGACTTTAAAGATATTCTCGGGTTTGACTTGCGTGCAGACAGTACCCGCATCGCTTTATTTCTAGCCTCGGCGGTGGCGCTGGCTATCGGTTATGTATTGAGCCGGATCATTGTCAGCTCGCGTCTGGGGCTGGCCAGTGTGGCGATTCGTGATGCTGAAAGCCGTAGTCGTTTTATTGGTTACCGGGTGGAGAATATCAAACTGTGGGTCTTTGTTTTTTCTGCCATGATGGCGGGTGTTGCGGGGGCTTTATACGTCCCACAGGTCGGCATTATCAATCCCGGTGAGTTTTCCCCGTTGAATTCCATTGAGCTGATTATCTGGGTGGCCATTGGTGGTCGCGGCACACTTTATGGTGCGGTCATTGGTGCGCTGCTCGTGAATTATTCCAAAACATACTTTACCGCTGCCTTGCCTGAAATATGGCTGTATGCACTGGGTGCAATGTTTATACTGGTCACTCTGTATTTACCCAAAGGCATTGTCGGGTTACAACTGCAAAGTTTACGCAACCTGAGAATAGTCCGTATGGTGAGAAAAATACGGGGGGCAAAAGTATGAAAGCAATGCAATCATTGCGTGAGTTTTCCCGCCGTGACCGAGTGTTTGATTTTCTGGTGCAAGCCGAGCCACCTGCGCTTGATCTCAGTCATAACATCATTTTGTATCTTGAAGGCATTAATAAAAGTTTTGATGGCTTTAAGGCTATTAATGATCTTAACCTGTATATCGAAAGTGGTGAGCTGCGCTGCATTATCGGGCCCAATGGTGCCGGTAAATCCACAATGATGGATATCATCACCGGCAAAACCCGTCCGGACACCGGCCAAGCCTGGTTTGGTCAACGTCTGAATTTACTGGAAATGGATGAACCGGAAATTGCCGAGGCCGGTATCGGGCGTAAATTTCAAAAACCCACCGTGTTTGAAAACCTGAGTGTGTTTCAAAATCTTGAACTTGCCATGTCTCAAGATAAACGTGTCTGGCCTTTGCTAATGGCGCGGCTTAACGGCGAGCAGCGTGACCTGATTGATGAGGTACTGACGACCATTGGCCTGAATCAACTGGCCAGTGACCCGGCAGGAAAACTCTCACACGGACAAAAACAATGGCTGGAAATCGGCATGTTATTAATGCAAAAACCGGCACTGTTACTGGTGGATGAACCGGTGGCAGGCATGACGCATCAGGAAATGGATCGCACAGCGGAACTGCTCACCTCGCTGGCAGGAAAACATTCCGTGGTGGTGGTAGAACACGACATGGACTTTGTGCGCTCCATTGCACGCAAGGTGACAGTATTACATCAGGGCAGCGTACTGGCCGAAGGCAGTATGGCCGAAGTGCAATCTGACCCGCGTGTGGTGGAGGTTTATCTCGGTGAGTAATACAAACATGTTAACCATTCGCGGCCTTAACCAGTTTTATGGACAAAGCCACACCCTGTGGGATATTGAACTGGATGTCAGCGAAGGAAAATGCACTTGCCTGATGGGACGAAACGGCGTTGGCAAAACCACCCTGCTCAATTGTATTATGGGTGCTTTGCCCTTGGCCTCCGGTGAAATCAATTATCAGAATAAACCGCTGCACACTCTACCCATGGAGCACCGGGCAAGACTGGGCATTGGCTATGTACCTCAAGGACGGCAAATTTTTCCCATGCTGACCGTGAAGGAAAATCTGCAAATTGGCCTGCCCGCCCGCCCGGATCGGGCCCGTCAAATACCCGCATTTATTTATGAACTGTTTCCCGTATTAAAAGAAATGCATCAACGTCGTGGTGGTGACTTATCCGGTGGCCAGCAACAGCAACTGGCGGTGGGACGTGCTTTGGTGATTGACCCCAAACTTTTGATACTGGATGAACCCACAGAAGGTATTCAGCCTAATATTGTGGCAGAAATTGGTGACATTATCGGCAAACTCAATCGTGAAATGGGCATGACCGTTTTACTGGTAGAGCAAAAACTGCCTTTTGTGAAAAAAGTCGCGGATCAGTTTTGTATTCTCGACCGGGGACGCCCGGTGGCCAAAGGCCAGGTGGACGAACTGTCTAAAGAACTGATTAAAAAGTATTTGACCGTATGAACCCGGCAATAGAAAAACAGGAAACAAACCTTACACGGTTAACGGGTAACATTCCAAAACAAAATCTATCTTTGTGCTCTAAATTTTCATCATCAAAGAACCGGGTTGCGAAGTCACCATAGAACACTGATGCTGATTCCTTAAAGGTAACACCTGTTGTGGCCTAATGATGCTGCCCTGAGTGTAGCCTGACCTCCCCCTCCCTGCTCCTCTTTACTAAGGAAGAGATAACCGTTAAACCTAAATTTATCAGTTAAACCGTAGCGAGAGCGACTAAGGTGCGGAAGATAAAGCGTTTTTCAGGTTATTTTGGACGAAAGCGTATCACCCATACGGTGAGTTCAACATGTTCTGAAAAATGCTTTAGATTCTGTGCCTTAGGCGCTCGCAGTAGGTTTAACTGATTAATTTAGGTTAAAGATAACCGAGACACCCATTATAAAAAACACAGAACTATTTGACGTGGTCTAATTGATTGATGCTTCAACACACCTCATCAATGTGAATCAGGTACCACACCCACTTGAGGCATATCAGCCAGTCCTGTTTCACGGGCATGCTCTTCAAAGCCCCGGTTTTTCCAGAAAAATGCGCCCGGCATCGTGGTGGGAATCACCAGCACATAAAACAATGCGCGACTGATGATCATCATCGCCAACACTGAGAGTAATGTCACACTCCCCAGTATTACAGCCACTAATGGCTGGGTGATACTCGTTGCCAGTACTGCAAACAATATGAGGTTTATCAACAACAATACATTACGCAGCACATAGGCATTGCCGAAACGGGTGCGCTGTTCAAAGTGAGAAGCAGCACCCTCTCCCCCCTGTGCCTTGAGGTCACGGGCATGAGCGATCAAGCCGATACCTTCCAACGCAATACCTGCAAAGGCTATCCAGGCGAACTGGGGCAGTATGCTCATCATAAACTGCGCCCCGGAAACAATCCCGCCCACCAGTAAAACCAATGCAGAACCCAGCACTAATGCCGTTGCCACAAAACTGCTGCCAGTCTGCCAGTGATTCCAATAGGGACGTGCAGGAATGCGATACAGTTTATACATGTAGTAAAAGCCCACGACACCGCCGAGTATTGCGCCCAGCATCGAGGCCGTTGCCAGCCATTGGATAAACGGTAGAGTGACCAGCTCATAGTTGATTAATGCGGTGAAAAAACCATAACCCACCATACCGCCGAAAAACAAGGATACACCCGCAATTTCACGGCTCACGGGCGACAGACGCCAGTTATTAAAACCACGATAAAAACGCATCGGTTTGCCCAGATGCATATTGAGTTTGAACATGCCGATGGCCAATACGACAAACAGGGTGATGAATAATGGCAGGAAGGCCGAAGAGGTAACTTCACTCACCGCAGACATACCCAGCCATGGCCCGAACATCAGTATCATAAAGGCACCGATGACCGTTTGTGCGCATAATGTAAAAACAATATGAGCATTTTCATGGGAGCCTAATAACTTGCGCCAATTCCATTGACGTTGCAACTTGCCTTTTGCTTCGTCTACCACTGGGATATATTTACCTTGTGCATCATCACGGTGATATTTCAGCGGCATGGAATCCGGACGGCTCATTTCACGCGGCATGCTGCGTTTTTGCTGAAAGCGAATATTGGGATGAGTAATATCCGTGGAAGGAAAACCCGGAATATCCAGTTTGGCCTGATCACGGTTTTCCGGCGAATTTTCGATGACACCGAATTCCAGCGCCCCCCCCAGGCAAGCCGATACACAAGCAGGTTTCAAACCGACTTCCAGACGATCCACACACATGTTGCATTTCGACACTTCTCCTTTCACCGGATCAAGCTGAGGGGCATTGTAAGGACAAACCCAGGTGCAATACCCGCAGCCAAAGCAAATATCAGGATCTTGTAACACGGCACCATATTCTGCAAATTTTGTATAGGCGCGTGTAGGGCAGCCTATCAGGCAAACGGGGTCATCACAGTGATTGCAGGCCATGGAAATGTTCATACGCTGATAGGCCGGGTATGTTCCGCCCTCAATGTAACCTACGCTGCGAAAGGCAATATGTGCAGGATTGTCATTTTTTTCGCTGCACGCGGCTTCACAGGCGTGGCAGGCAATACAATTGTCTGCGGTAAAATGAAAGCCGTGTTGTTTGTAGCGATTTGGATTATCACCAACGCTCTCATCGTTATTGATGTATAAGCTTTGACCACGCAGAGCACTGGATTTTTCCACCAGTTCGATAAATTTCCCGTGCGCATTTTTCTCGTGCGCATCCGGGTCAGAGAGAAAAGCATATTTGGGTTCATCTTCACGGACTTGAAACATGGTTTACTCCGAATTTAAAATTGACGCAGTTCAACATTCATTTTTGCAGCTTCCTGCTGATCCACATGTTCAATACGCACCGCATTCTGTTTAAAAGCGGGCTGGCGCGAATGAGGGTCAAGCAAACCCAACGTCAACCGATTAACACAATCATGGAAATGGAAAGGAATAAACACCATGTTATGCGGCACGCGTTGTGTCAGTTGCACTAACACCACCGCATCACCCCGTTTTGAGACCACTCGCACATATGACATATGCTCCACCCCCAGTTCAGCCGCAGCATCCGGGTTCATTTCCATAAAAGGGGTCGGACTGTATTTATTACAGTTGCCCACTTTGCCGGTTTTGGTACGCGTGTGAAAATGTTCCACCAAACGCCCTGAGTTCATCCAGAAAGGGTATTCTTCATCCGGCACTTCATTGTTATCAATAAACGGCAACGGAATCAGTTTGGCTTTGCCGTCCGCATATTGGAATCTGCCGTCCATATAGAGACGCCGGTCACCCACCGCATTGCCATTCGTGTCAACATCACCTTCCCGGCATGGCCACTGCAAACCACATTGCTCTTCCAGCTTGTCGTGACTCATGCCCGACATATCCAACAAACTGCCTTTGGACAATTCACGCATTTCATCAAACACTGCCGACGGGGTGTCCGGAAAGACAACATCTTTACCCTGTTCAAAACGCTTGGCCATTTCGTTGATAATCCAGAGATCTGATTTCGAGTTGGCGTAAGGTTCCGTTACTTTGCGCACGATGTTCACGCGACGCTCGGTATTGGTAAAGACACCTTCTTTTTCTGCCCATACGGCAGCGGGGAAAAAGATATGGGCATACTCTGTGGTTTCCACATCACGATAAGAATCCTGCACAATGAGGCAGTCCAGTTTTTCCAGTGTCTTGCGAATCCGTGCAGTGTTTGGCATCGAGGTCATTGGGTTGGTGGCAATCAACCATAGGCCTTTAATCTGTCCCGTCTCAATCGCTGGAAAAATATCCGTTTCTGCAAGGCCACGTTTTTTGGGGAAAAACTCGGGATCAACGCCCCAGAATTTACCGATCTCTTCACGGTCTTGCGGGTTTTCCAGATAACGATAACCGGGCAGGCCCGAGCACGATGACCACTCGCGTGTGCCCATGGCGTTGCATTGGCCGGTGATCGATAAGGAGGTACCGCCGGGTTTGCCGATGTTGCCGGTGATCAGGTTGAGATTATTAATACCAACCACACCATCGGAGCCATGGGTAGACTGATTGATACCCATAGTCCAGATCGACATCGCCGCACCCGCCTTGCCATACAAACGTGCCACGGTACGAATGGTGTCTTCATCAATACCGCAGATTTTTGCGGCACTGACCGGGTCATAATCTTTTACGCAGGCTTCAACGTCTTCAATGCCGTTGGTGTAGTTGTTGATGTAATCACGATCTTCCAGACCTTCATCAAGAATGACGTGCATCAGTGCGTTCAACAGCACGACATCGGTTCCCGGTGTAATGGGTAAATGCATATCGGCAAACTGCGCAAACATGGTGACGCGGGGGTCAACCACAATTAACGGGAAGTGTCTTTTTTCGCGGGCTTCACGCATGCGCCAGTAAATAATCGGGTGCTGTTCCGGCAGGTTGGAGCCAAAGGCGATAAGGCAATTGGTACTTTCAAAGTCTTCGTAACAACCGGGTGGCCCATCAGACCCGAAGGAGCGTTTGTAGCCGGAGACGGCCGAGGCCATGCATAACGTAGTGTTGCCATCGTAGTTGTTGGTGCCAATCACAGCACGGGACAATTTGCCCAGGGCATAAAATTCTTCGGTGAGTAATTGGCCGGTGGACACAATGGCAAAGGAATCTCGGCCATATTTTTCCTGAATGCGCTGGATCTCTGCACCGGCTTTGTCCAGTGCTTTGTCCCATGTGACGTCATGATAGTCATCGTGAATCGATCCACGAATCAGCGGTTCTTTGCCGCGACCACTGGCTTCAAAGATGTCCGCTTCAAAAATACCTTTGATGCACAGTTTGCCACGATTGACATCGGCATTACCGACACCGCGTGTGGCCACTGCTTTGTTTTTCGCATCAACGCCGACTTCGATAGAGCAACCCGTCGAGCAATAACCACACGTCGTGTATATCCATTTTTCGACTTTCTTGTCGGCAATTTTAATCGGATTTTTCTTTTTGCGACCAAGAAGCATATTCCACCCCGCTGCTGTTATTAATGTCTTGCGATTAACCGTTAACGAGTCGCAACAAGTGACAGAAAAATTTTGCCGCCTTCAAGTTTTACCGGGTAGCTGGCCGTGCAGCCTTCATCCGGTGCCACGGCTTCACCACCATCCAGTTCGATATTCCAGTTGTGCAGCGGACAGGTCACCCGCTTGCCATGCACGATGCCTTGCGACAACGGTCCTTTTTGATGAGGACACTCATCACGCAGGGCAAAAATTTCATCGTCCACGGTACGGAACACGCCGATGTTACCTTCTGCTGTTTCTACTACCCGCGCACCTAATACCGGAATATCGTCAATCGTGCCTATTTCAATCCAGTCTGACATAACTATTACCCTATCGTTTTCAAAGGAGTGAATTCATGTTCCGCAACACCTTCGCTGACACGTTCTGCCCAGGGGTCAACTTGCGCGTATTTTTGTGATTCATCAAAACGTGCGGCCAATGCTGTGCGATTGTCGGCATCCTCTTCCACATATTGTTTAATGTGGGATAGACCAACACGCTCGATCCACGGTGCCGTACGTTCCAGATAATGAGCCTCTTCACGATAAAGCTGCATAAAAGCCTTGCTGTATTCGTACACTTCCGCTTCGGTTTCCACCTTGCACAGTAAATCGGTCACGCGCACGGTAATACCGCCGTTACCGCCCACATGTAATTCATAACCCGAGTCCACACACACTACACCATAATCTTTGATCGTGGCCTCGGCGCAATTTCGCGGGCAACCCGATACGGCCATTTTAAACTTGTGCGGCATCCAGGAACCCCAGCTCAATCTTTCCAGTTCCACACCCAGGGAAGTGGAATCCTGCGTACCAAAACGACACCAGGTTTTACCTACACAGGTTTTTACAGTGCGTAAAGATTTACCATAGGCATGACCGGACACCATGCCCGCCGCGTTAAGGTCTGCCCACACGGCAGGTAAATCTTCTTTTTTAATGCCAAACAAGTCGATACGCTGACCGCCAGTGACTTTCATTTCCGGTACATCAAATTTATCCACCACGTCTGCAATGGCGCGCAATTCTTTCGGGGTGGTCAGTCCGCCCCACATACGCGGCACGACGGAATAGGTGCCGTCTTTTTGAATGTTGGCGTGGGCGCGTTCATTGATGAAGCGTGACTGTGCATCGTCTTTGGCTTCTGCAGGCCAGGCGGCAATCACATAATAATTCAGCGCCGGACGACAGGAAGCACAACCATCCACGGTTTTCCATTGCAGGGAATCCATCACCCCACGAATGCTGACAAGATGCCGCTCCTTAATCGCCTGACGCACATCGTCATGCGAATGATCTGTACATTTACACAGTGGTTTGCTGTGCGGCGCAGCCGAATAATCGCCACCCAGCGTACTGGCCAGAATTTGTTCTACCAGACCGGTACAAGAGCCGCAGGAATTGGAAGCCTTGGTGTGTGAACGGACATCGTCTAACGTAAACAAGCCTTTTGTGGTGATGGCTTTAACGATGTCGCCCTTGCACACACCATTGCAACCGCACACTTCCATGTCGTCGCTCATGTTCGCTGCGGCGGTATTGCCACCGTGCCCCGAATCACCCAAATGCGCCTGCCCCAGCATCAAAGCAGTACGAAAATCGCTGGTATCCGTACCATCGCGCATTAACTGGAAGTACCAGGCACCGTCAACCGTGTCGCCGTACATCACCGCACCCTGAATCCTGTTGTCTTTGAGTACGATTTTTTTATAAACGCCGCGTCCGGCATCCTGCATGACAATTTCTTCTGTGGTGTCGTCGCCGACAAAGTCACCCGCTGAAAACAGATCAATGCCGGTTACTTTCAGTTTGGTGGATGTCACCGAGCCTTCGTAACGGGCAATGCCCATTTTGGCCAGATGATTGGCACAGACTTTGGCCTGCTCAAACAGGGGTGCAACCAGACCGTAGGTATCACCACGGTGCTGCACACATTCACCTACGGCATAAATTTTCGGATCATAGGTTTGCATGGTGTCATTCACTACTACACCACGTTCGCAGTGCAGGCCGACACTCTCCGCCAGTTCCATATTGGGGCGAATACCCACCGCCATCACCACCAGATCCGCCGCAACTTCCAGCCCGTCTTTAAAGCGCACACCCTTGACGTGGTCTTCACCGGTAATCGCTTCGGTACTCGCATTCATCAAAAAATTCAGACCGCGTTCTTCCAGTGATTTTTTCAACATACCACCGGAAACCGCATCCATCTGGCGCTCCATCAGGGTGTCACCAAGATGTACCACAGTCACATGCATGCCTTGCAACATCAGTCCGTTGGCTGCTTCAAGCCCCAGCAAACCACCGCCAATGACCACGGCATGTTTGTGTTTTTTGGAGGACTCCAGCATCGCATCCACATCATAAATATCACGGAAACTGATCACCCCCGGCAAATCATGCCCCGGCACAGGAATGATGAAAGGATTGGAGCCCGTGGCCAGTAACAAACGGTCGTACACCTCCGTAGTGCCATCTTCCGCCACCACTTTGTGATTGCGGCGATCAATGGTGCTGACCTTTTTACCTTTATGCAAAACGATGCCATTGTCTGCATACCACTGCTCGTCATTGAGCATAATGTCATCAATGGTTTTTTCACCTGCCAGCACCGGTGACAGCAAAATACGGTTATAGTTACCGTAAGGCTCCGCGCCGAACACGGTGATGTCATACATCTCCGGTGCAATATCAAGCAATTCCTCGATGGCCCGCATGCCTGCCATGCCGTTACCAATCAGGACGAGTTTTTCTTTCATCTGACTTCTCCGATCACACAATTGATCTCTAATCTAAATGGGGCGTTGTACAAAACATTTTCTCTGTGCCTTTCGTCAGCGCTGTAGCAATTCATGTGCCACACACAATAAAATGATGTATCTTGCTGATTAATAAAAAATTATTATAAAAATACCTGATTCATATTCATTTACGCGCTCGATTAACGCACTAAATTAGTGCGCGAATAAGTCGGCTGCCGCCTTGCCAGGTATCTGCTGATGCTTCTGCGGGAACAGTAAAACAACGCGGACACAACACCCCGACTGTGCAGCACAAATACTGTAACCTGATGATTTAGTTAAACTTATACGGAATTATTGCGTTGACTTTCAGCACCTGAGGGTAACGCACACTACACACAACCGGCCAAAACCGGGCGGGATTTTAGCACAAAAAATCTGCACCGTGACGGTGCCGGCTTTACTGCTAAAACAGGGAACAAAAGTTATTTTTCCATGAAATACAACAAGATAAATTAGTGGCATAGTTGTTGCTAAAGCGTTTTTGCTAAACAGTTGCTGCGCAAAAGCAGCCACAAAATTTGGAGCATCACAAGAATGTCGCAGCAATTCAATATCTTCGACTTCAGTAAAGACAACATTCGCATCCTGCATTACACCTGGTTTGCGTTTTTCATGACCTTTGTCGTGTGGCTGGGGCTGGGGCCCATCATGCCCTTCATCACAGAGGCGCTCGGCCTCACCGACCAGCAAGCCAAAGTCCTGCTCATTCTCAACGTCGCCATGACCATCCCTGCCCGTATTATCGTCGGCATGCTGGTGGACAAACTCGGCCCGCGCATTATGTACACCAGCATACTGGTCAGCGGCGGAGCCATCAGCATCGCCTTTGCCTGGTCAGACAGCTATGAACAACTCGCCCTGCTGCGCTTCCTCTCCGGCTTCATCGGCGCAGGCTTTGTCGTCGGCATTCGCATGATCGGCGAATGGTTTCCCGCCAAACAAACAGGTCTCGCACAAGGTATTTACGGCGGCTGGGGTAACTTCGGAGCCGCAGGAGCAGCAGGCACCCTGCCCTTCATTGCAGCCAATATCGGCGATGCCAATGGCTGGCGCATCGCATTAACCGCCGCCAGCATCGCCGCCATTGCTTATGGCCTGCTCTACTACACCCGCGTCAGTAACACGCCCAAAGGCTCAACCTACTTCAAGCCTAAAAAAAGCGGAGCCATGGAAATCACCAGCGGCAGTGACCTGGTGCTGTACATAGTAATGAACATCCCGCTGTTTCTGGCCCTGGGCATCCTCACCTGGAAGCTCTCCCCGGACAACATGGGCCTCATCGGTGAAAATACCACATGGATCATTTATGCCGCGCTGGTGGGCATTTACGGAGTGCAGGTCTGGAAAATATGGCACATCAACAGCCATGTGCTGAAAAACCCCGTGCCGGAATTGCACCGCTACAAATTCAAACAAGTGGCCATTCTCGACTGGGCCTATCTGGTCACCTTCGGCACCGAACTGGCTGTGGTTTCCATGCTCGCCATGTTTTACGTCAGCTGGTTCGATGTGCCCAAAATCACCGCCGCATTATTGGCGGGCATCTATCCCTTTATCAATTTATTCGCCCGTCCCGGTGGCGGCTGGATCAGTGACAAAATCGGTCGAAAACTCACCCTGGGCATCGTATTTACCGGCATCACCGCCAGCTTCCTGGTACTCGGGCTGGTGGAAAAAGCCTGGCCGGTGTGGCTGGTGGTGGGCATCACCATCATTGCCGGTATTTTTGCCAAAGCCGGATCAGGAGCTGTTTATGCCATGGTACCGCTGGTGCAACGCCGTATGACCGGGCAAATCGCCGGCATGGTGGGAGCCTTTGGCAACGTCGGTGCAGTGATCTTTCTCACGGTTAACTCACTGGTGGACTATGATCAGTTTTTCCTGTTTATCGGGGCCGTATCCGGCACTGTGCTGCTGCTGATTCTTGTTTTCCTGGAAGAGCCCAAAGGGCAAACGGCAGAGATTATGCCCGACGGAACAGTGCAGATGATTGATGTGAAATGAGCTTGGGAAATGCGAATTCTTGCGCGTAAATCTGAATACTGGCTTTCCAATCTCATTAACGCCTATTTTTCTGCCTCACCACTCAACAACATCCCTGAAATAACAGGCAGCGCTGGAGATTTTTGTAGTTTGGTTTGAATTCCAGTCAGTCTTTCTTAGTTTGGGTGTCTTTTTTTGCTTATTTTTTTGCTTAGTGGCGCAAACAGGATGCGCCTTATTTGTTGGTGTCAGTGGCACAATGAAGAATCCCTGCTACAAGTCTGTTGTCACTCGGATTCAGCTCGGCGGTGCCCGGTGTCGTAACCACTAAGTGTCTAGTGTCGCAAAAAGCACAACGCTTTCTTTGCGTCCCCTGCGCCTTTACAATCTTGGCGTTAAATGCTCATTTTTTTGAAACGAGGCATTTTTAGCACTTGATTCACACTAAAGAACCCTTTCTTTCTGCCGCTACCCGGCAAAGATATTGACCCCACAATCACCCAAAAGGATTGGACATGGCAAATGCAGACATCGGCCTCATCGGCTTGGCGGTAATGGGACAAAACCTGGTACTGAACATGGCGGATCACGGTTTTACCGTTGCCGTGTACAATCGTACCACGGCAAAAGTAGACGATTTCACCGCCGGATCGGCGGCAGGAAAATCCATTATCGGCACTCACTCTCTTAAAGAGTTTTGCCAGTCACTGAAAGCCCCCCGGCGTATTATGCTAATGGTGAAGGCAGGCAGCCCGGTGGATGATTTTATCGAATTACTGAAACCGCATCTCGATGAAGGCGACATTATTATCGACGGCGGTAATTCTCTGTACACGGATACCCAGCGGAGAGTTGATACACTTGCCAGTCAAGGTCTGCGTTTTTTGGGCGTGGGCGTCTCCGGTGGTGAAGAAGGTGCGCGTCACGGCCCGTCATTAATGCCGGGTGGCGATCCGTCAGCCTGGCCCGCCGTAAAAGATATTTTTCAGGCCATCTCCGCTAAAGTGGATGGTGAAGCCTGTTGCCAATGGATGGGTGAAGGCGGTGCGGGCCATTATGTAAAAATGGTACACAACGGTATCGAATACGGCGACATGCAACTGATTTGTGAGGCTTACCAGTTGTTGCGTGAAGGCCTGAGCGTTCCCTTTGAGGATTTACAGGGCATTTTCACTCAATGGAATGAAGGTGTACTGGATTCTTACCTCATCGAAATCACCCGCGATATTCTCGGTGTGCGTGACGATGACGGCGAACCTTTGGTGGATAAGGTGCTGGACACTGCCGGGCAAAAAGGCACCGGCAAATGGACCGGCATTAATGCACTGGAAAGCGGTATCCCGCTCACGCTGATTGGTGAAGCGGTGTTTGCCCGTTTTCTCTCGGCGCTGAAAGACCAGCGTGTGCAGGCTTCGGCACAATTGCGAGGCCCGGAGTCCGGCACAAACGATGCGCCCCCCTACATGACTCAGGACATTCACGATGCCTTGTATGCCTCAAAAATTATTTCTTATGCGCAGGGTTTCATGCTGCTGGCCAGTACCTCGGAGGAAAAGGGCTGGAATCTCAACTATGGCAATATCGCCTTGGTATGGCGCGGTGGCTGTATTATTCGCAGCCGCTTTCTCGACAATATCAAACAAGCATTTGAAACCAACCCCACATTAAGCAACTTGCTGTTAGATGATTTTTTCCGTGATGCCGTTCATGCGTCACAAACGGGCTGGCGCAGGGCTGTGCAGTTTGCCGTGGGCGCGGGAATCCCCGCTCCCGCCTTTTCCTCGGCACTGGCCTTTTATGACGGTTATCGTTCGCCCACCCTCCCCGCCAATCTGTTGCAGGCACAGCGGGATTATTTCGGCGCACACACTTACGAACGTATCGACAAGCCACGGGGTGAAGTGTTCCACAGCGACTGGTCAGGGAAGCAACCATCATGAATGAACCTTGTACTTATATTATTTTTGGCGCTACGGGTAATCTTTCCCGTCTCAAGCTCATGCCGGCGCTGTATCACCTTGAAGCCGAAGGACGGCTGCCTGATGGCACCATGATCATGGCCGTTGGTCGTCGTGCAATGGACAACTCCGGCTGGCTGGATGAATTACGTGGCATGCTGGTAGACAAGGCACGCGGAGGACTGGATGAAAGTGTGTTTCAGCGTTTCAGTGCGCGCATGCAATATCACCGGGGTGATTTAAACGAGGAAACGCTCTACAAAGGTATTCGCACCACCATTGAAAATGACAGCAATTTCTCAAAAAACTGTGCCATTTACATGGCCCTGCAACCGGCACAGTTCGGGGTGGTCATCGATAAACTCGCCGAAGCAGAATTACTTAACGAGGCACATGGCTGGCGACGCATTATTATCGAAAAACCCTTTGGTTATGATCAGGACAGCGCGCAAATGCTGGAGAAACGCCTGCACCGGCATTTGCGCGAAGAACAGATTTATCGCATTGATCACTACCTGGGCAAAGGTACCGTGCAGAATATTCTGGTTTTCCGCTTTGCCAATGTGATGCTGGAACCGCTGTGGAATCGAAATTACATTGATCATGTGCAGATCACCCATTCAGAAACAATGGGCATTGGTGGACGGGGTGATTATTACGATCACTCCGGCGCACTGCGCGACATGATCCAAAGCCACCTTATACAATTGTTAACTCTGGTGGCCATGGAGCCCCCTGCGGCCATGGACGCGGAATCACTGCGTGATGAAAAGGTCAAGGTGCTCAAGGCTATTCGCCCTATTCCTACCAGCGCTGTGCATGCACAATCCTTTCGTGCGCAATACGGCAATGGTCTCATCGACGGTCAGGCCGTTCCCGGCTATCTGGAAGAAGATAACATAGCCGAGCATTCCACTACGGAAACCTACGCGGCGATGAAGCTGTACATTGATAACTGGCGCTGGCGCGACGTGCCCTTTTACTTGCGCACAGGGAAACGTATGGCAGAAACCAAATCTGCCATCAGCATTCGTTTCAAGCAACCCCCGCAACATTTGTTTCGCAACACGCCCGTCGAACAAATGAAACCGGACTGGGTGATCATTGGCATTCAGCCCAAAGAATGCCTGCGCATCGAAATGCAGGTGAAAGAACCCGGGCCCAGCATGAAAACACGCACGATCAGCCTGGATGCCAGCCTGCGCACGGAGGATGAAAAATCCTATGACGCTTACGAAGATTTATTGCTGGATGTCATCAAGGGTGATCAAAGCCAATTCCTGCGCTTTGATGAGGTGAATGGTGCCTGGAAAGTGGTCGATCCTGTGTTGCGTGTATGGGCCACCGAGCGTGATTACATTCCCACCTACCCGGCGGGCACCTGGGGGCCGCAGGAAACACGGCGTTTGTTTGAGCGTGAAGATCAGTTTTGGCGGCATTCGCTGGAACCGGATGCTGAATAAAAATAAACTACCCTGTAGCAAGCTGCGGGGA
This sequence comes from Gammaproteobacteria bacterium, assembly GCA_021648485.1. GTDB lineage: Bacteria > Pseudomonadota > Gammaproteobacteria > SZUA-152 > SZUA-152 > SZUA-152. The sequence continues at coordinate 23,767 of JAKISS010000028.1, forward strand.
GTTGAGCCCAAAAGGATTTAAGAAAACCGAAAGATATTCAAACCTGTTTATCCATAAGCCTACTTTTTTAGGCGAGATATTGAGTTTTTGCGCTCTATCTTTATTCTCTAAACTCTCTGTCGATAACAGGACTGTTTTGGAGCGCTCGGCCAGTCTGTTAGTTGGGTTGTACTAAGTGCTGTATATTTTTCTCAGCTTCAGGGCAGTTGGTCCGGGGCTGGCGGTATAGCTGGAGCGCTGATGGTGCGAGATAGCTCATAACCACCATCCGGAATACTCGACTGACCGCTATCTCCGCAGCCATTGGCCGTTTCCCAGGTATTGTCGTCATAACAAGTCAGCCCCCAACCAGCAAAGTTGACATCTCGATTCGGTGGGCCACCACCGTTACCACCAGACATATCCGTCACATTACCTGAAACCAGCACATAGCGAATCACTTCCGCTGACTGCGCATTAGATGGGGCAATAGAAATGCGGGAGGCATTATTGATACTGTCCGGCGTGCCCAGATAGACATCCTTGATCGCCACATAGCGATCTTCGTAAACGTTGGCTTCCCCACCATCAGCATCGGCGGAGCTTCTTCTCACCCTCTCCAGCAGCATATCACCCGCATAATAACCTTCCGGGCGCAGAGTAATGCCATGTTTATTGCCATTGGTGCCAATGTGATCACCATTAATATCGCTGTGTAAAACGGCGACGCGGGATGAACATTCGATTCGCAGGTTATGTTCAAACGCCACCCCTAGAGTGACATCGATTACACCCAGAAAACTCACACAACTGTTCGGCAAAAGCCCTATGTTAAGACCCGGAATCACATGACGTGAACCGATAATGTCAAGACTGGAAAAATACAACCCTTTTGGCAGCGGCACATTAGCACAATTCAAAGCGCTATTATTGGAACAATAATTGGCGTTCTCCATGATCACTTGGCCACCACCAGTAAGCGAGGTTTCATAATCCATGTCGAGGTTATGTAAAGTAATATCCTCAAACGTCATGCCAAGGCGCAGTTCAGGCAAACGCAATTCAGTGAGCGTGATATTCCTGATCCAAAATGATGTTTCAATAGCTTGCGCCTGAGCATCGTTTACCAGCAGGTCGTTACAGCCAGTGTCGGCACCGATAACAAATTGGGCGGATAATTCAGCCTTTGCGTTACCTGGACCGAAGGTACCAAGGTAGATATTTTCACGGTCATAGCCAATACAAATTCGCGGCGGTTGCGCACTGCCGAATACTTCACCCCTACGCAATAAATAACGTGTGTTGGAATTCCATTCATTGTGCAGAGGCAGAGTATTCGATGTAACCTCATCAGCTCCATCCGGACAGCCATCGAAATTCCCACTCACGGAATAGCAAATGGTGTCCGTGCCTGGGAAGGTCTCGCTGGCCGCTTGCACCGTGATAGTGGCTGCGGCCTTAACCCAGTCGCCAGCAGCATTTTGCAGACTTACCGCCGGGTGATAAATACAAGTACCCACTTCGCATTTATAGGTGTGCATACCTAAAGGTGTATTGGTATCAGTTTCTCGACTCGCACCACTGTCGGGGAGACGCCCAGACAAAAAGTACTGGGCTCCTTTTTCAAAACGGCCTTCCCGTTCATCGGCCTGGTTATCGTCATAATCCCAGTAAATGCCAGTGTCAGTAAACGGATTAACTGACATACTGTCTTGCACAGCATCGACAGAGAATACAACCGGGCACGGTGACGTACATTCTGTGCGGGAGACTCTGAGTATGTCCAACGTTAAGCTGCCACCACTGGTGAATGTCAGGTTGCCTTGATCACTGTCAAGGCTGTTGCTGTTGCCACCACCACAGCCCGTCACCAACAACACCAGGCACACCCCGATAACTTTGCCAATAATAGGATGGTAACTATCCAACATGCGGTCAAGCAGTTTCTGTCGCAGAAGATAATGGTGTAACTGATTGTTCAAAATATATCGATTCATCGCATTATCCCTGTTATGAATACCTCTAAAAACGAGAGGTATTCATAGTGCCCTTATTCATGTTGACCTAAATCATGCCTCAGCAAACAGAAAACCCCGATGAAAGCTACCGGTAGTCCACCTCACCCAAAATCGAGCTTGATACGGGTTCAGTATTTCCCCGTCCCAATTGACCTACGTCGTTGTTCCCCCAGCAATAAACCGTTTGATCATGCATGAGCGCACAAGAAAATCCACCTCCAGAGGCGATATAAATAGATCGTTTCCCATCAAAATCAAGGTTGCCTCCGGCCGAGGCTGGCTCATCATCACCAATAGTGTCTGTGTTTCCATAACCAATCCCGAAGGCCGAGGCTCCCCAACACTTAGCGTTTCCATTCGCCAGGCTGACACAAGTTCCTGCACCACCAGTGGCAATATTAGTGATGTCACCTCCACCATAGGGAACCGCCCCAAAATCGCTTGCAAGTTCGTCGTCGCCGAGGTTTTCAGTATTACCATGACCCAGCTGACCGCTGCCCCCTGCCCCCCAACAATCCAAGGCCCCAGCAGACATGGCACAGGTGTGGAGATGTCCCGAAGAAATTTCGTAAGTTGAGCCACCATTCAAAGTAACAAATGGAAAATTTACTGGCGTTTCTCCCTCTTGATCACCGGGATAAGCCTCGTACTGAGCGTAATCGGCTTCCCAGCCAATTTGTCCTTGGGTATCTGCTCCCCAGCATTTGACTTGACCGGATACGAGAAGGGCGCAAGTGAATCCACTACCCGTACTGACTTGTTTGACAGGTGCCCCAATATCAACCGGTCCAACTGAATCTGGATGTTCGTTATCACCGATATCATCCTTATTCCCATACCCAAGCTGCCCAAACTCGTTATTGCCCCAACAATAGAGGTTTCCTGTAACGGAAACGGCACAAGTATGACTACCACTGGTTGAAACTTGAATCGATAGCTCGGGTAAATTGACTCTAGCTTGCGCAAAAGTTTGCAGGTTTGTGTGGCCCTGGCCTGTAACCCCATCGTGCCCACGCCCCCAACAGAGGACGGCTCCGCTATGACGAAGAGCACAGCTTGTGCCACCTCCGGCAGATACTTGAATCAGGCCACTAATAGCTCCTCCCTCAGCGGCGGTTTCGTCGTCACCGATATTTTCACTTGAAGTACCTAATTGAAAAAAAGCATTGCTTCCCCAGCAACGCATTAAGCCGTTATCCATGATCAGGCAAGCATGTCGATCTCCTGCCGCAAATTTTTCGGGGTTAATACACGTTGAAAGAACATCCAACCCATCGCCTTCGTTATCATGTCTGATGCTGTCGCAGTAATAAGGATTACGACTGGCAGGGTTGGTTGGATCCGTTTCGTTACCATCAACGAGGCCATTTCGATTCAGGTCTTCCTGCCCGTCTAATATACCGTCATCATCGGAGTCGGGATCGTCACTCTTTGTTCCCACGAGAATCTCAAGAGTGTCGGGGTAGCCATCTTCGTCAGCATCGAGGGAGAAGATGATCTCCGTTGTTGCTGATTGTGAGAGACCGTCTTCGTTGGTGCATGTGATGGTATAGGTGGTTGACTCAGTCGGCGTGACTTCGGTGTTTCCGGCACTGGGCAAAACCGCAAGCTCCTGACCCTCACCCCCAAGATCAGGGAGGGGTATTTCTTCTGAAAGAGAGGGAAACAATGCAACGCCCCCTTCACCACCACTAAAGAAAACGCCGGGGATGGTGCAACTGGATGCTCCTTCAGCGCTCCAGGAAAGAATCGCCATTTCGTTGGCCAAAATAATGGCGGGAGAAGCGGAAAACTCGATCGTTATAGTCGGTGTTTCAGTATTTTGCTGATCCGGGCTGGCCGATTGTCCGCTACAAGCCATCATGCCCATAGAAAGCATTGCTAGGACTATAATATATATCGAATTTCTCATTTTGATCACTCTTTAATTAGTTCCTGAATTTTATGCAGGAAATATGCATTTTTTCTTTGGCCAAGATTTGAATGTGTCGCTACCTCGTGACCAATTTCCTGGCATCCCTGCCAAAAATTGACTCGCCTACGCGACAACTGATTCCTTTTGCCCCGACTGTCCTGCGTCCATCACGGCTCCGCACAACATCGTCCCTCGTTGCATTACGAATATGCAGACGGCGTGGCCTATCGGCGACTAATCGCCCTCGCTTTGCTCTCCATGGCGATCAGCGAAAGTTATGGGCCTGGAGGAAAACAAGTAGCACCATTCGGTGCCCCCGTGCCGGGCTCGTAGCTGGTTGGCGTAACATTGCCACCCAAAGCAGTACAGGTCGCAATCATATCATTACAAGAATTTACACCGTTACAGGTAGTATCTGCTGCAGGGTTAGAAGATCTGGAGCCTAGATTTCTTTTGCTGACACCACCAGTGCGGGCCGATTCACGGACTGCTTGCACCGCTGGTAAGAGTAAACCCTGTCTTTCACTGCGGGCACCTTGCGATGACAACGCACCTGCACCAGATGCGGTAGACCTTTGAATGGGCGCGGGATGCCCTGCTTTCGAGCACGATCTGGCGTTCATCGCCAGGCTATTTTTAGAGCTATCCACCTCGATAATTTTGCCATTTCCACAAACTACCGAAATAGGTTTTCCCGCATAAACCTGCTGGCTGACACTCAACGTAGCAACTACACAAATTGCACTCAACACCAAAGTAAATTTTTCCATAAGACAACCCTCTTGTAATGTTATTTAACTTCCACTTAAGTCGTGAAGACACTGACTTATGTTCAATTTATTTCAGGTATCGTGCAAAAAAGTACAGCTCTGACAGCTATCCTTAAGAAAGCATATCGGCTTGCCGGTAAATCATCTGAAATTTTATCGCGCAAATCACCGTTCCTCATTTTTTGGGGCTTGTTCTTTAATATCTGGCAAAAATAATACTGGATCACCCACCTTCCACGGCGGTTGAACTTTTTTGGTTCGATTGATCACCACTTTACCCTTCACACACTCAACAACACGTTGCTGGCCAGATTGATTAATAACCGTGTTTTTAGGGAGGCCATTTTGTTTGCAGCGATCACCAACGTTGCCTCTTAAGAGGGTTGCTTTTGTGCTATGACGACTGCCTGTTTGATTGGACCGAACGGATGCAATCGTCGCATTTTCCAGAGGAACAGTGCGCGACAGGTTGCTAGATTGTTGATTGGTAGCCTCATTGAAGTCACTGTCAGTCAGCACTCTACCTTGCTGTTGCCTGACGTGGCTTAATTCATGCCTCAGTAATTGCAATGGCTTTTTATCTGGCACCAGCTCTCCATCAGGCCGAAGACCGGTATTAATAACGGGTGTACGATTGTCATTTTCGCGACTGAATGGTGAATTTCCTTTTAATGACGTAGGCGCACCACCACCGCCGGTGTGGTCTGGGAGTGCACCTAATGTGCTGCTGCCGAGCAGGCCCGGACTAACACTCGGATATCCACAACTAATGACATAAGGCTGTTTTGGTATAGATTTAATAACCTCGGAGTCAGAATTGGTAATGCGCAGGCCATAATTCAAGGTTTGTGTTTTCAACGCATTCGACGGTGTGCCACCATTCAGTGACAAGGTATTACTCGCTGATGGCCAGGTGAGTTTAATTCTCTTTTGTTGCGTAGCACTTTGATCAGCAGATAAATTAATCGGCATAACATAGAGATCAGATAGCGCAGAACCCATTATCAACATGTTCCCATTGACGGGATATCCTGCGTTGATATGTCCTGTAAGGATTGCATGAGTTGGGCATAGCTGCCCGCCAATAGCGATGGTTTCCGTTTTGTCTGCGCTGACCGACAGATCCAAATCAAGAGTTTGCGTTTGTTGTAACGGCAAAGCGTCAACACAATCTATCGAAAAAGATTCAGCTTCACTCGTATAAGTTTCGCCATCGATATCGACCTCTAAAAAAATATTACCGCCATCAATAGTAGTGGGCAACCTGTCAGTGTAATCAAATACGAACATACCACCGTTTATCGGATTGGCAGTTCTTTCCCACCATCTACTATAGGCTATAGTAGAACCTGCCTGGTATTTAAAACGATACTGGAGCTGTGCCTGACTGTTATTGGAACGAAGTGTATAAAGCTCATAGTTTGTACGAAACTCGCCAGTAATACCGAGTTTGCAAGTACCATCCTGACCCGTAATGGGCAATAGTGATAGCTGCGATTCGGTTACCCGTAATTTAGACTGATAACCTGTCGCCTCGCACAACGCTTTTATTGGCAAATCAGTTGTATCATAAATGATGTCGTTAAACCCCGCTCCCCCAGTGCAATGGTAATACACCTGCACACGCTGACCCGAAAAAAATTGACCCGCAATAAAGTTTGAATTAAATACCTGGTCATGGCTTTGGTCTTGCAGAAGACCTACAGCCTCAAGATTACACGCATCAATCAAACGACTATAATCTTCTCTAAAGTCGACACGAATAGTGTGGGCCTCCCATTGGTTGCCATTATTTCCGGTTAAGCTGCGATTATTACCTGAAACGGGTATATCCAGTATCGTCTGACCATTTATAGAGAGTCGAAATGCCCCTAATTTAGCGATTGTAGAAGGACAACGCCCCCTGACCTCAACCTCATAGTCATAGATTTCTGAGCGACTTCTATTGTATTTTATTTTAGATGGATCATCAGAATACACCTGCCCCACTGGAATAAATGAATTTGGCTTGACCTTAACTTGAAAGGACTCAACGCTGAGGTCTTGCTGAGAGTCCTCTGCTAAAGCGAGGTTGGACATCATCGCAAGCACTACAAGAACTGACAGATTAATTCTCATAAGTATAAACCTTTTTCGATATCGAGCATTCCTTATTAACCAGAACAGAGCCACAATTCTCCCAACTTACATTTTTCATGGCTACTGGGCTTTTTTAGTTCGCTTGATTACCACTTTACCTTTCACACATTCAACAACACGTTGTTGACCAGATTGCTTGATAACCGCGTTTTTAGGGAAGCGACTTTGTTTGCAGTGGTCGCCCACGTTGCCTCTAAAAAGTATTGTTTTTGTGTTATGGCTACCTATTTGACTGGACAGGATCGGCGCAATTGTGGCATTTTCCAGTGGAATGGTGTGTGCCTGGTGCCCAGATTGTTGATTGGCAAACCGATCATTTTCAATCCTGGCACTCTCTGCCCCCCCACTTGTTTGAAACCTTTTTACACCAGCCCCTTTTAAATCCCGTTTTTTGGTTTCATTTTCATTCGTTTCTTTACTGATCATTGTTGGATAAGGCGTTGGCACCGGTCCAACCGGCACATTTTTGTGCTGGCTTTGCTGCGCGGTGTGGCTTAATTCATGCTTGAGTAATTGTAATGGCTTTCTCGCCTGCACCAGCTCCCCATCAGATCGAAGACCGGTATTAACGGGTTTACGATTGTCGCTCTCGCGACTGAAGGGGGATCTTCCTGTTAACGCCGTAGGCGCACCACCACCACCGGTGTGGTCAGGAACCATACCCAAAGTGCTACTGCCTGGCAGGTTGGGGTTTACTTGCGGCCAGCGACAATGGAAGGTATATGATTTCTGCCCAGTGGTGGCTATCATTTCGTTATCAACATCCATCAAACTCATTCCTTGAGTAATCATAATACGCCGTAAAACAGGTTCAGAATTATCACCGATGACTTGCAGGTTACCCAAGGTACTGGGAAATTCTACCTCTCTAATACGAAAGAACTTTTTATTCTCACCGATATTTAAATCATAGGGCATGGTTTCTGACTGGTAAGCACTTGAGCCACTCCCAATAAATATCGCATGCCCTTCAATAGACGAGCCTGCGATAACACGACCCTTTATCAGCACATTTTTGGGACATATTTGCCCTTTTATAAGCTGTGTTTCCTTAACAACCACATTGAGTGAAAGCTGAGGAGGGATTTCCGTTTGAAATGAATTCGTTGCCGGGTCTTCACACCGCATCGTGTAGGTTTTCCAATCCGATTGAAAATCATGACTTACCCCTGTCAAGCGTATACTACCCGCTTCATCATCATAAGGGTTATTATCAATAGTATAGGTATGGGAAAACATTGCTGTTTTTGCTTGATCGGTGGTCACTGACTTTATATCACTCTTCCTGCCATTCGTATGTTCATATTGAAATTGAACGTCAGTATTGGCTAGATTCGTTTTAATAACCCCTGAAAGGGTTATTTTACATGTACCTGAGAATTGACTGACCTGCTCACTAATAGTGAGATGAGACTCCTCAACCGCCACAACGATGCCGACAGTATTACTTGCTGTTGGTAAAGGCTTTACGTAGCCGGTAGGTTCACAAAGCACCCGTACCGGTAAAGCCACAACAGCTTCTTCGGTAAGGTAATTCGAATTGTCACTCACATTAATGCTTAAACCCGCCCTAAATAATGAAGACGCTTGATCAATTACAATAGACCGTTGTTTATTTAGCGCCTGGGTCATCGTCAACCCCCCAGATAAATCTTCTTCAACCGCATTGTTGCAAGCATCAATATAGGGCTGCATGTTACCAAAATCACTCAACGCGATGGTATGCGCGGCCCATTTATGACCATTATTACCCGTTAAACTACGGTTATCGCCTGATACCCCAATAGTATAGTTTTGTTGAAAACCATCTGTTGCACCGTATCGAATTCGTGCCTGCTCAATGCGATAGCCGCTCAATGATTCATTCAAGGTAAGTTGACCCCGAACCTCCACCATCCACTGGTTAATATTGACTTCGGCAACACTATACGTTTCCAAATTCCCGCTAGCGACAACATGAATACTTGCCATCTCACTATTCGGTTTTACTTTTATTTGAAAGGGCTGATAACTGGCTTTGACTGAAAATGAAAGTAACAGTCCAATTGAACCCAGTACGACAAAAAATATTTTCATGCTATTAATCCTTACTTCATTTATTATCGGCACAGATCGTGAACTAATATCAGACCCCAGCCAAAGTGCTTATCTTTGCCTGACTCACCTAGATCACGAACGGTATTTTTCAATGAGTCGTTCGTACTTACATTATTGTTCAATAAAGCGTAACTGGCCAAAACGATGGGCGCAGCAAAAGAACTACCTGACAGATACCGTCCATCGCCTTTTTCGTTAAGCAACCATAGATCAACGCCTGGGGCAGAAAAGTCGATATAGTCGCCTTGTATTTTTTTAGAGAATGGTTTACCACCAGCATCGATGGCTCTCACCGCAATCACACCTTCCTGTGCCGCCGGATAGAGTGGCTCATCTTGTTCATCAATTCCAGCAGCAGAAACAACAACAATCCCTTTTTCAAGTACACGACCAATAGCGATTTCAACAGCCAGATTGTGAGGGCCACCAAAGCTTAAGTTAATGACTGTCACCTGCTCTTCAACCATCCAGTTTAGAGCCGCAATAATTAACTCGGCAGTTGTGTCCACCTGATTTTCAGCCCGCTCTCTAAAAATACCCGCTGAATACACCGTTGCGTTGGGCAATAATCCTGGAATATTTCGTTGGGCGCTACCTAAAAGCAAGCTGGCAACCGCAGTGCCATGATTCATTTTTGCGGGTTTGACACCCTGGCTCAGCAACGACTTATGTTTAATATTTTTCTGCTCAATCAACGCTATTTGAGCAATTCCGGTATCAATAATGCCTAGCTTACGTCTGGGCTGACAATCGCGATGCACCTCTGTCCATCCCAACATATCGTACACCCAGTTTTTAGAATCCAGTGTTGATCGAGAGTCGGCATCCAACAATTTATAACGATGATTAAAATCGACCCACAACTCAGGGGCGCTCTCACGTAATTGCTGCACGACATCTGCCGTTGTATATTCCCCTGGAATGTGTAAAACAGTGACGACTAATTGAAGGCTGCGATAATTACTGCGGCGTTTAACACGAATATTGTACTGTTGTACAAATTGCGCCAATGCTGTCGCTTCATCAAGCGTTGCTGTCACAACAACCACTTCATTGGGTTCCATCGCTTTGGACTTTGCTACATTTTTATTAGTCTCCAGATCCACGCTGGGCGGTGCGCCTAAACCATTCAAATTCATTGTTTGCACGGGTGCCGGGCGCTGCTGGAATGGCCCAAGCCTGCTAACCACGGGAACGTCAGGCTTACTCTCTTCCGGCTGCGTACTATTTGGATTGGCTGTTAATGTTGTTCTGTGCGGTGTTGGTGGGGTTGGTGGGGGTGTTTTAAAAACAGGGGTTATTTGCTTAACGGTATCACACAGTACAATACGTTTATCACGATTACTGACCCAACGGGCACCCTCTACAATACCGAGAATGTAAGAGTGACTTTTACCCAACTTTAATGCTGTTGGTAATTGGGCAGAAATTTCACTGTCACTCCATTGTTTAATTTGAGTAATAACGTGTCGTTTTGCACCTGCTTGTAGCACCAATTTTTTTGTGGGTGAGGTTTTACCAAAGCCCTTACCCATTACGCCAATATACTCGCCAATATCATAACAGCTGGTTTTATTAAGTTTTTTTATAACAACCCCATTTTTTGCATTTGCGTTAATGCTTAACAGCTGCAATATGACAAATACAGCAAACATTTTGATGCAATAGACGAGGTTATTCTTGCGTAGCTTCAGCATATTGGACTAACCCGCTCACTTTTAAGCTCGCAATGGCCGATTGTCTGTCTTCAAAATAAATATGATAAA
>JAKISS010000029.1 GCA_021648485.1 Gammaproteobacteria bacterium
CGAGCGAGATGTCGCTGTTGACGGTGAGCCCGCCCACTGCGTGCAAAATTCTTAAACAGAAGGCGTGATCCAGTCTGAGTCTTCTGATAAATGCACGGGCTTCGTGTTCGTTTGATATGTACTGGGGTTGGATCGGTCCGAGAACCGGGGCTTCGTAGCTGCAGTAAATACGGTAGACGGCGCTGTAGCAGCCTTGTACGAAAAACTTGTATGGCTTCATGGGGTTTGGTTTGTCGTCGGTTTATGGTGAGCGTGTTATGCGTTTTCCGGTTTTTTTGGGGCTTTGCGGGTATGCGTTTTGTCATTGAAACCGACAAACCGCATACTGTCAAACAACGCCATTGCAACGACTCTGTGACCGTAAGGAGTAGATATTACGTAACCTGCCTCTAAGAGAATATAAATACTTAAATCCGATGCGTATAGGGTATACCCTGTACGCATGACAAACACTCCCTCCCTCAACGCCAAAAAACAACAGAAACTCGATATTCTCATGCGCAAGGCATCAACTGCGCATCAACAAAATAATCTGGCCACTGCTGCCCGCGGTTACCGGAAAGCACTGAAAGAAGTGCCACATTGCACTGATGCATTGCATCTGTTGGGGCTCGTGCATTATCAGCAACGCGATTTTGAGACAGCAGTAACACTGATTAAACAGGCGATTGCTCTTGCTCCCAACAACCCTCTTTACTCTTTCAATCTGGGCAAAGTGCAAAAAGATCACGGACAGCTCGGACTGGCGGCACAGGCTTTTCAGCACGCTTTACAGTTGGAGCCCGGCTACTGGCAGGCGGCTGCCAACCTGGGTTCAGTACATATGGCGCAGGGTCACCTTGACGAGGCTATTGCACAATTCGAGGCCACATTGCGCATCAATCCCGACGACGCCATCGCCTGCAATAACCTCGGTACTGCCTACCGGCAGTGTAACCGCTCGCAAGATGCTGAAAACTGTTTCCGACGTGCCATCAGCATCGCCTCTCGCTATGCCGAAGCACACTCCAATCTAGGCGTGCTATTGCGCGAACAAGGTCGGCTGGATGACGCTATCCAGCACTGTCGGCAGGCGACAGACCTCAACCCGGATCAAGCAGAACTGTGGAGCAATCTCGGCATGGTGGAAGCCAAGTGCCACCGTTACACACAATCCGTTGATTGTTTCCATCGTGCTTTGGCTCTGGATCCTCACTGTGCTTCAGCACTCACAGGACTGGGCAACACTCTGCGTGAGCAAGGTCAACTGCCTGAAGCCATTGACTCGCTACTCCAGGGCTGCGACGCCGGTAGTTTTGACCACATCCGTTTTGCCTGCCTGCTGTGTACACTCAACTATACTGACCACCTTGCTCTACACGTCATCGCCGCCCAGCACCAGCGTTTTGGTATCGCATTACAAACCCGTATCGCCAAACAGGGTCTAAAAACGGGCCCACCCGACAATGATTATGACCCCGAGCGTCGCCTGCGACTAGGCTTTGTATCACCGGATTTTCGTACCCACTCCTGTGCCTGTTTTCTGTTACCACTGATTGAACATCTACCGGTGGAACAAGTGGAAATCTACGCTTATGCTGAAGTAGCGCGGCCGGACACTGTCACCCAACGCTTCCGCAATCAGGCATCACATTGGTGCGACACCACCCGACTTAGTGATCAGGAACTGGCCGAACAGATTCGTTTCGATCATATCGATATTCTTATCGACTGCGCGGGTCACACCGAAGGAAATCGCTTGTCGGCATTCGGCTTACGCCCTGCACCACTGCAACTCACCTGGCTGGGTTACCCAAATACCACCGGGCTGACAAACATGGATTATCGACTCACCGATACCTTTGCTGACCCAGAAGAAAAAAAAGAAGCTGACGCTCACTACACCGAGCAGCTGCTCCGCATGCCCCGAAGCTTTTTATGCTTCCAGCCTTTGGATGCCATGCCCGAAAGATCACCGCTGCCAATGCAGCGGAATGGACACGTCACCTTCGGCTGTTTGAACAATTTTGCCAAGCTCACGCCCACAGTGCTACAACTGTGGGCAGAAATTCTTGCTGTGGTGCCCAACAGTCAGCTTATACTCAAAGCCGCACAACTGGCTGATACAAACCTTTGCATGCAGGTACGTACACTATTTGCGGCCCAAAATATTGATGCAGCGCGCCTGACACTTTGCGGCCAGACTCCCTCACGCACTGAACATTTTGCCTTCTATCAGCGCATCGATATCGCCCTGGATCCTTTCCCTTACAACGGCACCACCACCACCTGCGAAGCGCTATGGATGGGAGTACCGGTCATCACTCTGGCGGGGGACTGCCACGCCGCACGAGTGGGCGTCAGTCTGCTGAGTCACACCGGACTGGAACGGTTTATCGCCTGCGACACCATCGACTACATCCGCATCGCCCGTGAACTGGCGGACAACTCCGATGAGTTGGCACAGTTACGCCAACGTCTGCGTATTGCTCTACAAGATTCAGCACTTTGTGATACAGCGGGCTTTGCTCAGGATTTCAACACTTGTTTACGCAGACTGTGGCGGAAAACCTGTGTGCGTAACAGCAACCAGGGAGCAAACACAAATGACCGCATATCCCTCTAAAGAAACACCGATAAACAACATTAATAAACAACCCCGCAGCAAGCTATCTCGCTGCGCGAAGCGGGGTATTAACGTCACACCGGCGAAGGCCCGGTGTCCAGGGGTTTCAACCTCTGGATTCTGGCCTGCGCCAGAATAACGGTATTCGCAGCAAGCTGCGGGGAATCAAATCCAAAGAGATTGAATGCTGATTGGCCTTTGCGCTCTTTGGGTTTACAACACAGTTGCCCGCATTACGCCAGAACTACCGGCATCACTTCATCCGCTACAGATTTGTACTCCTGCATCTGATGGAAGTTAAGGTAACGATAAATATCATCTGCCATAGGCTCCAGATGTTTCACGGCCTGCATGTACTCCTCCACCGTTGGTAGTCTGGCCATCGATGCAGTCACCGCTGCCAACTCTGCTGAACCCAGATAAACATTGGCATCTTTGCCCAGGCGATTGGGGAAATTGCGCGTTGAGGTGGAGAACACCGTGGCGTTGTCCGCGACACGCGCCTGATTACCCATGCACAGGGAACAGCCCGGCACTTCGGTGCGTGCGCCAACGCGGCCAAAGATGGCGTAATAACCTTCTTCGGTAAGCTGGTGCTCATCCATTTTTGTCGGTGGTGCAATCCACAAACGTGTGGGTACCGCCCCACTCTGTTCCAGCACTTTACCCGCTGCACGATAGTGCCCAATGTTGGTCATGCAGGAACCAATAAACACTTCGTCAATTTTTTCACCTGCGACATTCGACAACAGCTTCACATCATCCGGGTCATTGGGACAGGCAACAATGGGTTCTTTTATTTCATTGAGATCAATGTCGATCACTTCCGCATATTCTGCATCTGCATCCGGTTCCAGCAGTTGCGGATCATCCAGCCAGGCTTGCATGGCATCAATGCGACGCTGCAAGGTACGTTCATCTTCGTAACCGTCGGCAATCATCCATTTAAGCAATGTGATGTTGGATTCGAGGTATTCCTGAATGGGTTCTTTATTCAGCCGCACTGTGCAGCCATTGGCAGAGCGTTCAGCCGAAGCATCAGACAATTCAAAAGCCTGCTCGACTTTGAGATCCGGCAACCCTTCTATTTCCAGCACCCGACCGGAGAAAATATTTTTCTTGCCCGCCTTTTCCACTGTGAGCAAACCTTTTTGAATGGCCACATAAGGAATGGCATTGACCAGATCACGCAGGGTAACGCCAGGCTGCATTTCACCTTTAAAACGCACCAGTACCGACTCCGGCATATCCAGCGGCATCACACCCAGCGCGGCACCAAAGGCAACCAGACCGGAACCTGCGGGAAAACTGATACCCATGGGGAAACGTGTGTGAGAATCACCTCCGGTGCCAACGGTATCCGGCAGCACCATACGATTTAACCACGAGTGAATCACGCCATCGCCGGGACGTAACGACACACCACCCCGGGTCTGAATAAATTCCGGCAATTCATGTTGCAGGGAAATGTCCACCGGCTTCGGGTACGCGGCAGTATGGCAAAAACTCTGCATGACCAGATCGGCGGAAAAACCAAGACAGGCCAGTTCCCTGAGTTCATCTCGTGTCATGGCACCGGTGGTGTCCTGTGACCCTACAGTGGTCATGCGCGGTTCACAGTAAGTACCAGGACGCACAGCCTCCACACCGCAAGCTTTGCCCACCATTTTTTGTGCAAGCGTGTAACCCTTGCCGGTATCAGCAGGCGGCACCGGACGCAGGAATACGTCAGATGCGGCCAGGCCAAGACCTTCACGGGTTTTGTCGGTGAGGGAACGACCAATAATCAGCGGAATACGACCACCGGCGCGTATTTCATCCGGCATGGTGGTAGGCGTAAGTTTAAATGTACTGACGATCTCCCCGGCTTCGTTGGTAATTTTTCCGGCAAAAGGATGAAGGGTAATCACATCCCCCATTTCCAATTGGCTCACGTCACACTGAATCGGCAGGCAACCGGAATCTTCTGCGGTATTAAAAAAGATCGGCGCAATATTACCGCCCAACACCACACCACCCTGACGCTTATTGGGCACAAAAGGAATATCGTTCCCCATGTGCCACAACACGGAATTAATGGCCGACTTCCGCGATGAGCCCGTGCCCACCACATCACCCACATAAGCTAACGGATGGCCTTTTTGTTTAAGTGCTTCGATTTTTTGCAGGGCATCGGGCATTTTGGCAACGAGCATGGCTTTGGCATGCAGTGGAATATCAGGGCGGCTCCAAGCTTCGGAAGCGGGAGAAAGATCATCGGTATTGGTTTCACCCGGCACCTTGAACACAGTAACGGTAATGGTCTCGGACAGTGGTGTACGGCGGGTAAACCACTCGGCATTGGCCCAGGCATCCACCACCTGTTTTGCATAAACATTCCCGCCGTCTGCCTTGCTAATCACGTCATAATAGGCATCAAACACCAACAATGTCTGTGAAAGAGCCTCAACGGCAATCGAAGCCAGCGTGTCATCATCCAGCAGTTCCACCAGGGGTACGATATTGTAACCGCCCAGCATGGTGCCCAGCAGTTCGGTGGCGCGTGGAGCGTCAATCAACGGTGAATTCACCTCTCCCCTGGTCAAGGCCGCAAGAAAACCCGCCTTCACGTAGGCTGCCTGATCCACCCCCGGCGGCACACGGTTGACCAGCAAATCCAGCAGAAACGTCTCATCTTCCGCCGCAGGTGGTGTCTTCAACAATGCCACTAACGCAACCACTTGTTCAGCATTCAGGGGCAACGGCGGCAGGCCATCTTCGGCACGTTCTGCGACATGGTTTCGATAAGCTTCTAACATAAGGTTCTCTCTAAAAAAACGGAATGAAATCAATGAGGGACATCGGTAACCCGGGTCAATGCCGCCGACACCAAACGCCGGATTATAACCGATTCAGCGCCTTTCATACGAACACCTGCAAAAATCCATGCATAGACGGGTTTTGACGGTAACAATCACCCGCTTTTCCCGGTGACATAAAGCCATCGGACTGCTTATTGGCTTGGCGGCCACCCACAGCCCCACTGAAAAACAACACCCTTTCGCCGATCATCCAATGAACTGATAGTCAATGAATACCAACAAAACCAGAACGACATAAGGATATGCCACAGTGGGCTTGATTGAATTTAACAAATATTCTTTAACCAGGCCGACACTCCCCTGGCGCTTTTCTCCCCATTGAGAATAAAGCTGAAAAGCCCGGTGATCTTCAGCAGAGTCATTTTTTAATGTCTGTTCAATGAAAACCACCCTTGTTTCCAGTCGCTTCTGAAATGTTTTCCAAATACCATCCTGTAACCACAACACAAAAATAACTGCTACAGAAATCCAGCCATTGGCAATAAAAGCCATGGAAAATACGCTGGTCAGCACACTGACAAGCTTTATCACCAATGAAAATTTCTCGTACTTTTCGATATCTCCGTGGAGAATCATCCATTCATTATGAAAATCATTTTTCAAAACAGGTTACTCTGAATTTTTTATTTCTGAACTTTATAACATAGAAAATATGCTGCAACCCTTGGGGAAAACAGAAATACCCCTGTTTAATATCATCCCGTGGTTTGCCTAGTGTGGGGTTTTCTGCCAGCCAATCAAAGCGTTGTATCCCTGCTTTAAGATAACTACCCGCTTGCAGCTTATCCTTGAACGCTTGCAACTTTATTTCGTTTTCTTCCAGTTTACGCAAGCCAGCGCGCATCAGAATCGAGCAATCAACTGAAGAATCTGGGATTATCGATACTTATCTCATAAAACTTCTGGACTTTTCTTGTTTTTATAAGGTACTTTTCGATCCTCTGTCATTTACTGGGCCCAGAACAACTTTGCCATGAACACGGATGTCATGTCAGCACTTCACACATCTTCGAACATTAACCTGCAACAGGAATTCCCTTTGCTGGCATCAATCACTTACCTGAATCATGCCGCAGTTTCTCCGTGGCCGATTCGGACAACCAATGCTGTCACGAATTTCGCGCGTGAAAATGCCACCCAGGGATCAAAACATTATCTGCAATGGGTTAATACAGAAGCAACATTACGCAAGCAGTTGCAGCAACTGATTAATGCCCGCTCAAGCAATGAAATCGCACTCCTCAAAAACACCTCGGAGGCTCTGTCTGTTGTTGCGTTTGGTTTACCCTGGAAGTCAGGCGACAATATTGTCAGCATCAAAGGGGAATTCCCTTCAAACCGGATAGTATGGCAGGCACTAAAACCCAAGGGCGTTGAATTACGCCTTGCCGACATTGACAGCAGTACCCGTCCTGAGCAGGATTTACTGAAGCTTGTCGATGAGCATACCCGCCTTATTACTGTCAGCTCAGTGCAATATGCCTCCGGGTTTCAGCTTGATCTCGCCCGTATCGGTGCATTTTGCAGAAAAAATAATATCCTCTTTTGTGTCGATGCCATTCAAAGTATCGGCGCACTGCAATTTGATGTACAGGCAATACAGGCAGACTTTGTTATGGCCGATGGCCATAAATGGATGCTGGGCCCCGAAGGGCTGGCACTGTTTTATTGCCGCGAGGAATTGCTGGAAAAACTGACGCTGCACCAATACGGCTGGCATATGACAGATACATTCACCAACTTTGATAATGATCAATGGCAACCTGTTGGCACTGCCCGTCGATTTGAATGTGGCAGCCCCAATACGCTGGGTATTCATGCGCTTTCGGCCAGCCTGTCATTGTTGTTGGCGTTTGGAATGGAAAATATAGAAGCCCGTATTCTGGGGAACACCCGTTACCTGTTTGACTGTATCAATAATGCTGAACAGTTGGTTTTGTTGAGCAACGAAAATGAGGGGCGCTACAGCGGTATTGTGACTTTCCGTCATCGTACAGTGGATAACGACAAACTTTTCTCACTGTTAACCGACAACGGGGTAATGTGCGCGCAGCGCGGCGGGGGCATTCGTTTTTCGCCGCATTTTTATACGCCAAAAGAGAAAATACTGCATGCCATTAACCTTGTTGCGCAGATACGGTAAAGCTGGCTCAGATAAAAATTGATTAAACGCATTTTCTGGTAGATAGAAAATAGAAAAGCGCGTATGTATTCCCACGCTCCTGCGTTACTGCCATTACGTTACGTCGAATTTCTGTTTGTTGTAGGTTGGTGAACCTCAGCGCTGTGCATCAATTTGTTGGGGTTCGCAAGCTCACCACCAATCTACGGGCGACCATTATCTGTTAATTTAATGACAGTGATGCAGGACATAAAAATGAGTCATAACCTACACACATCCCCATTGATAAGCGCCCGGAAATTATCAATGTTCTCATTTATTCCATTGTCCATATCCACACGTTTTTCATCACCGGCACTAAGAAGAACATTCCTACACTGGCACAGCAAACCGCCGAAAATAATTCTCTGTCGTTTGTGCCGCAACGGTTTCCCATCGGGTATCCCGTAATTCAGCAATACACTCGGCAACATGTCTCACATAGGCGGGCTGATTCGGTTTGCCACGATGCGGCATCGGTGCAAGGTAGGGGGAGTCCGTTTCGACCAGCATGCGGTTCCCCGGTATTTTTTTGGCCACTTCTTTCAATTCTTTTGCGGAGTTGAACGTCACGATACCGGAAAAGGAGATATCAAAATTCAGATCCAGCGCCCGCTGAGCAACCTCCCAGTTTTCTACAAAGCAGTGCATCACCCCGCCCACTTCATCAGCACCTTCTTCTTTTAATATACCCAGGGTGTCATCTGTGGCATCCCGCATGTGAATAATCAGCGGTTTTTGGGTCGTTTTTGATGCCGCAATATGGGCGCGAAAACGTTCACGCTGCCATTCCAGTTCACCCTCTTCACCTTCCTTGCAACGAAAATAATCCAGACCAGTTTCTCCAATGGCAACCACTTCCGGTTCAACGGCCAGGCTGATCAGTTTTTCACGGGTGGGTTCTTCGCCGCCCTGTGCGGTGGGGTGTACACCCACGGACACCGAAATCTGTGGATTGGCTTTGGCCATCGCTAACAAGAGCGGATAGTGTTCCAGGTCAATGGAGACACATAAAAAATGACCAACTCCTTGTGCAGCGGCATTGTCGAGTGCGCCTTGCAGTTCCCCGTTCCACGGCGAAAGCTCCAGACGATCCAGATGACAGTGTGAATCCACTAACGGGGTATTTTCGGGCAATAAAATAGACACGGAGGATACCGTCCTGTTGAAAAATAGTGAGAATTTGAGCAGCCTGAAGCAGTCTGCATGTAAAAGCGAGATAACATGGTATGCGTCTGACGGTCAGACTTCAATGCACCGGCGAGCTAGGTTTCAATTTTATTGCGCGCGGCACCATTGCGATTATGGAGGTCGTTGCTGCCATCCACGCCGCTGCCCCGGCTTTTGTCGCTTCCGCTGGCGGCGTCTTTTCCCTGTCCGTGCAAGGCGGGATGCTGGTTTTGGCCGGCTCGGTGACTTTCAATAGCAGGGAACCGGAACCTCAGGTTCAGATACATATCCATCTCACTTCCCGGCCAGCGAATCGGACACTGCACATCATCCAACCAAATCAGGACTGACGATCTGATAAAATAATCACCTGTCTGCTAACCATAACCTCAGGCGTAATCCCCAGTTTGAGGTATACCCTACTTCGGTAAAGACAATCTTTCCCTGTGGATCAATGACAAAACTGGTAGGCACTCTGCTTACACCAAAGCGTTTTGCTATCTCTCCATATTCATCCACGATGACCGGGAAATTAACACCCCTTTCATCAAGGTATGACTGCACTTTATGGGCATCACCAGATTGCATGGATACACTAAGAACCTGATAATTTTCGGCAATGGAAGAAACACTTTTTTCCTCCAGTTTACATATGCCACACCAGGTTGCCCAGAAATGAAGCAATAACGGTTTACCCTGGTAATATTCGATATCAATATTTTGACCATTGAGCATCACTCCTGCCAATGGGGGCACACGACCTTCAGCCAGGTCTCGCTGCAAAAAAAATTTGACGGAAAAAAAGACAATAATAATAACAAGGATATTCAGGCTTATTTTGAAAACCGGATATTTCTTTCGCATCGGAGTTCGCGTCCCTGAGAAGCTGCGGATATGTTTTCAATAAAATTTCAATAAAATGCGTACAAATGTCTACATCCTGAAATATTCCCTAACCACGGTCAGACTGGAAACCGCTGGTCAAAGTCACAGACGAACAGGGTCATTTTAACACTTTATGACTACTCAACGTTTCCTCTTTGTATTGTGTGATCTTTCTGCCCAAAAGTGATTCAAACTACACCAATACCTCTTTAATATCATCTACAGGCAAATTATCCACTGACGGTGCTGTCGTTGTATTTCCCAAAAAACAGAGGGATAACCGCTCATTAATGACAATAGTCCATTTTGTCGAAATAATTTACAAAACCAGTATCACGTCATCCAACCCTAAAAATTTAACTTATAAAACAACAAGTTAATAGACCTGGCCCAAATATTGCTCAACTATTGTACATATTTAATAACGAATATTATCAATAACAGTGTTCAAGCAAAGGAGGGCTCCCTCATGAAAGTCAAAAATTATTACCTCGCCGCAACTTTTGGACTGCTGACGCTGTTGTGGACTGCACCCTCTTATTCAGTGCCTATCACATTTAGTTTTTCTGGCACGGTAACGAACTACTTTTATGACCCGGGTACGGGTGATGCCTTCGGGGGTAGCGTGGGAGCCGGGACGACCTTCACTGGTTTTTATACCTTCGAGTCAACAAGTCCGGACTGGTCAGCAGCAGATCCTGAATATGGCGGGTATCATAGCGTGCTGCTTCCTTACGGCATGATAGCCACTATCGGAGGCAACACAGTATCCGGTTTAGGCTCCGACATGTTAATCGATGTCTGGAATACTCCAGGTGGTGATTCGTATACTGCCTTGGCTCTTGATTACGGTTTCCAGAGCTTAGGTATCCAACTTTCCGGTGGCTCCAGCAGCGTCTTTGATAATGATTCGCTGCTGCTCTCTCCACCCGACATTGCAGATTTCGCCGAAGCCCGTTTTGGCTATGTGGTAACGGATCCTTTCGGGCCTGTGGTTCTCAGCGTTATAGGCACATTAACAGAACTGACTCTTGTATCCACAATACCCGAGCCTGCCAGTTTGGCATTAATGGGCCTTGGTCTTGCCGGGTTAGGTTTTGCCCGCCGGAAAAAACGGCCTGTTAATCCGTGATAAAAATGATTAAAAAAAAGGCGGCCAGATGGCCGCCTAGATCATGACTTGTTAACGATAACGTTTAAAAGGTTTCAAACGTACCATCGATGTAGCTGATTTTTGTCAGACCATTGTCCAGTTCGGCAATGCTGCCATAGACCTGGCCGTTATACTCAATATCACCTGTTAATGCATCAAAATCTGCGCCTGCGATGCTCATGCTAACCCCATCCTGATTGGTGATGGTCACGCTACCGGTTGATATCTCATCACTGAAGGCACCCGCAATCACAATTTTCCGTACACCGTAGATGATGGTTACCGTCGCTGTGCCGGTATCAAACGCTGTCCGGTCACCACTGATATTGACAGAAGCCTCTGGCAGGCCATCCAGCTGTAACACAAAATTAAGACCAATCGTTGCTGCAAGCCAGTTATCCGTATCTTCCACCACTATATCGGCATCAGTACCCGGCATTGTCACAGGTATAAAGCTGTCCGCATTACTGATGTTGGCTGTCAGGCTGGCATCAAAGCTGTTGCCATTGGTATCACTGATATTGCCCGTCATGCTCAGGGTGGCAGGCGTCAGCCAGGAGAGTTCACCTGTTGTCTCATTTTTCACAGCATTAACCAGCGTGGTTAACAATGTGCCGGCAAAGGTCACTGGCGAGGCCAGCGCGACGCCAAGGTCATCCTGTTTTTGTGTTAACTCGGCATTCAGATTGATAGAGCCACCCGAGATATCAGGTTGAGCCGCCGTACCCATGTCTATTGCCGCATAATCGACAAAATACGGTGAGAGCAGCGCAGCATCAATGGTACCGTTATTAATGGTGATATCCGTGGATGCACTCCTCAATGTTGCTGAATTAATGGTAGCAGTCAGGTTTGAGCTTGCGGTGGATTCGTTATCGGGCAACTGTACGCTCAGATTAATGGTAACGCCGTCAATGACACCATCGGTGATCGTTACAACACCACCGGAGTGTGTGATGCTACCTGACTCGAATTGCGGATTGTCCGACGCGCTTGTTTTATAAGCATCATCACTAAGTTCAGTGGCCGTTGTGTGCGTAAGACGCCTGAATACAGCGACAATCGCACTCCGAATGGCGGGTCCCGCCATTACCGATACACTGGAATCTGCCGCAGTCGCTGCCAATTCCACCTGAGTGCTGAAAGCATCACCTTTAACTCTGGTTTCCTCTTCAATCACCGTACCCCAGGTACGTACATCACCGACAAAGGCTTTGACCTTTTCCAGCGCTGTATCACCCGTGTCAGGACCAGGGTCCGGGTCAACGCTGCCACCGCCAGTAACGGCATCAATAGCCGCTTGCAGCGAAGTTAAGGTATTTGAAGTGTCAGCGATGTTCATTTGGGCAAAAACACTCGTCGCGCCATTCACGATTTCTTGCAGGGAAATGGTGCTACTGTCCATTGCCGTGCCATCATCATCGGCAACAATGGTGCCATCAGTGAACGAGCCCCACAGAGTCTCAAGAACCGCATTAATATCCGGGTTGCCGCCGCTGGTATCTGCCTGAACAGCGATAGCAGCCGAAAGCGCGGCATAGGCAATTTCAGTCGCACTGCCGCCAGTAATCGCTGCCTCATCCGTAACATCCAGCGGTTGAGTGCTGAGGATATTGATACCTCCGTCCCCCAGCAAATTGGATACCTCGGAATTGGCATTATCAATCCCGGCAGTGGTCAGCGAACCGTCTGCCATGGCACGTCTGGCAGCCAGATGGGTATATGGCGTGATGCTGACACTAATGGTGTCATTGGCAACCGCTTCAGCGACCAAGGCCATCATTGTCAGGCTGCCGGGTTTATACCATTCACTGAAATCGATAACGTTATCGTTGTCTGCAATGTCATCTGTGCGCATACCACATCCTGACGGCACATCACATTTCATCTGAGTATTCTCATCGGCACTGATAGTGACCTTGATGGGACCACCGGTGTAATCATCATCGATAGTAAGGGTGTAGCGGCCATCGGCAGCGGTAGTGGTAGTGCCAACGCTGTTGACAACGCTACCGTTGGCAGCCAGCTCTTCGGCCAACACGTTGCCGCCATTAATAATGCCCTTTGCCGCAGTACCGCCGAGGGTGACATTATTCACCCCTGAAGATGGTGGTGGATCATTTACATCGGGAGAAGGAGATGGATCACCCTCTCCTCCGCCACAACCCACCAGCATAATACTGGCAACGCCTATACATCCACCCAATACTGTTTTTAAATTCATATTTACCGCTCCATGTGTAAGGTTTTTTAGCTTCTCTAAAAAAAACGCCAACAAAATCGCATGCGGCCTCTGCTACTGTTTTCACAGCCACACATTTTTATTAAAAATCCATGTTACAACGAACGAAAGATAAAAAAGGTTTCGAATCGGGAGGAATCATGCGAATTAACCCGGTTGTGTCAGTATTTACAGTAATCGTACTGAAAATGAGGGGCGTGTATGAAACAAAAGTTTCGGATATGGCGCTCAGATTTAGTGCGTATTTGTTCGTTCTGATTTGAGCAAAATCGCAGGAAATAGTCACTCTATTTTGAGGTTTTGCAATTGAGGAACGAGCAAATACGCACTGAAGATGAGAATGCTATATCCGAAACTTGTTTCATGCACATCCCCAACGTATCACTTGTCAGCGCCGCGACAACATAGCCTCCTGTTCTACCGGGGCGTTTGTCCGGGGGCTTTGGATTCCAGCTAAGAACATGTTGGAAATGAAGGATGTCGATTGAAAGATGCCCGAGCAAGTCAACTTTGTATTCAAATTTTATAACTACTCAGCCAAGTATTTAACCGATTTAAAATCCATATTAATCTTGTCGATGAATCTGAAACTCTACCATTTCCGCGATTTTTTGTGCCGCAACCCAGTATCGACGGGAAGCATGTGTTTAACAAAAATCAACATAACGTGTCAATCATGAATAAATTACGTCAGTATTACCAGAATGTGAAATAACAGAACCGGTGCATTTTTCCCGGTGATTATTATTGATACAAAAATTCTTTCGAAGTTCAGAACATAGCCCCGGAAAACCCGGAATTTGAATGGCTAAATACCCATTCCAGATTTAGCGCTTTGACCATAGAGGGCTAGATGTCGGAGGAGATAAAAACGCTTTAATAACTTCCTTTTTGGAATTTTTATAATCCCAGGAAATATCTTCAGACTCAAGATAGTTTACCCAATCATTTTTATTGGCTCTATTATGAAGCCATGAAAAATCATTATTGAAAATAATATTTTTGATTGCTTTGTTATAACCCTTAATAGCAGAAAATATTTTTATATCATGGTTACTGTCATTATAAAAATACAATGCCATAATACTTCCATGACAAACATAATTTTCCTGAATTTCATCTTCGGAGTTACAGGACTTTTTAATCAGATTTAAAATTATTGGAAGAGCAATATCATCCGGTATCGATAAAATATTTTCTCTTGCTTTTTTTACTTTATTATACACTCTTAAGCAGGGCTGATACTGATCTTTCAGGCACCGATTTAGTGCGGACTGATCATATGGGTATTCCCGGCCATGCTTACCGAGATAAAGACTTTTGACCGACTTTAATAATTTTTTTTCTAATAAATTTTTAGCTGGCTCTGCTGAATAACTGTTTATGCCAGAAAATAGCACAACCAATAACAAAGACAGTATTATTATTTTTGGAAAGGGTTTCATTTAAACTCTGTCCAATCAGGCAACCCTCTACTGGTTGGTGTTTTTTCAATTCTTTCCATAACATTTTCGATATTTGAATGACGATTTATCACGCCAAAATCAATTTTTTCTTCAGCACCAGCAGTAGGCACTCTGAATACACATGTTCCATGTTCGTGCAAATTCTTTTGTATAACAACCGTAAAATTTTGACGTTTTTTTGGTGGTTTTTAAAAACTTCCTGATTAATGATTTATGTTTTTTTATATCACCCATTTTTATAGTGTCTTTTGGGAATGCTGCTGCTTCACAACCAGAATCATGCGTCAAGGAAAGCATTAGTTCACTTCCACTGGCATGACCACTATACCAAACTCGGCTTACTGAATCATCAGATAACGACTCAAGATATAGCCAAAATTCTTTTGGTGTACGAATCCCCTTGTATCGTATGTTTAATTTTAAAGCTATCTGTTTAATTCGATCAAGATAACTTTTGGCGCTTTTGATCAAAATTCGATCAGCAGATTTTTTGCGGATACTATGCAAATTATAACCATCGTCTTGTTTTTCTTCAGCTTTGGTAATAATGGAGTCATCTTTCCATCTGGCAACATAGGGTGTTTCGTACACAACCCAATGCACCTGTTCTTTCGCACCTAAATTATATAAATTTTTCTGTGCTGCCAGTTGCAAGGGAACGATGTAATTAAGCCAAGTTTGATCATAAGCCTTGTCGCAGCCTTTAAATAATCCAGGGCCACCGATTAATATTCAAAATTTTTCACTTTGCTTACCTTGCGCATATAGATTGTCGGGTTTTTAAAGGGCGATGAAGAAAACCTGCCCCCATTCTCTCAGCACTCATTTAAACATATAAATTCCAAACGTTAAGTCATTGTTAACACTTACCCAGAAAAACAAATGAACAACAAGGATGTACGGAGGAAGAGGATTTCGCCACGACAAGTTACATGGTCTATCTCAGGCAGAATAACAGGTTAAAATGGGCTGGATGGCATAAATTACTTTGTGGTGATAAATAATTTTTCTATGAACTCTGCGCTAATAACACAGAGTACCTTTAACGCTCATTAACTTCAGACGAAATATCTTCAGAGTCTTTTTCTGGCTGCAATGGTTGAGTCAATTCAGCCAACGGAATTTCAAGATTCAACCCACCTCCCGACACACTATAAAGTGGGTTTTGCGATGCAACCTGAACCGGTGTGACATTTTGTTTAATAAAGGAAACACTTTGTCCTTTGCCCACAGCCGAGTTGGTTGCGGCAACGTCATTAACAATCACCGAGCCACCCAGAATGGTGCCCGCAAGACCAATAATATTTGCCGAGCCAACACCGGCGGCGAAAAAGCTGGTACCCCCGGAGGATACATTCACCGAGATGGGGTTATTAAAATCACCGATAGTGTCACCAGCAAGAATTTCCAGTGTCTGACTGCTCAGGTTGGGGTCGGTAATCGGGCTGTTGTTACCGATAACACTGCCGGTAACTGCATTGACCGTAAGCCGACCGGCAGCGGCATTCACCCGACCTAATTGGATATCACCGGTATTCGCAGTAATCGTAACATCCCCTCCACTGGATGTGGTTGTCCCGGAAAGTGTAATGCCATTGGTGGCGGTAATGGTAAGGTCTCCCCCATTAGTGATTGATGAGCCCAGAGCAAGCCCGTTACTTTCTGTCAGTGCTATATCACCACTACCGGTGTTATTCAAAAATACAGTTCCCGTAAAGTCATTAGCCCCATTGCTCAGTGTAATGTTGCCACTTGTGGCGGCAAACCGTGCAGCACCGGCATTGGCAGATTGCACGATAGGTCCGGACTGACTGATATCAGCTGCATTAACGGTCAGCGTTCCACTTCCAACACTGGAGGCTGCCAGGGTGATGTTATTCACATCGGTAATACTGGTGCTGGATTCTTCACTGTTTTGCAGGGTTACGTCGCCTATAAAATCATTGGCGACATTATTGAGGGTGATGTCGTTTGCACTCGCATTGATGTTTGTTGCTCCTTGTATGGTTAATACACCCGCCTGGGTAACTGCACCGGCAGCGATAACGGTGAGGTTTCCATTCAGAGTCAATGCCGGTAAATCAACCGTGCTGTTATCGGTTAACTGTAAATTGTTGATCGTGCCTGTAGATAAAAATGCAGGCGTACCTGCAAACCGGTTACCGGCATCGTCCAGCACAATAGAACCACCATTACCTACAGAAAATGCAGATGTACCGGTAACAATAACACTGCCCGCAGAGGTGATATCACCTGTTCCTGTATATATATCCAGAACACCGGTTATATCATTCACCGAAATCGCCAAGCCATTGGCTTCGTTAATATAAGCATCAACGGTCGGCCCATTGATTTGCAGGGTATTCACGGATGTGGCCAGGGCCATACCGGATGTGCCGATGGTTGTGGCCTGATTAAATGTCAATGTATCGGCGACCAGCACACCTCCGGCACCTTCCGTAATGGTTTCCGCCGCTATGGTTATGTTACCGGCCAGTTGCACGGTACCATTAATTTGCACGGTGTCATTCCCCAAACCGGCATCGAGTGCAAGATTGACTTTGTTGGAAAATTGCAATGAAGGCATGCCGCTGATCTGAAAACTGACGGGCTGGGCACCGGCAATACTGCCCGGTGATAACACCATGGCATCATCGCCGTTGCTACCCGCCAGCGCGATATTGTCTGCGTTTAGCGTATCGGCAATATTTTCAATACCGGTACCGTTAATCAATTGTGTATTGGTGGCAGAGGTGGTGGTGATATCCACCTGATCATTGGCCGGGCCAAAAACATAACGGTTGGTCAGTCCTGTACCGAAACCTGTCAGGGTAATGCTGTCGGTACCTGTACCACCGTCAAAAACAATGGTGCGTGTGGATGCGGCGATGTAATCCACCTGCAAGTCATCATCCCCCGCTCCCCCGTTAATACCACCACTGATATTGGCTGCGGCATTGTTGGTAATCGTAAAAATATCGTTACCGGTATTGCCCACCAGTGTTTCCATTTGAGTGAAGGCAATGCCGTTTACGCTGCCGCTGTCGGCACCGGAAATAATCCAGTTACTGTTTTGTGTCGGGCCATTGAGAATGTCTGCACCGTTGTTGCCACTGACACTGCCACCGATGGTCAGCGGGCCGTTGATATTAATAATGTCATCCCCTCCGCCACTGTCGATATTGCCGGAGATATTGGCTGTAATGTTAACGGTATCCACGGCATTACCACCCAGCAGGTTATCAATATTTTGAAAGGCATTAACACTGGTGAGGTTGCCTGCATCAGGACTGAGTATGTTCCAGATGTTGTTGGTATTGTCGGCTTGCAGGGTGTCGTTACCCGTGCCGCCGTTAATGGTACCGGTAATACTGCCGGTGGCGATGGTGAACGTGTCTACACTGGCATTGCCGGTCACATTATTGAAACCGGAAAAACTGATACCATTGACGGTGCCTGCATTGGCAGCGGTGATAAACCAGCTGTTAACGACGTTGTCACCCAGCAGTGTACTGTCAATATTATTGCCAATAAAATATTCGATATTCTGGTATTGTCCGCTGGCCAGGGAAGCCGTCACTGCGCCGGTTTGCGAAGCGTAATCCACTGTATCTGTGCCACCGGCTCCATCCATCAGGCCACTGAAACTGCTGCCATCAGCAAAAACAAACACATCCGTACTGGCATTGCCCACCAGGGTTTCAATGTCGCCAAATGACCCCACACCGGTTACATTCCCCACATCCGCGCCGGTAATATTCCAGGTGTTGGCAATGTTGTTGGCCTGAATCAGGTCACTGCCTGCACCACCATTGATTTGCCCCGTCAACGAACCGCTGTTAATCACGAAGCTGTCATTATTTGCACCGCCCTGAAGATTACTGAAGTTGGTGAAACTCACCGGGCCCACCGTGCCGGTGTCCAGGCCGTTGATGCTCCAGGTGTTTACAATATTGTCACCAATCAATGTGCTATTGGTGCCATTACCGGTGAAGTCTTCAATGTTGCTGTAACCATTGCCACCCAGTGTAATGCTCACAATACCGGTTTGTGCCGCCTGATTAACCGCATCGATTCCGGCACCCCCATTGACACTGCCTGAAATACTGCTGCCATCGGCAAAAACAAAGTTGTCTGTTCCGGCGCTGCCCACCAGATTTTCAATATTTGAGAATGCAGAAATGCCGGTGACGGAACCGGCATCCGCCGAGGTGATGGTCCAGCTATTGGTTGTGTTGTCGGCGGTAATGCTGTCCGTGCCCACAGCACCATCAATACTGCCGGTAATACTGCCGCCATTAAGACTGAAGTCATCCGTATTGGCATTACCCACAAGATTGTTAAAACCGCTGAAATTCACTAAGCCCACACTGCCGGTGTTAACCGCTGTCACGACCCAGGTATTGGCGATATTGTCACCCGTTAGTGTGCTGGTAAGATTGTTGCCGGTAAAGGTTTCAATATTGGCAAATCCCCCGCTACCCAGCACCACGTTAACAATGCCGGATTCCAGTGAAAGATCCACCGTGTCCAGTCCTGAGCCACCATCCACCAGTCCGGTAATGGTGCTGCCATCCTGAAACTGAAAATCATCAGAAGACACATTGCCCAGCAGATTATTAAAATTGGTAAAAGCAACGGTGCCAACGGTACCATCATTGTTTCCGGTTATATTCCAGAGATTGGAACTGACCGGACCGGTGATGGTGCTGTCAATATTGTTGCCGATAAACAATTCAATATTGGTAAATGCACTTGCGCCAAGCGCGATATTGACACTGCCCGCCTCGGCGGAAAAGTCAGCAGAGTCACTGCCATTGCCGCCATCGATAATGCCACTGATGCTGGTGCCATTACCAAAAACAAACGCATCCAGTTGATTGTTACCGGTAATGTTTTCAATTTGTGAAAAACTGTTGATATTGGTTACGCTGCCCTGATCCACACCGAGGATTGTCCAGGTATTGGCAATGTTATCAGCCGTGAGTGAATCATTGCCTGCACCACCGGCAATGGAGCCCGAAATAGAGCCGCCTGTTACAAAAAACTGATCCGTCTGATTATTGCCCAGCAAGTCCGTAAACCCGGAAAAACTGACGGTATTCACCACACCGCTGTTTGTACCGGTGATCGTCCAGGTATTGGCCGTATTGCTGCCCGTAAAAGTGCTGTTACTGTTATTGCCAATAAACGATTCAATATCAAGATATGAAGAAAGTGATAAATCCACATTGACGGCGGCCAGCTCGACAGAAAAATCAACGGTATCGTTACCCGCACCGCCGTTAATAATGCCACTGAAACTGCTGCCATTGGCAAAAACAAACGTGTCCACACCGTTTCCGCCCAGCAGGGTTTCTATTTCGCTGAAACCGGATACAGCAGACAGGTTGCCCACGTCCGTGCCGGTAATATTCCAGGTTGCGCCAGTGGCATAACCCTGAACAGAGTCATTGCCTGCACCGCCTATAATGCTGCCGGTAATACTGCCACCGACAGACAGAATAAAATCATCCGTGCCGTTATTGCCTTGCAGATTATTGAAATCAATAAAGCTGGTAATCCCTACTGTGCCATCGTTTATGCCGGTAATGTTCCAGGTATTCGCTGCATTAATACCGGTCAGTGTACTGTCAGTATCATTACCAACAAACGTTTCAATACTGGCAAAGCTGGCATCAGACAAGTCCACGCTCACTGCACCGGGTTTTGCGGCATAGCTGACACTGTCGGCACCGGCGGCTCCATTAATCGTACCGGAAAGAGTGCCGCCTGCTGCAAAGATAAAGTCATCACTATTGGCATTACCTGTAAGGTTTTCAATATCATTAAAACCGGAAACACCCGAAACGATTCCTGAATCGGCACCGGTAATATCCCAGGTGTTTGCACCAATGTCCCCGATCAGGATATCAACACCCGGACCACCATCAATAACACCACTGATACTGCCGCCGGATAATGCAAAGGTATCCTCACTGGTACCACCGGTGAGATTATTAAAATCAGTAAAGGTAGTACTGTTGATGGTACCGTCATTGATACCGGTGATGGTCCACGCATTCACTGTATTCGCACCTACCAGCGTGCTATTGCTGTTGTTACCGATAAAAGTTTCAATATTGGAAAAACCGGCCGCGCCAATCACCACGGTGACGGCTCCCGCCACTGCCGAATAATTCACAGAATCGGTATTGGTACTGCCATCCACCACACCGCTTAAACTGCCCGCCGGACCAAATGCAAAGTCATCCGTATCGGCATTGCCGGTGAGGTTTTCAATATTGGCAAATGAACCCACTCCCGTTGCACTGCCCGCATCAGCCGCAGAAATCGTCCAGGTATTTGCCGTATTATCACCAATCAATGTATCCGTTCCGGCACCGCCGTCCAGCGCACCACTTAGCGTACCGGAAGACAGTGAAAAACTGTCCGCATCCGAACCACCGGTGATGTTGGCAAAATCAATAAAGGCCACTGTACCCACCGTGCCATCATCCACACCATCCGAACTGCCATTGATGCTCCACACATTGGGCACGTTATCACCCACAATCGAACTGTTGGCGCCATTGCCGGTATACAGTTCAAGATTGAGATAACGGCCACTGGCCAGATCAACCAGTACCGCACCGGTTTGCAGTGAAAGATCAATGGTATCCGTACCACCACCGCCATCAATGCTGCCGGTAATACCCGCGCCATCAACCACACTGAAATCATCGGTGTCATTGCGCCCGTTAAGATTTTCAATATTGCTGAACGACCCGACCCCGGTCACTGTGCCAGCATCATTTGCAGTAATGTTCCAGGTGTTGGCCACGTTATCCGGTGCCAGTGAATCATTACCGGCACCGCCATCAATGTTGCCACTGACAGAACCTGTGTTAAGAATAAAGGCATCGGTTCCGGTACCGCCAATGAGATTTTCAATGCTGCTAAAGGCAAACACACTGTCCACACTGCCGCCATCGGCGGATAAAATACTCCAGTTATTGGCTGAATTATTTGCCGTGAGACTGTCTGTGCCTGCGCCGCCATTAATGGTGCCGGTGGTTGAGCCGCCACTCAGAATAAAATCATCGGTATCACTGCCGCCGGTGAGATTACTGAAATCCGTAAACGACACACCGGCCACAGTGCCATCGTTTTGCGCGGTAATCACCCAGGTATTGGCCACGTTGTCTGCTAACAGGGAATAGTCTGCCCCACCGCCCACAAGATTCTCAATATTGGTCACATCCGTATTCAGCGTAACGGAAACAACACCGGTGGCCGCTGCATAATCCACCGTATCCCCCGTAATATCCGCACCACCATCAAACTGTCCATCAATACTGCCGATACCGGTGACGGTAAAAGTGTCATCATCACTGCCGCCGATTAAATTGGGAAAGTCAGAAAAACTGGCACCATTTAATGTGCCACTGTTTAATGCATTGATCACCCAGGTATTGGTCTGGTTGGGCGCGATCAGCGTATCCCCGCCATTGCCGCCACCTTGCAGGCTGACACTGCTGCCCGCCAGTGTACCGGTAAAATTTAATGTTTCTGTGCCATTGGCATCCGTATCAATAGCAACCGTCAGCGCCTGCGTACCGCTGTTGGCCGAGTCCATCAGCACACTGCCGG
Organism: Gammaproteobacteria bacterium; assembly: GCA_021648485.1. GTDB lineage: Bacteria > Pseudomonadota > Gammaproteobacteria > SZUA-152 > SZUA-152 > SZUA-152. The sequence goes on from JAKISS010000029.1 coordinate 22,176, forward strand.
TACTGTTAACCGTAATAATGCCATCCACACCCGGGCCATCTGTGTCCAGAGAACCCAGCGTGACCCCGGCACCGGAAATACTCAGCGAACCACCCTGCGTGGAAATCGTATCGCTTGCATCCATGGTAAAACTGCCGCCACCCGTGCTGTCAGTATCCGCCGAAAGGGTAATGGAACCCCCACTGTCAATCGCAAAGGCCAGGGTATTATCAGCCAGATTATTAATCGTAATGTTGTTGGTGGCCTCCAGTATCAGGTTACTGTTGCTGGCCAGACCTTCCAGCGCCAACTCACCGATATCAAAAGTACCGGCACCCTGGGTAGTATTGGACAAGTCCGGTAACAGGCCATCATTCCCCTGTACGCCATCCGCCTGATCGTAAACAGTGATATCGGTGGGATCTAACAACAACGTACCGAGTGCGCCATTATTCGCGGAAAGATCAACACGGGCATTTACCACCAGCCCCTGTTTCCCGGAAATTTCCACAAAACCACCATCACCAGAAATAGCGCCCCCGATTGCCGAAATACTGCCGGATGCCCAGGTCGTGTCTTCAGCCCACAACACTACCTCGCCACCCTGTCCGGTATTAATAGCATCAGCCTGAATCCGGGTATCACCTCCGGCCTGGGTAAATTCTGCAACGTGCTCACCGGCCCCTCTGCGAAAACCACCAATGGCAATGTTACCGCCACCGGTATCACCCGAAGCATTCACCGTTGCATCACCCAATATACCCACACGATCCCCCAGAATAACCACATCACCACCGCGAGCATCATTCATACCCACAGCATTAATATCACCGGAATGAATCACATTACCGCCCCACCCTTCCAGACGTACCACCCCGCCTTCATTACTGATGCGGTTTGCCTGAATCAAACCCTCATTGTTAATAACGTTGTTATAAATATTATTCGCCGCACGGGCTTCAAGCACTACATAACCACCATCAGCCTGCAATACACCGGTATTGTTAATGGCCGATTCTGCACCAAGCACATTCTCCAATGTTTCTCTCTGCACACTGAATTGAATCAGACCATCACGATCAAAACTCAGTGTCGCCATATCGGCGGATAACAAATGTATCTTTCCCAATCGTGCCGAAATAGTGCCACTGTTGACCACGGTTTGCCCCACCAAAGCAACCGAACCGCCCTCTTGCACCACAATCTGCCCCGCGTTTTCCACCAAACCGGTGCCCGTCGTGAAACTGAATTCACCGTTATCATTCAATGAATCAGAATCCACCTGTAAACTGCCTGCCACCAGCGCACCCACGTTAATGCGTGCTGACTCACCAAAAACAATCCCATTGGGATTCATTAAAAATACTTGGCCATTGGCTTCTATTCTTCCCAGGATTTCAGAGGGTCGTTGATCAAGAATATAATTCAATGCAGCAGATTCACTGTTGGGCTGTTCAAAACGCAATAACTCATCAGCAGAAAGATTAAGACTTTGCCAATTAATGGAAAGCGTCTGGCTTTGTTGATTAACCACCGTGGTTTGTGCATTGGGTGTTTGTATGCTGCCAGAACCAGAAGTGATTTCACCACCTTGTGGGGCCGATAAAGATGACAATGGAAAACCTGTTGCCAATAACACACTAACAACAATGCAAAGAAGTATTCCATTTTTTTCCAGAAAATTGTTCATCTTTAACATTTCCCAATAGCGTAATTAAAATTTCGACTTAACCTGCCATTCCGAACTTTTCCGGGATGACGAAAAAAATCTGTAGAGTGGACAATATCTACCCTGAAAAACTTAAATCGTAGGGTGGAACAAGCGCAGCGGTTCCACCAACAAGCAATCACCTCTGTGCTCACGACTACTGACAAAAAAATCAAAACCCTGCAACAACGACTCAAAGTGAACATCGATACCAGATAAAACCTTGAATATATCCCTTTCCTGTTTGGTGGAACCGCTACGCTTGTTCCACCCTACCTGACCACCCAGCTATGTTAGATACAGATATTTTCCCCTTCTTCTTTTAAAGAGAGAATGCACGTAGGTTAGCTTTTAACCTTCACTTCACTTTAAATACCCAATCGTACCTTGTTTAAACTTTAACGAGACGGAATATTCCCCTGCCATAAATCACTGAATTATAAAATATAACCAAAAATCACAGAGGCGTAGGCTGGTGGTAAGCCTACGATTTGTTAACTTAATAATATTGTTACAATACCTTTATACCCCACAAACAGAATCGGTTATCAAACAGAAACACTTAACCTGTATTTATTCAAAACAAATAATTCAACTCAAAAAAGTACTGTGGATCACGTTCATTACCCACCGGCTCATCCCCCAACGCACTGGCCACTTCAAACCGGGCAGAAAATTTCTCATACTGAAAACGTATCCCTGCCCCCATACCACTGAGACTGACCACCTCACGATCACTGGCCAACGGATCATTCAGCCAGCCTTTCGCATAATCCGCAAAAAACACAAACTGCAAAACCTCACCCCAACGCTTATTACCAAAAGCTTTCCACTGTGCAAACCCCGGCGCACGTAACAACCATTCAACACTGCCCGAAACCGCCTTGTCCCGCAAAAACTCAGACGTGGAATACGCCCGCACACTGTTTGGACCACCAATAGGCATTTGCTCCAGCGATGTCAGTAAATCCTCCGAATCCTGTGTACGCAATGAAAAATGCAAGGTATGCCTTGGCGTTAACTGATACCAATGGTCATAATCCAGATTTGTTTTTGCAAACTGCCCCCCGGCATAAACCCCCGACCCACCCCGTCGGCCAGCATCTGTCTGTGCCGGATTACTGGTAGGCTCCATCGCCCCCAGCAACCCGTCAAAACCCTCACTGTATTGAATGCGCCCTTTCAACAAATGCCGACGAGTACTGCTAGCCCAGTCAAAACCGGCCTCAACACTGGCCACCGTCAACTCATCTGCCCTGTCTTCACCCTCGGTAACATCCAGCTTCGCCGATTTACGACTAAGTTGAAGCAAGCCATAACTGTTAAACGACCGACTGCGCTGAAAAGTATGACGCCAATACACCTGCGCCAACGTTGTTGTTCCCTTAATACCAAATGGCTCCAATGCTGCACCCAGCGAATAATTATTTTTACTTGCCCCGACACCAAAAATATTATGGGGACCAAATGCATAGCGCTCATAATTCAACGCAGCATAAGCACCGTTGTTCGGATCAATTGTTTCCGACAGACTGGCACTGAGCCTGTCAATGGCATTCAATGGATTGTTCCAGGACACATCCAGACGAGTGCGAAACTCACCGGTAAATTCAGAACCATAATTATCCACATGCACACGACTGTTAACCGCAGCTTCCTCGATAACCGACACCAGCAAATCAGTCTCCCCCGGATTCAATCCCGGCCGAAAAACCGCAAATGTAGTCAACCCCGGATAATCATTCAGCGCCAGCATCGCGGCTTCGATATCCTCCTTGATCACCGGCTGACCCAGCAACCCCTCAAAAGGACGTAACATCTGCTCACGCCGGTAATCCCGGTTTTTCTCAATCGTCACATTACCCAGCACCCCTTCAAGAATGCGCAGACTGACGACACCCTGCAAAATTGTCTGCGGCGGAATCACCACCCGCACCAGAATAAAACCCCGATCCCGGTAATATTGAGCCACCTGAGCGGCAATCTCTTGCAGTTGATGCAAAGTCAGACCGTCCCCGGCTCCTGCCTTTTTACGCATGGAACGAATATTTTCCTCCAGCGCCGCCAGACGGTTATCCAGACTATCATCATCGACCATTGCGTCGATTTCTTTCAGCACCCGGGAACGTTCTATGGGGGTTGTCTCCACACGGGAAGACAGATCATTTGTCGCCAGCATCGCCAGACGTTTCTGCTCCACAAACGCCTCCAGCTCGGTGTGTAAAATATCCTGCTCTGGTCGGTCAACCACACCCGCCAACTGGATTTTGCTCACCGAAAGGCGCGCTTTTCCGGAAGCCTTGAACTGCCCGGCCACCGGATTTTCTACCGGAACAGCCGGAGGCCGGGCAAGAAAACGTCGCATATTTGGTGGAACCGGCGCATTGAATTGTTGACCTGCCTGCGCACCGCCGGGCTTCGCTGCATCAGGATCAGAATTAGCCGCCATGACAGAATTACTCGCCAACCCGACCAACAAACAACCACACGTAACACGCAGACACAACAGCACCATGGGACGAATACACCGCTCCCTGTGTACATCATTGAAAAATGATTGACGGTAAAAATTCAGCAAATGAATACCCGCAAGCCTCTTTCTGTCAGTACAGATTGACAACTTATTGATCGGTTTGTCGTCGCTAACGACCTGATTTCACAAGCTGATGCAGGTTTGGTGCCAGATTAATGGCATTGGGTACGGTCGTAACTGGACAAACGAAAAACAATAAAAAAGGTAGGGAGTTCCTGATTCTGACTATTGGTGCTTGATGCCATAATTCTCAGGTTGAGAAATGCGGAAAAATACACCACTCCTAAAAAAGGAATAACATCATGAGTTCCGAGAAAAAAATAAAAGAAGGCAAGACGCTTTTAGAAAAACACACTATCACTCCAAAATAAACAACCCCGTAGCAAGCTATCTCGCTGCGCGAAGCGGGGTATTAACGTCACGCCGCGAAGGCCGGTATCCAGGGGGTTCATCGTCTGGATTCTAGCCTACGCCAAAATGACGGTATTCGCAGCAAGCTGCGGGGAAATTAAACCCAAAGAGATTAAGGCATGCTTCCTTACCCCTAAAACCAGAAAATACAACTAAACGGAAACGTCCTGATTCAGAGGCCGCCCAATACGCCCGCCAAGAATAATCTGTATGGCAACAGAAGCGGCAACAGTACGATTATCTGCGCCGATTTTGGGGTACATTTGTTCCAGGTGTTTATTCACCGTTCTCGGGCTCATTTCCAGCACTTCGGCAATTTCCCGGTTAGTTTTACCATGAGCCAGCCAGAGCAAAACTTCTGCTTCACGATAGGTGATATCCAGGCTTTCCTCCAATATAGCAGGGTCAATTTCAACATCGGGAGATTGGATTTTCAGCAGGTATTCATCCTCGTTTGTCTGTTTGAAATAATAGACGGTGAGCGCAGCATTTTGTTCATCTAATGGCAGAGCCAGATCATGTCCGGCTTGACCACTGGATAACCAGCGACTGAATCGTTCTTTTAGTTCACTGGAGCCTGCCCTTCCCTGCGTTTTATTCAACAAAATCTGGGCTTCCGGTGTTGCCCATAAAACATATCCGTGTTTATCAATACAAAACACATGTTGGCGCAGTGAGTCCAATGCGCCCTGTGCTTCCATGAGCATGCGCGCACTGTTGGTGTGCTGACGAATGCGTACCAGTAATTCTTCAGGATGAATCGGTTTAATAATGTAGTCATTGCCTCCAGCGTCAAAGGCTTTGACGATGTGCTCTACTTCGCTGAGGCCGGTCATAAAAATAATTGGAATCAGCGGTAGTTGTTTGCGAATTTCACGAGTGCATTCAAAGCCATCCATGACCGGCATAATAGCATCCATTAAAATCACATCGGGTGTAATTTGGTTAAGCACATTCATGGCTTGTTGACCATTAAGTGCGATTAATACTGCAATTCCGGCTTCGTCCAGGGCGAGATTGACCATGCTTAATGAATCGGGTGAGTCATCCACAACCAGTACCGTTGTTTTGTCCTTGAAGCGTTGCATCAGTTTTCCTTACCTTTTGATTCAGTCAATTCATCAATAACATGCACAATACGGTCGAGGTCACATTGTTCCGATAATATTTTTATTTTGTTGACCCAGGCAGGCTGGGCATGTTGTGATTCAAAAAACTCAATGCACTCTGTTACCCCTTTTAAATATCCCATACTGGCAAAACGCCGCAATGAATCAAGTGTTTCCGAGTCCAGGTGGGATATTATCGTTTCGTCACCATTTTCTGCATCTGTTTCCAAAGCCTGTTCAGTATTGTGCCATTGTAAATCAAGACACCGCTGTAATTGTTCCAGCAATTTTCCTATGCGTATAGGTTTGTTGATATAGGCATCAAAATTCACTTCTTTTTGTAACACGGTGGCATTTTCATAAGGATCGGCAGAAAGCAGAATAATGGGTTTGCTAAACCCGCGCTGGCGCAATTCTGCCAACAATTGCCAGCCATTCATTTCCGGCATATTGATATCCAGTAAAAACAAATCAATGGATTGCAGTCGCCCATCGATCATTTCCAGTGTCTGTTCGGCTGATTCTGCCTGATGAATAATAAACCCCAGTGGTTGTAACAAGTCATGAATCAAATGGCGGTGGCTGTTTTCATCATCGACAACCATAATATGGCGAGGTGCTCCTTCATAACCGCATATATCAGTATGGTTCTGACTGATGGAAAGCTGTTCGGCCACACTGGGCAAAAAAAGACTGAGACAAAACTCGGTACCCAGCCCTGGCCAACTTTTTAATTCCAGGCTACCACCCATCATTTCCACCAACAGGCGACTAATGGACAGGCCCAGCCCAGTGCCGCTGATCCGTTGGGTTTGTTTGTTGTGTACTCGTTCAAAGGGTTCAAAAATTCTTGATTGATCTTCTTTGGCAATACCGATGCCGGTGTCTTTGACCGTCAAGCGGGCAACCTGATTACGGTAAGTAATATGCAGTTCAACTTTTCCTTCCGGGGTAAATTTGATGGCATTGGATAACAGATTTAATAAAATCTGACGCAATCGTTTTTCATCAATGGAAACATACCAGGGCAAATCCGCCTGGCAGTTAATGATAAAGTCAATACCCTTTTCTTTGGCCATAGGCCTGAACATATCTTCAAATTGCTGGACCAGTAAGCGTAGGTCTACCGTGTCTCGATGCAAATCCAGTTTGCGGGATTCGATTTTTGAAATTTCCAGCAGCCCTTCTATAACATCAGACAAGTGTTCACTGCTGCGTTTTATGACGGATGAAATTTTTTGACTTTTTTTATCCAGCCGGGTGTCAGCCTCCATCAGTTGGGCATAACCAAAAATGGTATTCAATGGTGTTCTTAGCTCATGGCTGACACCGGATAAATAACGTGATTTTGCTTTGTTGGCCGTATTCGCTGCATCACGCGCCTTCGCCAGTTCGATGGCGGTCTGTTCATGTGCCTTGGCTTCACGTATCAGCAGTGCTGCCTGAAGCTGTGTTTCACTGAGAGCAAAGCGCGCACTTTTTTGGGCGAGCACATACAGCCAGACCAGGACGCCTGTCACCAGCATCAAGAGGAAAAACACCTGCCATAAGGCACCACTGATCAGCAACAAATCGGTTTGTGTTTTATTCTGCTGGGCATAAAACACCACAGCGAGCAGACCTGCAATAATGCTTGCAGTAATGCTAAACATACCTAAAAAATGTCCGGTAACGGACTGTAGCCGCTGATGAATAAACACCGGTAATATCCGGCTGAAAAATGCAGATGCCTGTGCAGACAGGTGGGCATCCGGCCTGCATTGGTTGCCACAGCGGGAATCCAGTGCGCAGCACAGGGAACAAATCATACCCTCATAACTCGGGCATTGGCTCATATCTTCATAATCAAAATTGTTTTCACACACCCGGCAACATTGTTGCCCGGAATCCTCTTTCAGAGTAGGCACGGAGTCTGCCTCCTTAGCGCGGCATAAATAATATCGCCCCCCGGTCATCCAGGCAATCAAGGGCACAGTGACAAAAGGAATCAACAAGGATATGAAAGCTGCCAAAGCCTCTGCCACTTCACCCAAAAACCCCAGATTAGCGATAATACCGACGCTGGCAGCAATCACCATCGAGACGACGCCCACCGGATTGATGTCGTGCAAGTGGCTGCGCCTGAATTCGATATGCGCAGGACTCAGCCCCAGCGGTTTGTTGATGACCAGATCTGCCACCACGCAACCAACCCAGGCCACCACCAGACAGGCATAAGTAATCAAAATACTTTCAAAAGCCTGATAGAGTCCCAGTTCCATCAGCATCAAGGCGATGGTGACATTAAACACCAGCCACACTACCCGCCCGGGATGACTGTGTGTCAGCCGTGAGAAAAAATTACCCCAGGCAATGGAGCCTGCGTAGGCGTTGGTCACATTGATTTTCAGCTGAGATATAACCACAAATATACCTGCCAGCCACAGCGCCATGTCGGGGTTAATCGTGATGTAATTAAATGCCACGGCGTACATGTGTGCAGGATCATCGGCCAGCTCGGGAGACAAGCCATGATTCAGTGCAAGTACCGCAAGGAACGAGCCCACAAATAATTTGATGACGCCAAAGACCACCCAGCCCGGCCCGGCACACACCACAGCCAGCCACCATTGGGTTTTATTCTGCTGGTTTCGCACCGGCAAAAATCGCAGGAAATCGGCCTGCTCACCGTTTTGTGCAATCAGAGGGAAAATCACCGCCGCCGCTGCACCAAAAAGTAATAGCTCAAACCCTTGCCCTCCCTCAGCAGCAGAGCCACCATAAGTCAGCCATTGCGAAAAAGCGGCAGACTCGTGCATGCCGATAAACACCAGCGGCAGAATTTGTAAAATCAGCCACACGGGTTGTGTCCAGGCCTGGAAACGGGAAATACGGGTGATACCGTGGGTCACCAGCGGAATAACCACAATGGTACTGATAATATAGGCCAGCGACATGGGAATGCCCGTGGTCATATTAATCGCCATGGACATGATGGCCGCTTCAATGGCAAAAAATATGAAGGTAAATGAAGCATAAACCAGTGATGAAAGAGTGGAACCGATATAACCAAAACCGGCTCCCCGGGTGAGCAGATCAATATCGATACCATCTCTTGCTGAATAATAGGCCAGCGGCAACCCGGACAAAAAGATAATGCCACCCACCACCAGAATCGCCCACATGGCATTGGTAAAACCATAATTCAGGGTAATGGTGCCGCCAATAGCCTCCAATGCCAGGAAGGAAATAATACCCAGCGCCGTATTAGCAACCCAGGCAGCGGACCATCGTCGCGCCCGTTTGGCGGTATAGCGCAGAGCGTAGTCTTCCAGCGTTTCATTAGCGACCCACTGGTTATACTCGCGGCGGATTCGCAGTGCATCTTTATTATTCTCATTGGGGTTTTTTTTCATTAATAATCTGCCACACCGCCCCCCTGGCAGTTACTCTGTTTTTAATATTTTTTAAAGCAGCACTACGATACTGAATACACCCAGCAGAGTAAAATGTGTTTTTGGCGAGGAGAAATTTTGCCCTTCCTGAAAGAGAAAGGCAGCCGTAGCTGCCTTTCTCCCAACTGGGTAAAAAAATCTCAAATATTCATAAATTACGACATGATTACATCGTTCCCTTTTCCATATTGTCAGTCATACCGAATGGTAACGGGAGACTTGTCATGATAGGGCTTACCGTTTTATGTATCAGAGTATTTTTCACGAGATAAGTATAGATGGTGGTAACAAAAAGCTCACGTACAAGATTTTCGCCCAACATCCCCATAATAAGTGGGATGATACTGGCAAGTGCCAGCCAGCTAATGAGGGGAGACGCATCTTTAAAAAACATAAGCGAAACCAATGCAGCAAAACCTGTTAATACAAGAAGCGACCGTGTAACCCATGTAAATGTGTATTGTGTTTTCATGTTTGTCATCCTTGATGTTTGCTTATATATGTAAATAATGCCCCATTAAGGACATCACACATTAGACGCACACACGGCAAATTTGGACGACATTTTTGTGATAATTTCATAAGTTTTTTGAATTTTTACAGGACAAAGTAAGGAACAGAACGGCTGCATCACTAAAACTTGGTAAAATACACAGAGTTAGATGCTTATCACGAGAAGTTATTTCAAGAATTTCTTATATTCCTCAGTATCACCGGTATATTTTCCGCTTTGTCAGGACCAAGTAAACAAAACAAGGACACCCACTTTAACTATTGACAATCCAAACCCTCAAGGAGTTACACCACTGGTTAAGGAGTTAACCATGCCCAAACTCCGCTATGCCCAGGTCTCGCTGGAATCCACCCCCTATTACCACTGTGTCTCCCGCTGTGTTCGCCGGGCATTTTTGTATGGCCGTGATCAGTTATCAGGCAATAGTTATGAGCACCGGCGGCAGTGGATTGAGGATAAGTTACTGGATTTGGCCGGTATCTTTTCGCTGGATATCTGTGTTTATGCCATTATGTCTAATCATTACCATGTGGTGTTTCATATTGATCAGGATAGGGCTGAAAACTGGACTCAGTCGGAAGTGATTCAGCAGTGGCATCAGCTGTTCTCCGGAAACCTGCTTTCATAGCGTTTTCTGCGGAATGAAAAGCTGGGCAAGGCTGAATTGACGGTGCTGGGTAAAAGTGTGACGGAATGGCGCAGGCGCTTAATGGACATCAGTTGGTTTATGCGGGTGTTGAATGAGTCCATTGCCCGTCAAGCTAATGCAGAGGATGGTTGTACTGGACGGTTCTGGGAGGGGCGCGTTTCAAGTCTTACTGGATGAATCCGTTCTGGCAGCCTGTATGGCGTATGTGGACCTTAACCCGGTGAGAGCAGGTATCGCGAAAACACCGGATTCATCGATCCATACCCGTACGAAAAGGGGTCGTTGCTTGATATTATATGAAAGGTAGTAAATACTGTGCAACATCAAGCAATGCCCCCCTTTGTTCTTTAGAATCCGCGAGCTGATCAAGCTAGGCGTCAGAAAGCGTGAAGCCATCTATTTGGGGCTGTCGCGTAAAAGTTACTGGCGTCTGTCGAAGACCTTAGCCACGAACAGTGGATTAAGCAATGCACATTTTGAAAAGATAGGACTCATTTCCGTGCGCACGCTATAGTGCAAGATTTATCATCCGGCTACGGCCCGATAGGCACTTGATGTGGATCTGATTTTCCCAATGAAGCATCTCTGCGAATAGCAGGCTGGCGCCGTATACGGACCCGTATGTACGGTGCTGTGGTAGGGGGCTACTTGAGTAGCTCCCTATCCCGATTATGCATTTATTAGTGATGATGTTTATTACTTCCAACTTTAGAGTTGAAAGATGGGAATTTATTGGTTGCATATATGCTATGACAACTAACACAAGTTTCACTCATTTTTGAAAAATAAAACCCAATTAATTCTGTTTTTTTCATTTCTGAGGCATGAGATAACATGCCCGAATAGTAGTGAAATTCTTCATCTAATTTTAAGAATTTCTTTGGTAATTTAGAATGTAATTCGTGCATTTGGCTTTTTGTTAGGTTTTGCCTTAGCACATAGCTACCTTCCATTTTTTTTGCTATTGGGGCTATTATGTCCCATTGACCTGATATATAGGCATCCATAATTTCTTTCATGCCTTGATTCAATTGAATCATTTCTTTTGAAAACAATTGTTGTAATTGAGGTGATAGTAATGACACACCTGAATTTTTATTTTCAGCATGACTGATAGGCAACATAATAAAAAATAAAATTATAGTAGGTAGTATTTTCATCTGGTTCCTCTTTTTTATTTTATGCAGTCACGGTAGGAACACTGATTGCTCAGCGTCCCCCGCACAGATCCTTTCTATTACCCACAAGTTATATACTTTGCGCAAGAATCCAGCCTCGCGAAATATCATTTAGTCGCTTCCAGCCCCGCCACAATGTTGTTATTCCTGGGTCTCCATCACCCGCCCTTCCTAAAAACCCTCCAAGCATAGCAATCCACCTAACAGTATTGCCCATTTTGGGTGCTCTTTTGGGAAGTTTTTTATTTTTATGAATTTCCAAATAGAGTGGCATCCAGTGTTGCCTGTCGATAAAAATCTCACAAGATATTTCTGGATCTGTTCTGGCGATCAACGTTAGCATAAACAATTTCCACGCAACAACGCTCATTACCGCAATAAATTTGACTAATTTGTCAGCATCTCCCAAGCGACATTCTTCGATTTGGAGTCCAGACTTCAAAACCTTGAAATATGTTTCAATACGCCAGCGCAGACAATACCACTTAACCTTTTCAGACGCATCTGCAAA
>JAKISS010000030.1 GCA_021648485.1 Gammaproteobacteria bacterium
ACTGCACAAGCAAGCTCTTTTGACTTGCCTCAGATACCCATTATTTACTCCGTGATCTATATCTTTCTTCTAACAAAATTAAACTCAGATGGTCATTTTTTATGTTGTGCTAACGTCGCAAATCACCGGCAGGCAAAAGTGGCGGTTGTTTTGTGTAAAATGGAGCGCAGCGGAATACACAAAACAAACGACGCTTTTGACTGTCCGAGTGAATTTGCCTTGTTAGCGCAATTTACGCACAGTTCTTGATGATTGATCTCATTCTTTCTTTGGTATGTTTCCATAATTCAGAATTCCAATCGCTTTGTTTTAACTCATTTGTGTAATCTTCTAGGGACTTCTGTAGATTTTTCCCGAATTTGTTCGCATTTATTGTTTTGTTGGCTTCATTAAGCAGTGCTGCATTGTTTTTTCGTGAAATTAACCAGCCACCTGATGTTTCACCTTGATGAAGAATTCCACAACGTATGTTCTTATAGAATTGACTTGGAATATCATTCACAGCGAATTGCTTAAAATGCTTATCTCTAGTGAAAAATTTTAAGAACGCCAACTCATTTCTGCTTTTAGGCCAGCCCCTATAAAACCCTTCAATGGTTTCAATTAATAGGCAGTAATTGGCCATCATTGAAAATCCATTTTTATAATTTAATTTGTAGTCATCAGAATCAAATGTAAATGCTTTCAGATAGCGACGGAAATGCCTTTCATACAGGAAGTCTGCTATTTCTATTGTTTTTGCAGCATCACGCCACTTTTCATATTGCTCAACTGTAACATTCTTGGATTCATCACCAGGAACGTATAGCAAAATGTGTTTTTTCTGGTTCAAGGCAGACATTTCCTTTAAGCGCTAACGCTCAGCATCAGCGGCAGCCCAAAGCGGTGTTTTTTTGTGTAAAATGGAGCTTGCGACATACACAAAAAAACACCGCTTTGGGCTGTCCGCTGGATGCAATTGTTAGCCCTATTTATTCCAATAGTCTGTTGCCATTTGCGCAATTTTAACAAATAGCTCCCTACTCCCTTGAATAGCTTTTTTGTCGGTAGTAATTCTTAGACTCTTGCGTTTGTGGACGTAAGATATACTGTGCTCATCAAGTAGCTCTTTTGCTTCATCCATTAGATGAGATGCAACCCTAAAACCGAGCAATACTTTTCCTCCGCTTCGCTTATGAACCCAAAAATAGTTATTGTTGTGTGTAGTGATTGCAATATAGTGTTTCGTGTAATTTAGCGATGACTCGCCAATAACCTCCGACACTTCCTCTCGAAGTAAATTTGCTGTATCAATTACCCATTGAGCCTTATTTTTCCAATACTTCTCATCGAATATTTCATTGCTGATTGATGAGCCATCGTCAATTTCTTCAAACGTATCCAGTACTTTAACGAAATTAAGCGACTTAACACCACCAACCTCGATCACATTGGTCTGAATGGCGATTATTGGTATGGAATGGCTTAAAAGCTGAATTACGTTAAAAAACCGGCGTGTAATTGATTCAGCAACCAGAACAGCATAATGTTGCCTTTGCGGCCATTTCCGTTTCTCATTATCCCAATATTCAATTGTTCGAATGATGTGTGATTCATCTGTTTCACCCAGCATACATTCAACTTCATACATTGAATCATCTTCTGGATTTTTTAGTAAAATATCTAGCCTTCCGCCACTAGATTGCCTTCGTTCTTTATCAATAGCATCAAGCTCACCTAACCCTAGACAGTTTGGATTATTATAGATTTGATCTTGTAACCAATATTCATCAAGCCCACACTCTCTTATCGTAAGAGTATTCGCAATTGGCATGCTTTCCATTTTCACTCCTGACTTTTTATGGGGCTAACGTCAGCAATAACCGGCGTTTTGTAGCGGTGAGAGGCTTGTGCTAGGCTCTTTTAGCACAAACGAACACTGCGGAAAAACGTCCGAGTTAATTGCTTTTGTTAGGCCCGTTTTCACTCTGATTTATAATTTTATCTATATGCTCACTACTTACCGTTTCTAGCTCTAGCGTTGATCCGTTTCCGGATAAGCCGCATACGTTACACGCCCCCATGAAGCTTTCTTTAAAGCCTGGTGTTTTGTCTTTCTCGCGCTCTATTACACCTTTTAGGCAAAGTGGGCAACGAAGTTGGTATTGAGAAATATAGCCATGTTCTTCTATATCTGTGATTTCACACTCTTGCCAGAATAATTTCCCATCTTTTAAAAGCTTATCTCTAACCTTCTCATCAGGAAAATCTGAAAGTCGCGGCGACTTGCAGCCGTTGGCAAAAGTTGCTTCTAAAAGCATCATACTTTGTAGGCACACAGATCGGAATAGATCATCATCTGTTGTTACGAAATAGGGATCAATTTTCATTTTCTGCAGGAGGATCATAACTTTTTTATTCGCCTTTTCTAAATCTAGTTCGTGAGCATAGACGTTTCGGAGTCGGTTTATTGCCACAATATTGCTATAAAGATCTTCCTCTATAATTTCTTTATTATTTAGATGGTTAACTTTTTTATTAAAAGTCATCCGGTCAATTTTTTCTGCCCCAATACCATTTAGAATTTTATCGAGCCAGTATTCGACATAAAGGTGGAGTGTTATAACATGGCTTCTGAGTGGATTTGGGTCAAAAATTTCTTCCATCAAATTATCGTACACGCCATCCTCAGGGATCGCATATTTGGAACGCCTAGAATCAGCCAACATTGCGAACATAACTGGTTTATTGTCTTCCTCCATCACAACGTTTTCCTCTTTGCCATATATTCGTTTCCAGAAGGAGCGTACGGATGCCCCGACACATTAACACTGCCACGTTCGAGGGGCCTAACTTATTAGTATCAGGCACATTCGCCCGGTTACCCAGTGGTATTGAGCGAAGAATCAGGCAAGTTTACCTGATAACCACAGAAGACCGGTCAATTTTCCCTGATAGTAGATATTGAGGGGCTTTCAGGCATATCTGCCTGTTATTTTATCAAAACTCGATTTCCAGAACGTTGCCCATTTCAACACAACATTCCGGCACTCTCATAAACAAGCCCTTCCCTCTCCCTCGCCTCCACAGCGTTACAAATTCCATGCGCATTTATACCACTCTTTTTCAAGAAACCCTCTCTCATTAGTATTTTGCACGTAAAACAGGTCTCTTTTTGTATATCGGGCATATAAAATGTACAAAAATCAGGCAAAAATAAAAAAGACTCTGACTCCTTTAATGCTTTTCAGCCCACCATAATAAAGCGTGATTGAAACCAGAGTATGGATGGATAGGCGGCGATCCATATCCAGAAAAATCGATTCAAGCCAAACAGGCAGGCATTGGCAAAATGAAAGCTTGCGGCAATAATCAGTGCGATAATCAGGCTGATACGTGACAATAATAACAACGGAAAAATCAATTCAAAAATCATCACTCCCCAGGCCATGACAAAAAGTATGCGGGATGATTTCGACCATTGTCGTAAAGATTCACTGACGGGATAGGTGGAAAACTGAAAAACATCACATAAGGCGCGACCACTTCGCCATTCCGGGTTTATTATTTTTACCCAGCCTGAAAAAAAATATGAAAAAACCAACTGTAAAGCGAGATAACCAAAGGCCATTTCCTGCCAGCGTTGTGTGGGGGCGATATATACCAGACACAGGCAAAACAGGATTAATAAACTCATGCGGTCAGAGCCGCCATTGTAGGGGCCTTGAAAACGGTGCAGCATTGCCAGTCCTAATAAAAACAACAAGATCGCAACCCAGGTGGTTTGAAAACCGATCATCAGTAATATCGCTAAAACAAAACGCGGTATAAACAGGTGTCGTTCGTTTGCAAAACGCGTGAAGTGTTCGATGCTTTGTTGGGCAAAGGCAAAGCCCAGTAAAATTTCGGTCAGCCGAACGGCATCATCGAAGTTCACGTTTTTTCCTGTGCGGATAACGGTTGAATACGTGAATGAAAAACTATTTGTTGTTGGAGTCGGGAGTCTTGTCGCTGCACCAGTAGCAGCCGAAATTGTAAGTGTGTTGCATTTCCCGTTAAACCTGCATGATTGGCTTTGAGTTCGGCAATAATACGTTTCAGGATTTCATCTTCACTGTGTTGTGTTGGCTGTTGCAAAATGCGCTCTGCACAGCTAATCAAGAACAGCGATTCATTACGCTCCGGGTTCCAGAACATGCGTCCGAGCATTTGCAGAAATGAAAGGTGTGCCGGGCGTGGACGAAATTCACGCCATTCACTTTTTTCACCTGAAGAGACGGTTGCTGAATGCAATAGTGCGAATTGTAGTCGCGGTGAGGGGGCGATAACGTCGAAAAACCGCCAGGAAGGAATCACCGCAGGGAGGAGCAGTTTCAGGATATGGCGCATGGTCAGCGAACCATGTTTAACGACCCTTTACCGATTTTCCTGCTACTTTCAGGCGTACACGTAATTCCCGGAAGGTTTCTTTGTCCAGGGCATCCGGGGCCAGTGTAAATGTTAACAGGCTCCGTTGGTTCTCCCGCCGGAAATTCAATACTACCAGCCATGGGTGTACGTATGTGGATTCGTGCAGGCTGGCTTTTATCTGTGTACCATCGGCGGTTTCCAATACCCATTCGTCATCGGTTTGCCAGGTGAGTATCTGCACGCCGCCCTCCCCTATTCTGCCGGGCTGTTTGCGTATGGCAATGGTCAGGCTCACCAGCAGTACGACAGCAATGCCGATTTTTGTCATCATGCTTAAATCCAGCGGAAACAGGACGGCGATGGCCCCGAGATGACCAGCGGTCAAGAGCCCGACAAGAATACGGGATGCTTCAGGTTGCAGCCTGAGCGGCTGCGCGAATTTTGTTGACGACATGGGCAGTATCCGGGTCTGAGGGCACGGTGCGGCCCATCAGGTATTCAAGTAACAGGTTATCGTGACAGGTTAACAAGTTTTCAAATTGATCGCGCTCATTTTTTGCCAGATCATCAAAACCATGCTGAAGAAAACTGTGCAACATGTCGTCCAGCTCCAGCATGCCTCGACGACATTGCCAATGAAGGCGGTTTTTGTCGGCGATGTTTGTCACACCAGGTGTTTCAGCATCATTTTTTTGATGTTGCCGATGGCTTTTGTGGGGTTAAGCCCTTTGGGGCAGACATCCATGCAGTTCATGATACTGTGACAGCGGAACAAACGATACGCGCCTTCGAGTTCTTCGAGACGTTCAGCGGTGGCCTGGTCACGGCTGTCGGCCAAAAAGCGCCAGGATTGCAACAGAGCTGCCGGGCCGCGAAATTTGTCCGGGTTCCACCAGAATGAGGGGCAGGCGGTTGAGCAGGCTCCGCACAAAATACATTCGTATAAACCATCAAGCTGATCACGTTGTTCAGGGGTTTGCAGGTATTCCGTTTCCGGTTCGGGGTCATGCACGGTAAGCCAGGGTTTGACGGAACGATACTGGTGATAAAACGGGCGCATATCGACCACGAGATCACGCACAATCGGCAGGCCCGGTAGCGGACGCACTTCGATGGGTTCTTTAAGTGAGTTCAGGGGGGTGATGCAGGCCAGTCCGTTGCGGCCGTTGATATTCATGGCATCGGAACCACATACACCTTCACCACAGGAGCGCCGGAAGCTCAGACTGTCATCTTCTTCTTTAATCTGAAACAGTGCATCCAGCAGCATGTCTCCCGCATTAATATCAGCCAGCGTGTATTCCTGCATGCGCGGTTTTTTATCGGTTTCGGGATTGTAACGGTGAATCAAAAATCGCATGGTAACGTTCCTTGGGAACTTTTCGTTATCGTGTTTTCGCTAAACTTGTTTCTGATTTGATAATTTTTTTCTGTTTTTTTATACACTAAAAACGATACACAGGATATCAACAATATACCAATATCAATCATTACCAACAGAGGTATTGGACTCTCCCATTTATCCATATTAGTCGTTCGGTCAAAGTAGGGGGCACCATTTCCATAAGCTTCCATTATGGCAGTATAATTTATCCATCCGACAAAACAATAAGCGACAATGAAGACTGAAATTACCAGGGTTTTAAAAAAATGCATTTTAATTGTATGTGACTGAAAAATGCCAACAAGTGCTTTTTTAACCCGGAAAAATCAAATATTTCAGGCTTAAAGTTTCCGCTCACAACTTAGCTAAAAGTTCCCTTAATAAACACGCGGCTTGGGTGGAAAAGAGTCCACTGTCATCGGTTTGGTGCGCACCGGTTTGTATTCGATATGCCCGTTTGCATGGTACAGGCTGTGTTTCATCCAGCGTTCGTCATCTCTCTCGGGGTAGTCCACGCGGGAATGCGCACCGCGACTTTCTTCCCGCGCCAGCGCGCATTCAACGGTGGCAAGCCCCAGCCCCATCAGGTTTTCCAGTTCCAGTGCTTCGATGCGTGCGGTGTTAAATATTTTGCTTTGGTCTTTCAGGCGGGCATCTTTTACCCGTGCCACCAGTGTCCGTACTTTTTCAACACCTTCGGTTAAAACCTCTTTGCTGCGAAACACACCACAATAATGTTCCATGGCTTTTTGCAATTCAGCGCGCAGACTATCCACTGATTCACCTTCTCCGGTTTTTTGCCACTGTCCGATACGTTGCATGGCTTCTTCAGCCATCGAATCATTAAATGGCCGGTGGTAGCGGTTTTCCTTAAGGTATTCGATCACATGATTACCGGCGGCACGGCCAAATACGACAATGTCTAACAGTGAGTTGCCGCCCAGGCGATTCGCCCCGTGTACTGATACACAGGCACATTCACCCACGGCATACAGGCCGGGAATCGCTTCTTCGGCACTTTGTTCAAAGGGTATTACTACCTGCCCATAACGGTTGGTGGGAATCCCGCCCATGGTGTAATGCGCGGTGGGAAATACCGGAATGGCCGTGTCAATGGGGTCCACATGTGCAAAGGTCATGGCCATGTCACGAATGCCCGGCAGACGTTTTTTGATCACTTCCGGGCCCAGATGATCCAGTTTGAGCATCACATGGTCGGCATTGGGGCCGCAGCCCCGGCCTTCGCGCACTTCAATGGCAATGGCACGGCTCACCACATCACGGCTGGCCAGGTCTTTGGCGTGAGGTGCGTAGCGTTCCATAAAACGCTCGCCGTTTTTGTTCACCAGATACCCGCCCTCGCCGCGCACGCCTTCGGTAATCAACATGCCTTTGCCTGCGATGCCGGTGGGATGAAATTGAAAAAACTCCATGTCCTGCACCGGAATACCCGCACGCAAGGCCATGGCGATACCATCACCGGTATTGATGCGCGCATTGGTGTTGGTGCGAAACAACTGCCCCACACCACCGGTGGCCAGTAATGTGGTTTTGGCCTCGATAATCAGTGGTTCGCCGGTTTCAATGCACAGCACCACCGCACCAAGGATGTAGCCGTCATCGTCTTTCAACAAATCAATGGCGAAATATTCATCAAAAAAATGGGTTTTGGCGCGAATATTCTGTTGATACAGGGCATGCAAAATGGCGTGACCGGTACGGTCGGCTGCTGCACAGGTGCGTGCGGCCTGTTCGCCGCCGAAATCCCGGCTTTGTCCACCAAAGGCCCGCTGATAAATTTTGCCATTGGCCAGGCGGGAAAACGGTACTCCGGCGTGTTCCAGTTCCACCACCAGGTGCGATGCGGCACGGCACATGTATTCGATGGCATCCTGATCACCGAGATAATCACTGCCTTTGACGGTGTCATACATATGCCAGTGCCAGTTGTCCGGCATCACATTGCCCAGCGCTGCGTTCATGCCGCCCTGCGCCGCAACAGTGTGTGAGCGGGTGGGAAAAACCTTGGATACCACCGCCACATTGGCTTCGGCTTCCGACATTTGCAAGGCGGCACGCAGGCCACCCCCACCTGCACCAATCACCAGTGTGTCAAACTGACGCCGTTCAATATCCAATGCACTCATCCTGTTCCGGCCAATAACAATATACGCAGAGTCCACAACCCCATAATGCCCAGCCCCAGGGCAAATACGATTAACAACACATAGCGCGTCGAAGCGGATTTAACATAGTCGATCACCACATCCCGTCCGCCGATCCAGGCATGCATCAACAATGCAAAAACAAACAACAACAGCGCAATGTTCGCTGCCGGATGGGCCACCCAGGCACGCCATGATTCAAAGGTAATGGTCTGCCCGCCCCACACGAACGCGAACACTGCCAAAAAAACGACGATGTAAAGTGCGGTCAGCCGTTGCAGTAGCCAGGAACGCAGGCCGGAGGATGCCCGCCAGCTCACGACCATGCTCCGAAGATCACACCCGCAAACCACACCGTCAGACTCAACGCACCGACATGCACCAGCCATGCGGTTTTTCGTGCGGCACCCCGCTCAATGGCCAGATCAAAGTCCAGCAGCATGAAACGAATGCCGGCCAGTATATGGTGTGCCAGCGCCCAACCAAACAGCACTGCGAGGGTTTTAAGTGCGGGACTGGTGAGCAAACCGGCCACCTGTGAAAAACCCGCCTGATTGCTAAGGGATAAGTTGAGCAGATAAACCAGTCCGGGCAAGGCCAGAATCATCAGCACACCGCTAATGCGGTGAAAAATGGAAACCACCGCCATGACCGGCTGGCGTATCCGGAGAAGGTTAAGAAAAACCGGTCTGTTGTCCGTCGCGCTCATTGATTATCTGTGCAGGTTGAAATTCTGTTTATTGTGTTTATTCAACATATTCATAAATCGATATTACGAGCCGAATCATTATCCGCTATCATCAACCGAACGCTACACAAGGTCAATGAGCAAACTTAAAAACATGATACACAATAACTGGCAGCAATTTCTGACGACGCAGGGTGCTCAGTGGGATGACACCGGAAATAGTGATACACACCACAATCAGGTACATTATTTCGGCGATGACCCTGGCAATGCCGCCGTGGAAAAACGCATGGCATTGGCGGGAAAACAAACCATTCTATGCGACCTCTCCCACTATGGTGTGATTCAGGCCGTTGGCCCGGAAAGCGAAAGCTTTTTACAAAACCAGTTTTGTAACGACGTACACAACGTCTCAACATTACACAGCCAACTGAATGCTTACTGCACTCCCAAAGGCCGTGTGCTCGCCTTCTTCCGTTTGTTTCAACGTGAAGAGGGTTATTACCTGCGATTGCCTCAGGAAATTCTCGAACCCGTACTCCGCCGTCTGCGCATGTATGTGATGATGACAAAAACCACGTTAAGTGATGCCAGCGACACTCTGGCACGTATGGGCTGCGCAGGCCCACAAGCCGGTCAGCACCTTCGCGCATTGTTTGACGCCGTACCCGCCACCACCGATGCGGTTACACACACTGCGGGCCTGACAATAATCTGCATTCAGGCCGATACCCGTTTTGAGATTTACGGTGATGAAACGGCAGTGCAACATCTCTGGCAGCAGCTGGCCGACAATACCACACCCGTGGGTGCCGGTGCCTGGGAGCTGCTCGATATTCATGCTGCCCTGCCTGATGTTTATGCGCAAACTCAGGAAGCTTTCGTGCCGCAAATGCTCAACCTGCAAGCCATTAATGCCCTGAGTTTCAAAAAAGGCTGTTATCCCGGACAGGAAATTGTCGCGCGCATGCATTACCTGGGCAAACTCAAACGACGTATGTTTGTCGCACACACGGATGACAACTCACCAGTGCAAGCAGGAGACACCCTGTATTCCGAAGGCTCCGAATCAGCGCAGGGCGTTGGCAAAGTGGTGCGTGCCCAACACAACCCGGAGGGGGGGAGTGACTTGCTTGCTGTTATCGAAATCAGCAGCGCCGAAGAACGACCATTACGCTTGCACGATACCCATGGCCCATTGTTAAAACTGCTGACCTTGCCCTACGTGATAGAGGAAGCACAATAAACAGTGCATGCACTCTGAAGAACACACCAAAGGATGCGGAAAAATGGATGTCGTAAAGCTGATTACCGAAATTCTGACAGACCTGAAAGCAAACCGCCTCAAGCTACCTGCGCTACCGCAGGTAGCGTTAAAAATTAACAGCATCATCGATGGCCCGGATGCCACCGCCAAAAAAATCGCCCAGGTCATCAACACCGATACCGCACTCTCCGCACGTATGATCCAGGTCGCCAACAGCCCGATGTTTCGTGTCGGCTCTACGGCAGAAAATGTGCAAACCGCCGTGACCCGCATGGGTATGGGAACCGTACGCAACATTGTAACTTCGTTTTTGGTCAGCCAGCTTTTTTACACAAAACATGATGTACTCAAAAAACGTCTTATGCGGGTGTGGAATCACAGCGCCCATGTGGCCGCCATCAGTCATGTGCTCGCCAACCGGTTTAGCACATTAAAACCGGATGAAGCCATGCTTGCGGGACTGATACATGACATTGGAAAACTGCCACTGATCTTGAAAGCTGAAGACCATGCAGCGCTGGCTAATGATTCCGCATGCATGGATACCCTGGATGAAAAACTGCATCCGGCACTGGGGAAAGTGATTGTGCAAACCTGGGGCTTTGCACCCGACATGGTGACCGCCGTCGCCGAACATGAAAACCTTGCACGCGACTCAGAGAACATCGATCTCACCGACATCGTTACTGTCGCCAACCTGCTCAGCTACGTCGGCAAACAGCGCCATAACGTCCAAACAAGCTGGGCCGAAATACCCGCCTTTACTAAACTCGATCTCGGCCCGGAAGACAGCATTGCCGCACTGGAGGAAGCGCGTGATGAAATTGCAGAAATTGTAAAATTATTGACCGCCTGACAAATCACATGCCAGTCATGTGGAAATACAACACTTTCACTCTGCATGCTTTATAAAAACAGATTTCCTTAAAATGTGAAGTAAGGGCTAAATTGGCCCGTTAACATTTTTGACTGAGAATACCGTCATTCCGGCATGTTGTTAGCCGGAATCCGGGGGGTTAAACCCTTAGGCAATCGTTCCAGCACATTGGGAACTTATAGTGTGATTGTGGTGGTACTGACAAGTGGCATGTTATAAACGCAGAGATCGCAAAGAGGCGCAAAGAGGCGGAGAAAAACACCAAAAATTTTGCACACTCTGCGTCTCTGCGACCTTTGTGGTTAAATACCCGGTGATTTTTAAAAACAGCCTGTTTTTTAGCGCTTAATTCACATTTTAAACATGGAGTGAAGATTACCACCCCGCTATATTCTGTTAAAACAGCCTCCCGGAAGCTGAGAATTGTTTTGAAGCATAAAAAAAATATAAATATGAACCCTATTGTTTTCAATAAAAACAAAAAGTCACCAGGTGTTTACCGCGTAATGTTGTGCCTGCTGACCTTATTATCGCTATCACCTGTTACCTTTTCCGATGAGGTATCACCAAAAAGCACTGCCCCGCTATTACAACCTGACCTGCGCCATGAACCCATCCAGCCACTGAGGCCGACAGAGGGATTAAACCCGCACAAGCTCCGTCTGGGTGAGCGTCTGTTTCACGACCTCCGTCTAGGGCGCAACAACGACATGGCCTGTAGCAGTTGCCACAACATCAAAGACAACGGTGCCGACCACCATGCCCGGGCTCCTGGCCGGGATGGCACTATCCTGGATGTTAATACCCTGACTGTCTTCAACAGCAGCCTCAATCATCGACAGTTCTGGGATGGCCGCGCCCGCAACCTGGAAGAACAGATTGATACTGTAGTGATCAATGCCAAAGAGTTTGCCACAACCTGGCCGACGATCATTGGCAAACTGGAACAGGATACGGACTACGCCCGCACTTTCCCGGAAATCTATCCAGAGGGTATTACCGCCGACAACATTCGCAATGCCATTGCCACCTTTATGCGCAGCCTGATAACCATCAACTCACCCTTTGATCGTTTTTTACGGGGTGATAGCAACGCCATTAGCCAAGAGGCAAAAGCAGGTTACCGCCTGTTCAAAACTTACGGCTGCGTCGCCTGTCATCAAGGCAGTAATGTGGGCGGCAATCTGTTTGTAAAACTCGGTGTATTCAAAGATTACTTTGCTGTGCGAGGCAATCCCACTCATGCAGACCTGGGGCGCTTTAATGTCACCGGCAAAGCGCGTGACCGTCATGTATTTCGTGTACCCAGCCTGCGGCTCGCCGCACTGACGCCCCCCTATTTCCATGATGGCAGCGTCACCACACTGGCAGAAGCCGTGAGTATAATGGCCGAGCATCAACTGGGACGCACGATTCCGGGGCAGGATATTCTGCGTATCGTCACCTTTTTGGAAAGTCTTCCAGGTGAATATCGCGGACAGCCGCTGGGTCACAAACCATGAGTCGAAACTGGATCAAGTTTCTCGTGCTTGGCGTGGGAGCCCTGCTCCTCATGTCTTTCCTGTATATCAAGACCCAGGCCACTGACCTCGACAAACACAATCAGGTTGTCAGCCATGCCAACCAGTTCAAGCGAGTGGATGCCATTCTTAACCAGCACATCCTGGAAATACGCCAGGGGCTGCTGCCCTACTATGACTCCACGGTAAATAATATGCTCGAACTTGAAGAGCACCTGGATGCCACAGCTGTGATCGCAATGCAATTGTATCCCGTATTCCCGACCAGAATCGCACAACACTTGCAAGCGACCACCCAGGCGCTGGCACAAAAACGGGAGCTGCTTGAAAATTTCAAATCCAGCAATGCGGTACTGCGAAACTCATTACGCTATCTCCCCATTGCTATTACCCAATTCAATGCCCGGTTCCCTCCGGGCCCCCGTGTTGACAAACTGAAACAAACCCTGAACACCTTGTTACGCGATACGCTGGTCAGCAACCTCAACAGTGATGTGCCATTCAACCCGGCACTGATGACCCGTAGTACGGAACTGAAAACCATACTGGCCCGCCACGCTCCCGAGCGACAACAGGAGCTGGATGTACTGCTCGCCCATGTGCGCATTGTGCTCGACAATAAAAAACAAACCGACGAACAGGTACAGCTGCTACTCAACCTGCCCACAGCACAAAACATGGATGCGCTGCTCACCGCCTATGGTGTTGAATACAACAAAATAATTCAGAATGCCGACACCTGGCGTCTGGCCTTGTATGGACTTTCTATCCTTTTGCTGGCTTATATCGCAGGCATTCTGTTTCAGCTCAACCGAACTGCTGCCATCCTGCGCCAAACCGTAACCGACCTGAACTACCAGAAGTTCGCGCTGGACCAGCACGCCATTGTCAGTATCACCGATCAAAGTGGCATCATTACCTACGCCAACCAGAAATTCTGCGACATCAGCCAACGCGCCGCAACAGAACTCATTGGTCAGAATCATCGCATTGTAAAATCGGACTATCACTCTCCCGCATTTTTCAGACAATTATGGGACACCATCGCCCAGGGCAACGTCTGGCGCGGACAAATACAAAACCAGGCCCGCGACGGCAGTCGCTACTGGATGGACACCACCATCGTCCCATTTACGGATAACCGCAACAAACCCTATCAATACGTTGCCATTCGCACCGACATCAGCGCCAGCAAACAAACCGAACGATCCCTGCAACGCCTGAACCGTTCCCTGCAAGCTCTCAGCGCCTGCAATGAAAACCTGGTAAAAGCCACAGACGAAGCGACATTGCTGCACAGCATTTGCAACGTTATCGTAAAAGATGCCGGTTACCATCTTGCCTGGGTGGGCTATGTCGGGAACGACAAGGAAAAAACAATCCATCCCATGGCACAAGCCGGTTTTGAACAAAATGACCTCGATACCACCTGGTGCGATAACGTACAAGGGAAAGGACTCACAGGCACAATCATCCATAATGGCGAACCCCGCATTATTCGCAATATTACCGAAGACCCGCAGCTTGCCTCCTGGCGTGATACCGCTGCGAAATACGGCTACCGTTCATCTATCGCGCTACCGCTCAAGGAAAAAAACCGGACTTTTGGCGCACTGAATATTTATGCCCGTGAAGCTGATGCCTTCGATGACGATGAAGTGAAATTTCTACAGGAGCTTGCCAGTAACCTCGCCTACGGCATCAACACACTGCACTCACACGAAGAACGTGAGCTGTTACAAAAACAACTACAGCAAGCACAAAAAATGGAAGCCATTGGCCAGCTCTCCGGCGGCATTGCGCACGACTTCAACAACCAGCTCAGCGTCGTCATCGGCTACCTGGATTTTCTGCGTGAACATTTGAAAGATACAGGGCAGCCACAACAATGGGTGGAAATTGCCACCCGCTCCAGCCTGCGCTGCATTAACCTGACCCGGCAATTACTGGCCTTTTCCCGCCATCAGCCCAGAGAAAAAACCGTGGTCAATCTCAATACCACGATCAAAGAAATGGAAGCCATGATCGAACGCTCACTCACCCCCGAAGTGGACGTACAGTATTTTCTCAACGACACCCCATGGCTGACTGAAATCGACCCTAACGAATTCCAGGATGCCCTGCTGAATATGGTCATCAATGCACGCGATGCCATGCCGGAAGGCGGCAAACTGCTCATCGAAACCAGCAATAAATACCTGGATGACGACTATGTTACCCTCAACCCCTGGCTTGAAGCAGGCGACTATGTCCAACTGATACTGAGCGACACCGGCACCGGTATGGACAAAGAAACCCTGGAACATGTTTTTGAACCCTTCTTCACCACCAAGCCCGAAAGTAAAGGTACCGGCCTGGGCATGTCCATGGTCTACGGCTTTGCCAAACGTTACTGTGGCCATATCAAACTCTATTCAGAACCCGGTGTCGGCACGACCATCCGCCTGTATCTGCCACGCACCCGTGCCCCCAAACCCGATGCCAGCAATCAGAACTCCCTCCCTGCACCACTGTCCACCGGCAATGAATCCATCCTCATTGTTGACGACGAAATCGGCCTGCTGCAACTGGCTGACCAATATCTGCGTTCACTGGGCTATCGCACCCAGCTGGCCGGAAATGCTGCACAAGCGCTGGAAATACTGAAAACCGACGACAACATCGATCTATTATTCAGTGACGTGGTTATGCCGGGCGGCATGAACGGCTACGAACTGGCACAACAAGCCTCTCAACTGGCACGCGCACATCACCGCCCCGAACCCAAAGTGCTACTGACTTCGGGCTTTACCTCCAAAACAATGGCACACAATGGCCTCGCCCGATTCTCCGCCCATTTACTCAGCAAACCCTATCGCAAACACGATCTCGCTCAACGCATCCGGCTGATACTGGATGAAAAAGATGAAAACGCTGCACAGCAGAGACCAATAAAACTTGCCGGTCGCAATATTCTGGTTGTTGATGATGATCAGGACATGCAAAAACTATTTCAATTCAATCTGCAAAAACTGGGCTGCACCACTATCCTCGCAAGTAATGCAGACAAGGCTATCCACCTCTTCCAGGAATCACAGCACAACAAACAACCTATTGATATCGTGATCCTGGATCTCACCCTCCCCGGCAGCATCGGCGGCGTTGAAATTGCCAATAAGCTGAAAACCATAGACCCACACATCAAAATCATTGTTGCCAGCGGCCACACAGAAGGCCCGGAAATGACCCATTACAAAAATTATGGCTTTCAGGCAGCGCTGGAAAAAAATTCCAACCGGGAAAAAATACGTCAGACTCTGGAACGCGTACTGTAAATACATACAAATGAATCAGGCGCTAAAAGCAATGACAATACAGTAAGGATTGATATATACCCGTAGCCATTGATATTTAGGCGCTCATTGCACACCCTCTTCATTCCATGGCTGCGTTGAAATTCCTCACAATAGACCGACTATTACTCGTCATTTCGCCTTGCCATGAAATGAATATGACGCACACTGAACACCTCAATATCAATCGCTACGGGTATAGCTGATCTCACAAAGACATATTGTTTATTTGCACATCCAGTCAACACCAATACCGGTAACAAAATCAATTAGCCCAAACAAATCCATAGGTATTACGGGCACCTTTCCCCAACCCTTGCTGACAGCTGCCAGATTTTTTAGCCGATCAGCATGCTTTGCGATATTCGCCGTCGCAGGAATACCGCCCGGGCAATGCGTATGGTTTCGTGGGTTGTGCGTTTACCAAACAGATTTTTTCAACTGAGCCTATCTTTTTTCGGGGTCACCCAATGTGAATTTGTGCTCAAATTTATTATTGTTTCCATAATTCAAAATGTATAAATCCAATCACGCCAAGTAATATCATCAACGCGATGAGGGGCATAAAAAAAACAAGAAAATATTTTGATGCTTTGCAATACCAAACCGGTGCCAGTTTATAGGCATTTTCGACTCCCCTTTTTTTCCCGCTGGCAGGAAAACCTAAAATTCGCATAAACATCGTAGTTCTCATATAACCAAAGGGAAAACCGGTAAACATGGCAATTTCCCCTGGGCCAAAATAAGGTTCTTTAAAATAGGCTTTCAGCACTTTTTTTGGCATTAAAATATGCATAATAAAGATGAATATAATACTTAACATAACAGCGAGCATCACTATTATAAAAGTCTTACCAAGTATTTCATCAAATAAAGACATGTTAACTATTTACATATCCTGTCGGTACCCGTACCGGTAACAAAATCAATTGGTCCAAACAAATCATAGGTATTACGTGCAAATTTCCCCAATCCCCAGCTTGCCCCTGCACTACTTACCGCCAGAAAAATTGCCGTTCCCCAGCCAACCGGATTGGAAACTAAAAACACGGTAACAGCAGCACCTAAACCAACCCCCGCTGTCGTACTGGTAATGGTTTCCACAAAAATATCATTCTTCTCTTCGATATCGGTCGTATTGGCTATTTGCAGACAGGCCGAGGTTAATCCAACCCCAACCAGGGCAATACCAGCCCCCTTGCTGACGGCCGCCAGACTTTTTAGCCGGTCCGCATGCTTTGCAATATTCGCTGTCGCAGGAATACCGCCCGCCCGGGCGATACGTATGGTTTCGTGGGTTGTGTTTTTTCCAAACATCCATTTTTCAAAGGGGCCCACATTGGCTTTAAACATATCCATGTCATTTTGCAGTATCGAGTCGAGCGATAATATAGATACTTTTATGCGTCGTGTTTACCAAACAGAAGTTTTCAACGACCTCTATATTTTTTCTTGAGTTGGTACTTGTTTGCGTCCATGTTTATCCTTATTTCCACGCCTCAAAACGTATGAATACAATCACGCCAAGCAATATCATCAATGCGATGAGGGGCATAAAAAAAACAAGAAAATATTTTGATGCTTTGCAATACCATACAGGTGCCAGTTTGTAGGCGGTTTCTACCCCTCTTCTTTTTCCACTGCCTGGAAAACCTAAAATGCGCATAAACATCGTAGTTCTCATATAACCAAAGGGAAAACCGGTAAACAGAGCAATTTCCCCTGGGCCAAAATAGGGTTCTTTAAAATAAGTTTTCAGTACTTTTTTTGGCATTAAAATATGCATAATAAAGATGAATATAATACTTAACATAACAGCGAGCATCACTATTATAAAAGCTTTACCAAGCATTTCATCAAATAAAGACATGTTAACTATTTACATATCCTGTCGGTACCCGTACCCGTGACAAAGTCAATTGGCCCAAACAAATCATAGGTATTACGGGCACCTTTCCCCAACCCCCAACTTGCCCCTGCACTACTTACCGCCAGCACAATCGCCGTTCCCCAGCCAACCGGGTTGGAAACTAAAAACGCGGTAATAGCAACGCCTGAGAGAACTCCCACCGTCGTACTGGTAATAGTCTCCACAAATATTTCATTTTTCTCTTTCGTGTCGGTTGTATTGGCTATTTGCAGACAGGCCGAGGTTAATCCAACCCCAACCAGGGCAATACCAGCCCCCTTGCTGACAGCCGCCAGACTTTTTAATCTGTCAGCATGTTTAGCGATATTGGCCGTCGCAGGAATACCGCCCGCCCGGGCAATGCGTATGGTTTCGTGGGTTGTGTTTTTTCCAAACATCCATTTTTCAAAGGGGCCCACATTGGCTTTAAACATATCCAATGCACGTTTTCGCCGGTAATCATATTGTGATTTTGTGATCTCGCCCGATTTATACTTTGCATATTCATCGCTCACTTCATTGAGCAGATTAACATTGCCGGGGCTCAGCAAATTACCTGCCGCTCCGGCAGCAATGCCGCCGGGAATGGTCAGGTAATTGGCATTGTGCTCAAGCCAGGCAAGCGCCCAAAAATTATCCATGTCATGTTGTGATACTGATTCGGTGATAAATTTTCCCTGATCGCCCTGAACCGTTTCTTTGACTTTGGCTATTTGTGCGTCTGTTTGGGGTTTGGGTGGTAGTACGCCCAGACGCAACATGCTACCTGCCCGGATGCGATCAGGGTTTTGAATCTGAGGATTAAGCGCCAAAAGAAATTTTACCGTTTCAGCATAGCGGGTATCTTTTGGAACGACCCCAAACATACTATGGATAATGCCGGAAAAGGTGTCGCCATTTTTTATTTTGTATTCGTAATACAGGTTTTCTGAATTGCTCACAACGGTCACTCCTTTGTCATTATTTCAATTTCGGGCGCGTAATTTTTCGTACTATCACGCCTTTTCTGATTCCTCGATGCCAGACTTTTATACTACATTCAACGATAATTCAACCCCATGACAGCACGCACTTCTTCCAGCGTATCCCGCGCTACATCCCGTGCCGCTTCAGTACCTTCGGCGATAATATTGCGCACCAGTTTAGGGTCTTCAATAAAGTCTTTGGCCCGTTCACGGATCGGTGCCAGCTCCTTGAGCACGGCATCAATTATCGGTTGTTTGCAGTCCAGACAACCGATACTCGCAGAGCGACAGCCTTCCTGTACCCATTTACGGGTATCATCGTCGGAATAAACCTCATGCAACGGCCACACCGGGCATTTTCCGGGATCACCGGGGTCAGTCAAGCGCACTCGCGCCGGGTCTGTGGGCATGGTGCGCAGGGATTTTTCCACCACTTCGGGTTCTTCGCGGAGGGGGATGGTATTACCGTAAGATTTGGACATTTTTTGCCCATCCAGTCCCGGCATTTTCGAGGCCTGGGTCAACAGTGCCTGAGGCTCCGGCAGGATAATTTTGCCGCCGCCTTCGAGAAAACCAAACAGGCGTTCGCGATCCCCAAGCGTGATGTTGCTCTGGGATTCCAGCAGAGCTTGCGCCGTTGCCAATGCCGCATGATCACCTTTTTCCTGAAACTTACGCCTCAACTCATTGTAAAGCTTAGCATTTTTCTTTCCCATTTTTTTGATAGCGGCCTCGGCCTTTGCTTCAAAATCACGCTCACGACCGTAAAGATGATTGAAGCGACGCGCCACTTCCCGGGTCAGTTCCACATGCGCTACCTGATCTTCACCCACGGGTACCTGTCCAGCCTTGTAAATCAGGATGTCTGCACTTTGCAGCAGCGGATAGCCCAGGAAACCGTAAGTTGCCAGATCTTTTTCTTTCAGCGCTTCTTGCTGGTCCTTATAGGTCGGTACCCGCTCCAGCCAGGAAATCGGCGTCATCATGGACAACAGCAGATGCAACTCGGCATGCTCCGGCACCTGAGACTGAATAAACAGCTTGGCGGAACCGGGGTTCACTCCTGCTGCCAGCCAGTCGATCACCATCTCCCACACACTGTCACCAATGATCGAAGGATCTTCGTAATGCGTCGTCAACGCATGCCAGTCGGCCACAAAAAAGAAACACTCGTACTCATGTTGCAGGCGCACCCAGTTTTGCAACACGCCGTGATAGTGACCAAGATGCAGCTTCCCCGTAGACCGCATGCCTGATAAAACCCGCTGATACTGACCTGGAACCGAACTCAAAATTTTCTCCTCTCTAAACAAATGGTACATGTGAATATTCCACCCGTTAAAACCGGTGGATTCGAATTATGGGTAAAAAAACGGGTCGAGGGTTCAGGAATCAACTTCGGTGCAGATCACCTCTCTCCCTGGCCGCCTCCCCCAGGGAGAGACGGCGTAAAACGTCGTCCCGACGCAGACCGAAATCCAGGCGAGCTTGCTACCCCACACCCGCCAGACCAAACAGCAGGCCTTCAAACAGCCGCATCGGCGGCCCCAGAATGGTGCCCAGCATACCTGTTGCCAGCAGACCCACCAGAATAAACAAACCATAGGGCTCGATGCGCCCCAGCTGCCACGCCCACGGCCCCGGCAACAGGCCAGCCAGCACCCGACCACCATCCAGCGGCGGAATGGGCAATAAATTGAGCAGCATGAGAATAGCATTGATGGCAATACCGGCACCGCCCATGTAGATCAGCGGCCAGGCCAGCGATGGCATACTGGTGGCAACCATAAAACCCAGCTTCATGATTAACGCCCACAGGATGGCCATCAGTAAATTGGACAATGGCCCGGCAATCGCCACCAGTGCCATATCGCGCCTGGGGTTCTTCAGGTTTTCCCAGGTGACGGGCACCGGCTTGGCCCAGCCGAAAATAAAGCCCCCCATCAACATCAGCACAATCGGCACGACCACCGTACCAATGGGATCAATGTGTTTAATAGGATTGAGCGTCAGCCGTCCCAGTATCATCGCCGTGGGATCACCCAGCTTTTTCGCTACCCAGCCGTGTGCCACTTCGTGTACGGTAATGGCAAATAGTACCGGTAATGCCCATACCGCCACGCGCTGTACTGTGGTTAATTCATCCATTTGAGGGATTATATCCGGTTTGAGGAGCATCGTGCCTGCTATTCGCGGTATTTAAACTGCTGGATCATCAAATAGTTGTTTTGCTGTTCGTCATCCATGTTCCTTAATCTCAAACGCTATGGGTATATACTGTGCATTATCCTGAAATAACGGCCATCTAAAAACCGGGGGTTTTTAACCTCTCGTTACGGACATAACATAAATGACAACAAACAAAAAATACGATTATCGGGCAGTACAGGGAAAAACACACTGGATAGCCGAAATCACTCGACGGGCCACTTCCAAAAAAACCGTGGTCTCCAAAAGCCAGGATGGTTTTGCCACTGAGGCTGATGCTAAAGCATGGGGTGAAAAAGAATTGGCATCTTTTTTGGAAAACCTGACCAAACGGAACAAACGTGACTTTGAACAACATTTAAAGAACAAAAAAGACAAGGCGTTACGTGAAAAAGCGTATCAACAAAAGAAGAAAGACTTGGAGTCATCTGGATCAGACAATGCGGAAACAAAAACCGCTGACCTGGAAAACCCAGATTAACCCTGTATTATTCTGCAACCTGGACCCCGACCGTCGCCTGAATGACAAAAAAAATGAACGAGCACCAAGCCAAAAATCCACTGCATGGCCTGACATTGGAAACCCTCATGAATAGTCTGGTGAAACACTATGGCTGGGAGGAGTTGGGAAAGAAAATCGATATACGCTGTTTCAACAGCGACCCTTCGGTAAAATCCAGCCTTAAATTTCTACGCAAAACACCCTGGGCAAGAAAAAAAGTTGAAGACTTGTACATTGCCACACAAGGCAGTGTGTGGACAAAACAGGATAACGAATAATACTTCACCTATTTGGTATTACATGCGCCCACCGAGCCGATGGCACAAACACTGCCATCAAGCCAAATCGCATGGTCAAGTCTGGCACCTTCCAGTTTTCTTGTGTTCAAGGTTGCACCACTCAGGTCAGCATTGCTCAAGTCACTTTCACGTAAATCGGCATTGGTGAGATCGGCTCCCTGCAAAATAGCATAGGAAAGATTCGCGCTGTTCAGACTCGCCCCGGCCAAATCAGCGTTGCGCATATTGGCCCCCAGCATAATGGCCTGGGCCAGCTCTGCACCAGACAGATTCGCCCCCACCAGATTGGCATAGGCAATATCCGCACCGCCTAAATAAGCGCCTCGTAAATCCGCGCCACCCATGTTGGTATTACGCAGGTGCGCCCCGCGCAAGTCAGCAGTGACCAGTTTTACGCCTTCCATCAGACAATTGTTCCAGTTCACCCAGGGCTGCGGTCGCGCATTGCAATCCGCACTTTCCTGATCCTGCCAGGGTTGAAAATACCATGCGGCACTGATGATGCTGACTAAAAACAGTGTTGCCAATACACCGCGGAGAAAATAGTGGTGTTTACGCTGTGCTGCGGCCTCGGCAATGGCTGTTTTGATTTCACGATGACGCAACATTGCGGCTTCTTCATCCTGACGACGACCATTATCTCTACTGCGTCGCTCCGGCATAGCGCTACCTGCCTCCGACTCATCACGACGATCACGAGCAGTGCGTTCATCCTCACGCATGCGGGCAATCATCAGTTTTTCGTGGGCCTTGGGATCACTAAGGTCAGCTTTTAATTCATCGGGGATCAATACGGGTACATCCAATACTTTTTGCCAGTTAAGCTGATCCGTGCTCAACTCGTCGGTATCATGAATGCGACCCAACAGGATAAAACGGGATATTTGTGGCGCGGGAAACGGGCCACGAACCTGCTTGCCCCTGCGGGTGTACCAACGCTGCTTGCTCTGCATTCAGTTCCCCTGATGGTTGTCCGATATGGATGAAAGTATGACGATGCTGACGCTGACAGTTTACAACCTGCAATCCCTCTAAAGGTCGGCAGATTTCATGGTTTTTTTAGCTTATTTTTCCCGATGTTAATAAAAATGGTCGCTGACTCATGAATATCACCGGCATCCAAAACCCGATCAATACCGATTTACTGGCCAAGGCGCCGCAAGCTATCGTGGATGCCTGGAAGGTGGGTCAACTGGTTAATGCCACGGTTGCTTCCAGCCAAAAGAATGGTCAGACAACGATCAATATCAATGGTGCTTTGTTGCTTGCACAGACCCGGTTTCCACTCCAGCCCGGACAACCCTTGCAATTAGAGGTATCCAGCCTTTCTGTATCGACAGTATTAAAAGTCATTACCAATACGGACACCCGACCCGTCACTATCAGCCTGCAACCTCAGGGTAATCTGCCGGGTCAATTGCAAACAGGCCAACAACTTAACGCCCTTTTAACCCGGACAACAGATGTTAATCAGACGCGCGCCATGCTGGAACTGGCTGGTCATCGTGCTAACGTACAACTTTCACAACCTTTACCGGCATCCATAGGCCAACACATCAAACTGGAAGTGGTAACCCCCGGTGCCATTGCATCATTAAAAATATTGACAACGCCGCTTGCTGCACTGCCAGCCACATCAATGAACAATACACATATTGCACAAGCACTGCGTACCATCCTGCCCCAACAGGCTCCGTTACCTCTCCTGCTCAACAATCTGGCGTTAATTGTTAAAAACCATACAACAAACTTATCTCCCGGCATTATTCCACCAACAACTCAGCGAATCGCGCCATTACCTCAACCCTTGATCGAGCTGGTACGCGCAGTGGTAGACCGACTACCTGATAATGGAAACGTCAGCAGCGGCGATGGATTAAAGCAGGCTATCGCTCAGTCCGGGTTATTTATGGAGGCCCGACTGGCGCAAATACTGCAACAACCGACATCAGGAACAACAACACCTCCTATTGATTTTAAGGGCGGCTTGTTAAGCCTGTTGCTGACGTTACTTAATTTCAGCAAAAACATGTCACCGACAAACACGGTACCAACCCAGACCATGCCTCATACACAAACCGGTATGCAGACCACGTTGAATCAGCAAATGAACCTGCAACAGATATTAGCCGAATTATTACGGAACGTAGGCAGCGGGCTGGCACGTTTACAACTCAGTCAACTGGTATCCAGCGCGACAGAGGAAGAAGGTAAACGCGCCTGGATAATGGAGATACCGGTACGCAGTGGTGAGCATATTGATCTGATTCAGATGCGCATTGAAAAAGAAAAAAATCAACGCTCACCGAAAAAGCCTGCATTGTGGACGGTAACCCTGGCACTGGAACTCCGTGAATTAGGTCCGATACAGGCACGCGTCACTCTCGCAGACAAAATAGTCAGCACCCGTTTCTGGGCCGAACATATATCCACTGCAGAATTGATCAATCAGCATCTCAGTATTTTAGAAAACCGATACCAGGAGGTCGGGCTCACAGTGGGTGCGCTGAAGGCCCATCATGGTACAGCACCGGACCCCGTATCACCCGATGAAAATCTGCCACATACTTTACTGGATGAAAAAGTATGAAAAACCAAAAACCCACCACCGCCGTGGCATTACATTATGATGGCAAAAAAGCACCCCGCATCACGGCGCAGGGTACCGGTGAAATGGCGGAACAAATTATTGCTTTAGCCAAAGAACACGGCATTCCTTTGCAGGAAAATGTCGCACTGGTTTCACTGTTATCAAAACTGGATTTGGGTGATGAGATACCGCAAGCACTTTACATGGCTGTCGCAGAAATTATTGCTTTTGCCTATATTTTGAATGGTAAAACCCCCGAGGGATTTGAGCCGCCACCTGCACAGACCGAACTGTAGCGTAAATGACATTAGTTACGATGCCTTTTTAATCCGCTGCGCCAGCGCTACCAGTTCTGCCTCGCCGCGTGCGATACCACAATCGGCAATCACTTCTTCCAGTTCGGCACCTTTATTCATCATCTTGCTGGCTTGTCGATAACTTTGTGTTGCGGGTTCTTTCATTTCCAATTGATCCTGACGTCGTGTCAACAAATGTGCGCGTTGTTCCAGATGCGCGAGATGCTCACCCAGATTAACCGCACTGGAACACATCGCGCTGACATCAGCCTGCAAGGCATACAAACTGTTTTGTTGTTCGTTTATCTGTAACTGTAATTGCGTGTTTTTGAAATAGGCAAAGACCAATGCCACCAAACCAACAACCAACGCCACACTGGCGATAACTTCAAATGATAATGCAATCATACTTGTTACCCCTCGCGTATTTTTCGCATTGTATGTTGAAACCGTAAAGCAAGTGGTTCAAAACATCATATCCGACCACTCTTCATCACTGAGCAGTTTGTTAAGGTCCACCAGAATCAATAATTCACCATCATGACTGGCCACACCCTGAATAAATTTTGCACTTTCTTCTGTACCTACATTGGGTGCGGTTTCAATTTCCGAGGGCTGCAAATCCACTACCTCTGCCACGCTGTCCACCAAAATACCAACTACCTGTTCTTCAGATTCGATAATCACCACTCGTGAAGAATCATCCGTTTCCACCGATGTCAGACCAAAACGGCTGCGTGTATCAATCACCGTCACCACATTGCCCCGCAAGTTAATGATACCCAGTACATAACTGGGCGCACCGGGCACGGGTGCAATCTCGGTAATGCGTAATACCTCCTGCACCTGCATGACGTTAATACCGTATTTTTCATTTTCCAGACGGAAAGTGACCCACCGCAACGCTTCTTCTACCACCTTTTTTCTGGAACTGCTCGCTGTTGCGCTCATTGATATTCACCTTTAACGTATGAGTTATTTAATTTCCATTCCTAAGTGTCATTTATTGGTCACTTGCGGCGTGATACGTAAATAAATGCATGATTCGTACCATACCACCCGCGATCAGGCAGCATTTAAGCTTCAGTCAAACCTGCCCGTAACTGTGTACAAAGCAGATCCATTTCCAGCAAAGCGCACATTTTCTCGATTACCGTACCTGCCAGCCATGGCCGTTTGCTTTGTGTGCTGCGCCACCGCACATCATCTGCTTCCAGACTCAACACCTGGGAAATACTGTCTGCCGCCAGACCAAATTTTCCGCCTTCCAACAGAATGATAAACTTCATCCGTTCTACGGCAGGTTGCATCACCAAATCACTTTCACTGGGCATGATGATTTGCGCCACATCCACCACTTGTACATTTTGTCCGCGATTAGGCAACAGACCAATGACCCAGGGCGCATACCCTGGCAATTCCGTAATTTCTTCTGTTAACTCAACAATGCCATTTAATTTTTCCAGAGGTGCGGCCAGTGTGACTCCGGCAACCTGAAAGCTGAGACACTGAAATCTGTTTTGTGCCCAATCCGGTGTTGCAATACAGGTTTGTTTTTGTGGTACATCGGCGAGTGATGCCGACTCAATATCCACAGGTTCGGGCTCAGCAGCCAGTGCCGTCGCTTTTTCCAATACTCTTTCGAGCGTTGTATTTTCAGTGGCATAATGTTCCTGTTTATCATCATCCACCACAGAAAATATGGTTTCATCCAGCAAAGCATCCAGATACAGGCCCAAAGCTTGTTGTGGCTCCGCCAGGGTATGTAATTCATGGGGTTTCTTATGCACGGATTTAAGCAACACCGGCCGCTACCGATGAATGCCCCTGAGCCGCAGGCGTCAGCAAATCATTAAGCAGATCTTCATAGGCCAATGAGCCACGATCTCTGGGTGACCGAATGGGTAAAGGCACCCCGGTACGACTGGCTTCCCGGAATTCGGTGTCAATGGGAATCACTGAACGCCATAAACAGGAAACATACCGGTCCTGCAAATGCCGTAAAGTGCTGACAGAAGCGCGGGTACGACGATCAAACATGGTGGGTAAAATAGTGTATTCCGGTACACGATGTTTAGCGCGTCCAATCATCTTCAAGGTTTGTACCATACGCTCCAGGCCTTTCACGGCAAGAAACTCGGTTTGTACGGGAATCACCAGATGTTCACAGGCGGCCAGTGCATTGATCATCAACACACCCAGCAATGGCGGGCAATCAATGAGGGCAAAATCATATTCTGCCGACAACAAATCCAACGCATGTTTGACCACCAGCCCCATACCATCAGAGGCACTGAGTTGACGATCCAGCGTGGCCAAAGCCGTGGATGCGGGTAACAGTGAAAGATTATCGAAACGTGTTTTTTGAATAAGTTGCTGTGGTGGCACAGTCAGTTTTGACTGTTTGATCTGGAATAAGCGATACAAACTGGCATCGGTTTGATCCGGATCCAGACCAAAATAAGAAGACATGGAACCATGCGGATCCATGTCCAGCAACAATGTACGATAACCTCGCCGGGCCAGAAGACCGCCCAGGCTGACCACGGTAGTGGTTTTACCCACACCTCCTTTTTGATTTGCGACGGACCAGACTTTCAATGCAGAATCCCTCGAAGTCGATTATTGACGTGCAGGAGGAAGAATATGAATGGGTGCCGGGCCTTTTGCAGGTATATTTGCGGAAACACCGGATTGCGCATTTTTAATTTTTCGTTTGGCCGCAATGGTTTTTTCCAGCTGCTCGGAACGGCTGGTTCTGCGTGCAATGGCATCCGATAGCACAATGATTTTTACACGTCGGTTCGCTTGCCGTCCTTTTGCCGTAACATTGTCAGCAATCGGTTTGAATTCACCATAACCCACAGCAGACAACCGCGAGGGCTTAACGCCCGCACGGGAAAACAAATGCACCACATTGGCTGCACGAGCTGCTGACAGCTCCCAGTTAGACTGAAAATTCTCCGTCGCAATAGGTATATTATCCGTAAAACCTTCGACCTGTATCTGATTATTAAAATCACTTAACACTTTTGCAACATCATGTAATACCGGGCGGGCTTTTGCCTGTAATGATGCCTTGCCACTACTAAACAAAATACTGGATTTTATTTCTATTTCTATCCATAAATCATTTTTTTTCACCTTCACCAGTTTGTTATCGATTAACGGTGCCAGATCTTTTGAAATACGGGCAGCAATCTTACGCAGGTTTATTTTATCTTCTCTACTCGCTTCAACACCACCATAGGCTGACAAATTTTTAATATTGACAGAATCAGCTGACGATATAGCTACACGCGACACAATAGGCGGTTTTAACGGATTGTTCAGTTTGATCGGCAACCCGGCTTCTGATGGATTAAAGGCAGAAGAAATGGAATCGGATAATACGCGATATTTACCTTCATTCACCGATGAAATTGAATACATCACCACGAAAAATGCAAATAACAGCGTAATAAAATCCGCATAGGAAACCAGCCAGCGTTCGTGATTGACATGTTCTTCCGGTTTTTTTTTGCGTGCCATAACAACCACATTACAGGCGGGTTAACCTGTGAAGCCTCTTAACTTTGTTTCAATATTACGAGGGTTTTCACCTTCGGCAATGGAAATCACACCTTCGACAATCATTTCATAAAGCTGGGATTGTGCATGCACCTGTGCCTTTAATTTTCCGGCCATCGGCAAAAACAACAGGTTCGCCAAACCCACACCATAAATAGTGGCCACAAATGCTGTGGCAATCCCCGAACCCAGTTTTGATGGATCAGCCAGATTTTGCATAACATGGATCAAACCCATCACCGCACCAATAATGCCAATGGTGGGACTGTATCCGCCCATATTTTCAAACACCTTGGCCGCCTCATTGCCATAGTATTCCTTAGCATCCAGTTCAACTTCCATCACCCGGCGAATCACTTCAGGTTCACTGCCATCCACCAGCAACTGTAAACCTTTTTGTGCAAAAGGATTACTTTCATTTTCTGCAATATCCTCCAGTCCCAAAAGTCCTTCTTTACGGGCAATATTGCTCCATTCCATAATCTTTTCGATGGCTTCTTCACTTTTCAGTTTAGGTGGAAATATAATCCAGAAAACCATTTTGAGTGACATCATGAATACCCGCAGAGGCGATTGCAGCATCACGGCACCTACCGTGCCACCCAATACGATCAGACAGGCGGGGCCATTAATCAGCGAACCAACATGACCACCTTCCAGATATTGGCCGCCCAGTATAGCTCCGAAACCAATGATCAAACCCAGGATGCTGAGAATATCCACATTACACCTTTTCTGCTAACGCTCTGCCAACATCATCTAACGGCAAAATCTGATCCACAATACCGGCATCCACTACAGCCGCAGGCATTCCGTAGACCACACAGGATGCTTCATCCTGTGCCCATACCGGTGAGCCTCCCTGCTTGATCAGTTTTGCACCTTCCCTGCCATCTGCACCCATGCCCGTTAATACAACGGCCAACAATTTCCCAGGATACAATTTCGCAATGGAAGTAAAGGTAATGTCCACACAGGGTTTATAATTTTGGC
The DNA here is from genome assembly GCA_021648485.1 of Gammaproteobacteria bacterium. GTDB lineage: Bacteria > Pseudomonadota > Gammaproteobacteria > SZUA-152 > SZUA-152 > SZUA-152. The sequence goes on from JAKISS010000030.1 coordinate 28,955, forward strand.
CCGGCTCACTATCCGTAATGCGCACAATATCCCGCCCTGCTCTTTTTTCAATAATCATTTGTTGTCCCCCCGGTGCCAACAAGGCTAACCCCGCCTCCAGAAAATCGCCGTCCTGCGCTTCACGCACGTTAATGGCACAGGTGGAATTCAGTCGTTGAGCAAAAGCATGGGTAAAGCTGGCAGGCATGTGCTGAATCAAAATAATAGGTACTGGAAAAGCTTCCGGTAATTGTTTCAATACATTTTGCAAGGCAACCGGCCCACCCGTGGAAGTACCAATAGCCACCAGTTTTGTCAGACCTTTTTTCAGCACGCTATTTATTGATGTGTGAACGGAGGGTACATTTGAGGATATAGCGGCAGCACCACTTGCAGGTGCATCAGAACGAGTTGACGAAAACACCGGACGCGGGACAACTACCGGACGAGATGGACTGCGTCGTGCCCCAACAGCCCGTACCCGTTCACATAACAGTTTTTTAGCTTCTTCACGGTCATTCGAAATATCTTCAAACCGCTTCGGTAAAAAATCGACGGCACCGGCATCCAATGCATCCAATGTTGCACGCGCACCGTCTGTGGTCAGCGAAGAAAACATCAGAATTGCGGTTGGATGACTCGCCATGATTTTTCGGGTTGCGGTAATACCGTCCATTACCGGCATTTCCACATCCATGGTAATCACATCCGGCTTTAGGCGTGATGCTTTACTGACTGCTTCTACACCGTTTTCAGCACTGTCAATTACTTTTATCTGTGGATCGGCTTCCAGTATTTCCGTCACACGGCGGCGGAAAAATCGTGAATCATCCACCACTAATACACGGACAGCCATTAATTATTTCTCCACATTTTATATTGTTTCTTCCAGTGCAGGATGAGGTAACATCACTTTTTACCGGCCATTACTTTTTACCGGTATAGGTATGCATCAAACCGGGAAGATCCAAAATCAATGAAATTTTTCCATCACCGGTAATGGTCGCTCCGGCAAGCCCTTTCATCCCATGCAATAATGCACCTAGTGGTTTGATCACAACCTCTTCCTGACCAATTAATTTATCAACCACAAATCCCACACGTTGCGCACCGACACTCACCACCACCACATGCCCCTCTTTGGGCAGTTCATCGTATGTCGCACCGGCAACCAGCCAGCGGCGCAAATAAAACAAAGGCAATGCTTTGTCACGTACCATTACTACCAACTGACCATCCACTGTGTTGGTACGGGTCAAATCAAGATGAAATATTTCATTGACACTGGCCAGTGGCAGGGCAAATATCTGCGTATCAAGTTTCACCATTAATGTCGGCATAATAGCCAGCGTCAATGGCACCTGAATGCGAATAATACTACCGCGCCCCTCTTCCGAATCAATTTCTGCCGTACCATTCAGTTGTTCAATGCGTGTCTTGACGACATCCATGCCCACGCCACGTCCCGACACATCAGAAATTTCCTGTTTGGTGGAAAACCCCGGTGCAAATATCAGGTTAAAACATTCTCTATCTTCAAGACGTGCTGCTGTTTCAGCATCCATCATGCCTTTTTTTACAGCAGCATTACGCAAATTATCAGGATTCATCCCTTTGCCATCATCCTGAATCAGCAACAGGATATGATCACCTTCCTGTTCTGCTGTTAATATCACTGTACCTGCACGCGGCTTTCCAGCGGCTTCGCGTTGCTCCGGTGTTTCAATACCATGATCAACGGCATTACGCACCAAATGAACCAACGGGTCTGCCAAAGCTTCAACAAGATTTTTATCAAGATCAGTATCTTCACCCTGCATTTCAAGAGTGACTTCTTTTTTGAGTGTACGGGCAAGGTCACGTACTACACGAGGAAAACGCCCAAACACTTTTTTAATGGGCTGCATACGTGTTTTCATAATCGCGGATTGCAGATCAGCGGTCACCACATCAAGATTGGAAACCACTTTTGCCATTTCATCGTCATGGATAGCCAGCCCCAGTGTCGCCACACGATTGCGCACCAAAACCAGTTCACCCACCATATTCATGATATCGTCAAGGCGTTTGGTATCCACTCGAACGGTGGTCTCTGCCTGTTGCGCGGGAGCTTCTTTAACGGCTGTGGGAGCTTTGACTTTTTTAGTTTCGATTTTTTTGATAGCCTCGGCAGTCGGTTTTTTCTGTTCCGGTATTTTTTCGACGGCGTTGTTTTCCGCTTTTCCACTAGCCGGAGACTGATCGGTAGCGGGTGTGCCTGCACCCTGCAATTGATCTAATAATGCTTCAAACTCATCATCAGTAATGATATCTGACGAATCATTTTTCTTTAAATTTCCTGTTGTGTTACTGGAGTCTTTGGCAGTCGTTGTACCAATCGGTTTATCTGATGACACAACAGCATGTTTTCCCTCACCATGCAATTGATCCAGCAATGCCTCAAACTCATCTTCGGAGATTTCTTCCGCGTTACTGGCAGGTTTATTCTGTATTTTTTTCGCATTTTGTGCTGCATCAATAATGGCTTCAAATTCTGCATCGGCATCTTCATCAGATACCGTTTCTGTCATTTCTGGTATAGCCTCTGTCGCAGGCTCAGCCGTATTGTTCAAAAGCAGACCTTCTAACTGTTCCAATAACTCGGGGGCTGCGGGGGTTGGCTCCTGGCCAGTACGAATTTCGTCAAACTGTTCATTAACCACATCCACGACGGGCAGAATGACATCCATTAAATCTGCATCAACATCTCTTTCCCCATTACGCAGGGCATTAAATACATCTTCGGCACGATGACAAATATCAACCAGTGCGGTGAGACTCAAAAAACTTGCCCCCCCCTTTATGGTATGGAACCCGCGAAAGACAGCATTGAGTAATTCCGAATCTTTCGGGCGTTGCTCAAGGTCAACCAACTGCTCGTTCAACAGTTCAAGTATTTCACCGGCCTCAACCAGGAAATCCTGCAATAATTCTTGATCTTCATCCATTGACATAATAGGGTTTCAACTTTTCTGTTTGCACAATCAAAAACCAAGACTCGATAACAAATCATCGACTTCGTCCTGACCGCTCACTGCTGTTTTGGAAGCAGCCCCTGGCACTTGCGGGCCTTCTGCTTCAACACCTGACTTTTCAGTTTTTTCTTTTTTCTCGTATGGATTAACCAGTCTTTCACCCGTCAAACGCACCAGGTCCACCAGGTTTCCTTCAACTTCTTCTACCAGCTCAATAACACGGGTAATAATCTGCCCGGTTAAATCCTGAAAATCCTGGGCCATCATGATTTCATTCAACCCGGCACGAATATCATCTGTCTCTTTTTCCGCTTCCACAAAAAATGTTTCCAGACTGGTACTTAATTCTCGAAATTGCTCGACAGACATTTCACGTTTTTTAAAATTCTGCCAGGATTTACCCAGCTCATCGATACGGCCGGAGAGTGAATCGCATTTTGGCAGCGTATTTTCCACTGCTGTTAACGATCGATCAGCTGAGTTTTGTGTCAGAGTAATGACATGGCGAAGGCGTGTACGTGCATCAGGAATCGCATCTTCCGCCAGTTCATCAATACGTGTTTCCTGACAGAAAGTGTCCATGGCATCGTGTAGCTGCCGGGCCATTTTCCCAACTTCGTTGTATAACCCGCCTTCGCGCGCCAGGGAAATATACTCAAGCATACTTTTAATCTGTTCTTCATCACCCTCTTTTATGGCGCGTACCATTTCTTCTGCATGCGCGAGAATGCTGCCTTCTTCCTCCACAATATTTTCCTGTGCGTTGCCGGCCATGATCAGCTCCCTGCTTCAATGCGTTCAAAGATTTTGTCGATTTTTTCTTTCAGCGTTTGCGCCGTAAAAGGTTTGACAATATAACCATTGACACCGGCTTCAGCCGCTTCCACGATTTGTTCACGCTTTTGTTCCGCAGTAACCATTAACACTGGCAGGCTAGACAAATTTTCATCTGCTCGCACTGCCTTGAGCAGGTCGATACCCTGCATACCGGGCATATTCCAGTCTGTCACCAAAAAATCAAAACCACCGCCCTGGAGCACGGGCAATGCGGTAAGACCATCATCTGCTTCCTGTGTATTGGTGTATCCCAGGTCACGCAGCAGGTTTTTAATAATCCGTCGCATTGTAGAGAAGTCATCCACAATGAGAATTTTCATATCTTTATTCAAAACATCCTCCGCTTACCTTTTCGTTCAACAAACATTAAAAATAACAATTCCGTTAGTCAGCGCTGGTCCAGTGCGTCATACGTGACTGCAAACGAATCACTGCCTGGCTGTGAATCTGACATACCCGTGATTCACTCACACCCAGAATTGAGCCAATTTCACGCAGGTTCAATTCTTCGTCGTAATACAAGGTCATCACCAGGCGTTCACGTTCCGGCAAACCGGCAATGGCATCTGCCAGGCTGCTTTTAAAGTCTGCCGACTGAAGCCCTTCCAGCGGACCTTTTACTTTCTGTGTCAGCGTTTCGGCACCACCATGTGATTCCACGTCCAGCTCTTCATAACTGAAAACGCGATGGCCGCTGGCTTCCTGCAACAGACGGTGATAATCCTCCAGCGACACATCAAGTTCCTTCGCTATTTCCTGATCACGCGCATCACGTCCTGTGGCATTTTCAATATTCCGTACCACTTCGGCCACCATTCTGGCCTTGCGATGTACTGAGCGTGGTGCCCAGTCATTTTTACGAATTTCGTCCAGCATAGCTCCGCGAATTCGTATACGTGCATAGGTCTGAAAACTGGCACCTTGCGTAGCATCATAATTCTTCAATGCCTCCAGCAAGCCAATCATGCCGGCCTGAATGAGGTCATCCTGCTGCACACTGGGTGGCAGACGAGACATCAAATGATAGGCAATGCGCTTTACCAACGGCGCGTATTGTTTGACCTGTGAATCAAAATCATCATTTTGATTAAGAGGCAGGTTATAGGCTTCCGCCTCGGCATACATGACCGCTCCACTCATATCGACGCTCCTGTTTCTTGCTGACTGGCCATAATTAGCCGTTCCACGAAAAATTCCAATTGGCCGCCAGCATTTGCCGGTACTGGCCAACTATCGGCTTTGCTGGCGAGCTTCTTGAATGCCAATGCCGATTTACTACG
>JAKISS010000031.1 GCA_021648485.1 Gammaproteobacteria bacterium
TTTTTTAGCCAGGTATACCCGGCTTTATGTTCAAAAACAGATAGCTGGCCCAGATGCATGCATGAGTGGTTTTTGATCAACATAAGTGTGAGTATACTGTTCTGCCTATTTTATAGGCCGACGACAGACGCTCCCTTTAACACCGTAATGCCTTGTTTTTAGATGAATTCAATGTGTTTTCCCGGAATCTGGTGGCCACATTGTTTGATTTTGACCTGTTATTGCTTATGTGTTAGCGTCCCTTCTGTGCGTATGGGTTTTTATTGAGGTATGCTGTTTTATTATACAGCTATATGAGGTTCGTAATTATGGTGCTATACAGATTCTGTATAGCACCATAATTAGTGATTCTGTATATTGGACTGTTAGGTTTCTTATGAAGTTATCGAGGCTACATTAATGGCAATAAAAGAAGAAATAGAAGTAAGCCGAAGTACGAGACACCCAAAAATAGCCGGAAACTTCTTTGAATCGCTTGTTTTATATGTTATGTCAAAAAATGGGTTTGAATGTGCACTCATAGACCATACTGGCATTGATCTTCTTGCAAAAAACCCACATACAAATGAACTTATGGGAATATCAGTAAAAGGCAGAACTAGAAATAGTGGTGAAAAAGCAGGAAGAGTAAAAATAGACAACTGCAATAGCCATTTTGAAAAGATAAAAGATGCATGTACTTCTTTCGGTGATGCGGTTCCTTACTTAGCGATTGTCACTGATGCTAAAGGAGTAATAACCGGAGTTGTAGTGCCACTGTCACACATAATCGACAATTATCCACCAGGCGGTACAAATCTAAATTGGGGTATGGACTCAAAAAGCTTAAGCATTTACTACGATGATCCAAACATTAAGGTTTTTAATTACTCATCTGGTAACAATAAATGGTGGCAATAAAACCTAACCAGTGTGTCAAGTTGACGCCAAAAAGCGGCGCAACTTACACAGGTCGTTATATTTCTCTCCCAACATCATCAAGGATCATTTGCCACTGAGAAATATATGGAATATTTTAAACTTATAATATATTTAGTCTGGACGTATTCATTTTTTTCAATATTTGTAAGCCTTAAGCAAGGTTTAATAGAGAGACCTTGGGTAATTATTACCTGCTCGGCTATTTTTGCAGTATTTCAAGCATATCTATTTCACTATTTTATTGATCCCGGCTTGATATACGACTTTATTCTGTTTTTACTTGTTAGCTTGGTGATAAAGTTAGTGATGACAATTAAACTAGCTAAAAAATTAATCGAAATGGATGGAGAAAACGCATACGGTATTAATGAGGATAATTATGATCTTGTTATGTATCGGCTTAAGAAAACAAAATATATATCTATTGCTAACATTGTTGTTTTTATTGTCACGTTTTTTATTAGCTATGTCATCATCACAAATTAATGTCATGCTTAATAAGTTAAACGTAGAGGGTGTGAAAATTCAATTTGGCCTCCTTTTAAATTTCACACGTTCTCTAGCATATTATCCATCTATTCAATAGGATTTAAAATTCAATGAGCCTAAGCGAATGAAGGGCTATTTTCCAAGGTTTCAGATACAGATTATAGAGGTTCTTGCCAAGGATTATAAAAAATAAACGAAAGGAAGGGGTCAGGTCTTTCTTTTTGCCTTTTCTCGCATTATATTTTCCTGATGTCAGAAAATATGGAATGTCGATAATATGAAGGTGCTGGATGGTGGAAAAGAGTATACAGAGATACCCGGTTCACAACGCCGAAGAAAACCTCTGTCCTTGAAAGAGTATGACGCCAGGGGCGTTACCTGTGATAATTCAATTATACTCGCGTACGCAAGTGGTGGTTATACGCAAAAAGAAATCGGGGGCGATTTTGGATTACACTACGCCAGAGTTAGCCGTATTGTTAAGGAGGCAAAAAGAAAGGCCTGACCCCTTGTGTGCAGCCGAATATCCATAATCGACTTGTGACTTAAAGTCCGTAGACCTATAATCAACATTCAGTGATTATCCCCCCTATAGATTCAGGGGGAAGAAATGAGAGAAGAAGCTGCGTTAGCCAATTTTGGCAAAAATGTTCAAACTGTTCGTAGTAAACAGAAATTAAGCCAAGAAAAACTAGCTGAAGTCTCTGAGCTGGATAGAACATATATTAGCTCTGTTGAGCGTGGTCAGAGAAACATCAGTATTTTGAATATTATCAAAATAGCTGATGCTTTAGGCGTAACAGCCAGCAGCCTCCTAGAAAATATAGGGGGGTAGTAATGAGTAGCATTGATACAGCATTTCAGTTCTATTCACGACATATTTATGATGAAGAGAAAATTGAATTATTAGTCCAGCATCATCTTAAAATAGCTGGCTCTGTACCTGCTGTATTATGGGAGCTATTTGGAGCATTGCTCACTGAAAGACCTGGAACTGGTTCAACTGGTGCAGATCTGCTGGGGTGGGAAATAAAGTCAGCTAAAGAGGGTGGCTCCTATGAGTATCAATATCATTTGAATACTGGAGCAGTAAAATTGAAAGAAGATTGTGAAGTTAATCATCTATTTTGTAGTTACTCAGAAACCTATAAAGATGTAGTGGTGAGAACGATAAAAGGAGATGATCTGGCAGAAAAATATTTTAAGGCATGGCAGCCTGATTACTTTAATAATTATGATTCCTCCGTTCCTAAAGAACAGCGTCGTCAGAGGTTCAGAAGAAGTATTTCTTTTGGTTATGTTGAAACAAATGGCTGCCTCATTATGAAGGTCGAGGATGGAAAGCTAGTCTATCGTGATGACAAAGTTATTCCGAAATTTAATAAGGTTTAATTAATGAAAAATTTCGCCGAATTTTTTGCTGGAGTTGGTCTTGTTCATGAAGGTCTTAGAAGCAGCGGGTGGAATTGTGTTTGGGCCAATGATATATCAAGAGATAAGCAAGAGACATATATTGAAAATTTCGGTGAAGCTGATTTTTGGCTTGGTGATATATGGGATATTACAAAGAACCCAAATATTGTTCCAAGCGATACTTTTCTTTATACCGCTTCTTTCCCATGTACTGATTTATCAGTTGCTGGCGAACGCGCTGGGCTAGCTGGTGCAGAATCCGGAACGCTGAATGCGTTAATTGAAATTTTAATAAATAAAAATATTACTAATTCGTTACCAAAAGTAGTAATGCTTGAAAATGTTAGAGGATTTTTAACATCACATAAAGGAAAAGATATTGAACAAACAGCTCAGCATTTTACCGATCTTGGGTATTATATTGACATAATAGAGCTTGATGCGATTGATTTTTCCGCGCAAAGTAGACCCCGTGTATTCATGATTGCAGTTGAAGAAAGTTTAGCTAAGAAGACGATGAAAATTAAAAATGGCATCCAATTATTTGATGACTGGTGGTCATACTTTGAAAGGCATCCATATTTGCGATCTGAGAAGGTGAAAAATATCATTCTAAAGAATGAAACATTAAACTGGGCGCTTTTTGACATTAATTTACCGGAAAAAACAACCATCAGGTTAGCCGACATAATTGAAGTAGATATCCCTGACAATTCAACATTATGGTGGAACGAGGATCGCCGAAGTCACATATTTAGCCAAATGAGTGAGGGGCATAAGAATTATTTAAAAGAGATGGTAGAGCGCAATAGTTACTCTTATGGCACTGTATATCGGAGAACGAGAAAAGGAAAGCCAATGGCTGAATTGCGTACGGATGGTTTTGCAGGTTGCTTGCGAACTCCGAGAGGAGGCTCTAGTAAGCAAATTGTCATTAAGGCAGGCAAAGGCCAATGGAAGGTAAGGTTGTTGACGCCCAGAGAGTATGCTCGATTACAAGGCGTAAGAGACAGCTTTAAATTGCCAACAAATGCAAACAAAGGCTATTTTGCCATGGGTGATGCCGTATGCGTTCCAGTGATTGAGTACATTTCAAAAAACATCCTTGATCATCTATATAACGAAGATAATGGATCTAACAATAACATCCACTCGGATAATATAAAGCTACGCTCTGTAGCTTTATATTGCCGGTGATGTTAAGCGTGTGTGTCGGGCATGGCACAAAACTAGAGAGGTGCAAGTCCTCTTGCCAGGAGTAGAGTAAGGGGTCAGGTCTTTCTTTTTGCCTTTTCTCGCATTATATTTTCCTGATGTCAGAAAATATGGAATGTCGATAATGTGAAGGTGCTGGATGGTGGAAAAGAGCATACAGAGATACCCGGTTCACAACGCCGAAGAAAACCTCTGTCCTTGAAAGAGTATGACGCCAGGGGCGTTACCTGTGATAATTCGATTATACTCGCGTACGCAAGTGGTGGTTATACGCAAAAAGAAATCGGGGGCTATTTTGGATTACACTACGCCTGAGTTAGCCGTATTGTTAAGAAGGCAAAACGCAAGACCTGCCCCCCCTGACCCACGACTAAGGAAATGAGTGTAAATAATAATGGCTAAATATACGCAATTACAACGACATGACATCGAGAGGATAGCTAAAAACTATAATCTTACTGTCACTGAATTTGAATCTATTGAAGGTGGTGCCGGTAACTCCAGTTATTTGCTGTATACCGGGCATTGCAAATACGTATTAACCGTTTGTGATGATAAGGCATTGCCGGATGCTATTAGAATGGGTCAGTTGCTGTTATGGCTGGAACAATACAACTTTCCGGCCACACGTCTACTGCCGTCGGTTAGCGGTGATATTGTTATTGTGTACATGGATAAACCTGTCATGTTGAAAGTGTACATTGAAGGGCAGGTGAATGAAAACCTGGATGATGTGATGTTATTTCAAACAGGCGCAGAAATGGCCAAATTACATCAGATACCGGCACCTGATTATTTGCCGGAAAAACATGCTTATGGGTTGCAGACGTTCTCAAATATTATTACGGGCAGTATCAATACTGAATATGAATCCTGGTTGGCAAAACAGCTTGATCATATAAAACAAAATATTCCACTTGATTTGCCCTGCGGCTTGATTCATGGCGACGTATTTTTTGATAATGTATTATTTGAAGGGGATAAATTTAAGGCGATTATCGATTTTGAAGAAGCCTGTCATTATTACAAAGGGTTTGACCTGGGGATGGGGATTACAGGGATGTGTGTAACAGATACGACTGTAGCACTTGATAAAGTACGTGCCCTGGTGAGTGGATACCAGAAAATCCGAATACTGGGGCAGGCAGAACGAGAATCCTTGCAACTATTTATCCACTATGCCGCAACAGCAACCTCCTGCTGGCGGTTTTGGAAATATCACATTGACACTCCTAGTGCGGATAAGGCTGATAAGCATCGACATATGATGCAAATTGCAGAGGGGATCAGCAGCATCCCGAAAGCAACATTTCAGGATGCGGTTTTTTCTTAGTACATTCGGGATAAAAAGAAAGTCCAACAAATTAACTTCGATATGAAACCCCTGGACACCGGCCTTCGCCGGTGTGACGTTAATACCCCGTCAGCTTGCTGCGGGGTTGTTTATTCCAAAAATACTGCGCTGGCCCTGTAATGGGCCATCCCTTCAGGATCACGCCATCTGAGTCGATATAGTTGTAGTAAGGCTGCCGCTTCCTGCTCGCGGTGGTTCGCAACACAACGAGGTACGGCGGGTGGATTTAACAAAACGATTACTCTGTGGAGTATTGTTGTTTGGTATCGGAGGAACCCCCGTGGCTCTGGCTGTACCGCCAGGGCACGTTGTCCCCATGGTGGAAAAACGCGTTAAGACTTTTTATGTACAGGGTCTGATTGTTGGGATTGGTATGGTCGATTTCCTGGTTGACACCGGTTCCAGTTACAACACGATTGATGAGCACAGTCTGGCAATATTGCAGGCGCAGGGGCGGGTCAGTTTCGTGAAAAACCTTACGGGTGTGCTCGCTAATGGTCAGCGTGAGCGGGTTGCAGTGTATCGCCTTGATGTTATCCGCCTGGGTGACGATTGCGAGTTGCATGATGTGGAAGCCGCTGTGTTTCCTGGTCGTACACGGCATATTCTGGGGCTTAGCGGGCTGCGTAAGGCGGGTAATTTCACTTTCTCTTTTGAACCACCACAATTGGTTCTTTCCAATTGTTTGCCAGTGACGATACAAGCGGATGACCGGTTGGCGGCGGTACAAAATGAACCTTAATACGATAATTTATTGGTACAGTAATCAATTTGTAGCAAACGCTATGGACATCGTTATATTTATGTCCGGGTTTAAGCGTTGTCTGTGGCAATAAAATCCAGCACGTTGCCTTTGTTCATGCGTGTGATGTGGTTGGAGAGATTCATGATGATGTTACGCATGATGGTGAAGCTGATGCGTGGCTCGTGCAGCACCAGATTTTGAAAAACATCGTAGTTGATTTGCAGCAATACAGCAGGCGCGCGCGCGATGGCGGTGGCTGTGCGGTTTTGCTGGCTGATGAAACCGATCTCACCAAACAGTTCCCCCGGGTTCAATGAGTGAATCGGCCCCTGGTTGTGGGTGCGCAATTGCACGTCTCCGGACAGCAACACATACATGCAGGGGCTGCTGTCGCCTTCCACAAAGAGGGTTTCTCCATCGTCAAAACGGGCAGGCTGGCAAATTTTCTGGATATGGCCGTATTCATCCTCCGTCAGCCCGGCAAATACGGGCAGTTTTTGCAGAATGGCCGAAATATTATCGTTTTCTGTTGGCATAACGCGGGTCTGTTGTGATGTTTTCTGGTCTGGGGAAAGAGGATAGCTACTGTAACGTCGGCATCTGCTAGCCAGGGTTTAGGCCAAAATGGCTGGGCTGCGTACTCAAACCCTAAATTCAGGTACACTTTGTGATGAATTTGGCGATAATGGGAGCGACAGGCGGTGAGAGAGACGGCTTTGATCCAATGGAACGATATTCGCACGGTGTTGCTGGATATGGACGGCACCTTGCTGGATTTGCACTTTGATAATCATTTTTGGCGGGAGCACATGCCGCGCCGTTATGCGGAGGAGCGGGAGGTGCCGCTGGAAGAAGCTCGCACTGAGTTATTTCGGCTCTATCGTGCGGTGGCGGGTACTATGGACTGGTACTGTCTCGATTATTGGTCTGAGAAACTGGATATGGATGTAGCGGCACTCAAGGAAGAGGTGGATCACCTCATCGCTGTACATCCCCATGTGGTGACCTTTCTCGATGTGGTACGCACCAGTGGTCGTCGTGTCGTGCTGGTGACCAATGCGCACATGAAGAGCCTTACACTGAAGATGGAACGTACCCGGCTGGCCGGGCATCTGGATGCGATTATCTGTGCTCATGATATCGGCGTGCCGAAGGAAGATCCGGGTTTTTGGAATAAACTGCAAACCGTGGAATTATTTGCACGGGAAACGACGTTGCTGGTGGATGACAGCTTGCCGGTGCTGCGTTCGGCGCAGGAATACGGCATGGGTAATCTGTTGTGTGTACACAAACCCGATAGCCGGGCAGCGGACAAGGATGTGGGAGAGTTTGCTGCGATTCGCAGTTTTGCCGATATCATGCCGCCAGCCGATCAGCCGCCACCCACTGTTGAACGTTAAATTGTTGAGCGTTAAATAACGCCGGGTTATTCGTATTCTTTTTCAAATTTCTGAAAACGCTTTTTCCAGCCCTTGAAGCGTTTTTTGCAATATTTTGTCAGCTGATCAAAATCGCGGAAATACAGGTCAAAGCCCTCTTCGGCCGGGGCATCGAATTCACAGTAATCGTTATCGTGCTGTCGGCAAACGTGCGGACGGTCATCATAAATGCCGCAGCGGCCATCTTTTTGCAGATGCAGACAGGTGGTTTCCACCAGCAGATACCAGCCGTCATCATCTTTATAAATACGAATATTTTCGTGAGAAATCTGCCACAACATATGGTCGAAGTCGTGCATGGAACGCGGTGTTTCCAGTTCTTCGGTGATGTAGGTGCAGCATTTGGCACCATCGCAGAAGCCGCATTTGTTTTCTGTGGTGATCTTGATGCCGTTGAAGGTGGTTTTGGGGGACATGGAATCGCTCGTGCCTGATATTTTATTATTGGGTTTTATTGCTGAGTTGACGACGGTGCGCAGTTTACCAGTATTCCACATGTGTGGGCAGATTGGCGGCGGGACCCAACGGGCAGGTATAATGGGCAGATATTTTTTGATGATCGCTTTGAGGATGTAGCAATGCCAATTTACGAATATGAGTGTAAGGCCTGTGGCCATCGCCAGGAAGCCATTCAGAAAATGAGTGACGATCCCTTGATCGATTGTCCCGTCTGTCATAAACCCGAATTGAAAAAACTGATTTCGGCCGCAGCGTTTCGCCTTAAGGGCGGCGGTTGGTATGAAACCGACTTTAAAGGTGGCAATAAAAAAAATGTCGCCAAAAATGAATCTTCTGCCAAGCCCAGTGAAAACAGCGCTAAAGCCAAGCCTAAACCTGCCGGAGGATGCAGTTCCGGTGGTTGCAGCGGCCATTAAATGACCTGTCATTTTGAAGGTTACCCATAAATGAAACGCTACCTTATTGCAGGTCTGTTGATATGGGTGCCCCTGGGGGTGACTGTAATGGTCATCAAATTGTTGGTGGGTATCATGGACCAGACCTTGTTGTGGTTGCCTGAACCCTATCGACCGGAAACCTTGCTGGGCTTTCATGTGCCAGGCCTGGGCGTGGTGCTGTCGGTGATTATCGTGCTGGGTACCGGGGTGGTGGTTGCCAATCTGTTTGGTCGCAAACTGGTGGAGTTGTGGGAAAATATCCTTTCCCGTATCCCGCTGGTGCGCACAATTTATGCCAGCGTCAAACAGATTCTGGAAACTGTATTTTCCTCCGGGCAGTCTTTTCGCAAGGTGCTGCTGGTGGAGTATCCGCGCAAAGGTTTGTGGACGTTGGCTTTTCAGTCCAGCACTAATCAGGGTGAAGCCCAGATCAAAACCGGACATGAGGTGATCAACGTGTTTATTCCCACCACGCCAAATCCCACCTCCGGTTTTTTTATCATGGTGCCACGCAGTGATGTGGTGGAGCTGGACATGAATGTGGATGATGGCCTGAAGATGATTATCTCTGCCGGAATGATGGTGCCGGAGTGGAAGCCTGCCTCCGCTGATGATAAAGCTAAAGCGATTCCAGCCATAGATGTCTGACATCTACTTCTGCCTCCGGATGCAAGCCCGGGTTGCAAGGAAGTGGTCCAATCCGTACCATTCCCGCCTTTCTCAAATTAAGTCACTACCGACAGGACAGAATCACCATGCGCAGTCATTATTGCGGCCAGATTAACGAATCCAATATCGATGAAACCGTCACCCTTTGCGGCTGGGTGCATCGTCGCCGCGACCACGGCGGGGTGATTTTCATTGATCTGCGTGACCGCGAGGGTATCAGTCAGGTGGTGTTTGATCCGGATACTGTGGAGGCCTTCGCCCTGGCCGAGAGCGTGCGCAATGAATTTGTGCTGAAGGTTGTGGGTCGTGTGCGCAAACGTCCCGAAGGCACCGAAAACCCGGATATGCACACCGGCATGGTAGAGGTGCTGGGCAAAGAGCTGGAAATTTTCAATCGTGCTGAAACGCCGCCGTTTATGCTGGATATCGAAGATGACGAGGTCTCCGAAGAGCATCGTTTGCGTTATCGCTACATTGATCTGCGCCGCCCGGCCATGTTTCAACGTCTCAAACTGCGTTCTGAAATCGCCCGCACACTGCGTCATTCACTGGATGAAAAGGGTTTCCTTGAAATCGAGACACCCATGCTCACCGCCGCTACGCCAGAAGGTGCGCGTGACTATTTAGTGCCCAGTCGCACCCATCCTGGTCAGTTTTTTGCCCTGCCGCAGTCGCCACAGTTGTTTAAACAACTGCTGATGATGTCCGGCATGGACCGCTATTATCAGATCGTGCGCTGTTTCCGTGACGAAGACCTGCGTGCTGACCGTCAGCCCGAATTCACCCAGCTGGATATCGAGGCCTCGTTTATGGACGAGGAAGAACTCATGTCGCTGATGGAAGACATGATGCGCGATATTTTTGCGCATGTGCTGGAAGCACCGCTGCCCAAACCCTTCCCGCGTATGTCTTACGCCGAGGCCATGCAGCGTTTTGGTTCCGACAAACCGGATTTGCGCATTCCGCTGGAGCTGGTGGACGTGGCCGACCTGATGCAAAACGTGGATTTCAAAGTATTTGCCGGTCCGGCCAAAGACCCGAATGGGCGAGTGACTGCGCTGCGCCTGCCCAAAGGCAACGAATTAAGCCGTAAAGAAATTGACGATTACACCAAATATGTGGGTATTTACGGTGCCAAGGGCTTGGCTTATATCAAGGTCAACGAACGGGCCAAAGGTCGTGATGGCCTGCAATCCCCGATTTTGAAATTCCTGCCGGACGAAACCGTCGATGGCATCATGCAGCGTACCGGTGCGGAAGACGGTGATCTGGTGTTCTTCGGTGCCGACAAGGCCAATATTGTCAGCGAGGCGTTAGGTGCCTTGCGTGTCAAACTGGGCCATGATCGCGGCCTGGTGGAACACGGCTGGAAACCACTGTGGGTGGTGGACTTTCCCATGTTTGAACACGATGGCAAACGCTGGACAGCATTGCACCATCCTTTCACTGCACCGAAAGAAAGTGATATCGACAAACTGGAATCTGACCCGGGTAATTGCCTGTCCCGTGCCTACGACATGGTACTTAATGGTACCGAAGTGGGCGGTGGCTCGCAGCGTATTTATCGTGCAGATGTACAAGCGACGGTGTTCCGCCAATTGGGCATTTCTGACGAAGAAGCACAGGAAAAGTTTGGTTTTCTGCTGGATGCGCTCAAATACGGTTGTCCGCCCCATGGTGGTATTGCCTTTGGTCTGGATCGGCTGGTGATGTTAATGACCGGCGCGGCCAGCATTCGTGAAGTGATGGCCTTTCCCAAAACGCAGACTGCCGCCTGTTTGCTCACCAATGCGCCTTCCGATGTGAGTGATGCGCAGTTGCGTGAGCTAGGTATTAAATTACGCAGCAAACCCAAAGTGGAAGAGGAGGGTGCGGCGTAGCAGGAACCTCAACCCGTCGAGCTATAAAATCTAACGCTGAGGTGCAAAGGTCGCAAAAAAAGGAGTAAACTTTGCGACCTTTGCGTTTGTAACATGTCATTTTCAGCACTATTATAATGACAGTCTTCTTGTATTATGAAGCGCTTGTCAGGAGGCTTAAACGCCTGGGTTCCGTCCAAAAGTACGGATAAGCCGGGTAGGGTGGAACAAGCGTAGCGGTTCCACCAAACGGGCAAAGGACATTATTCCAGGTTCGATCAGCTATCGAGCTCTACCTTGATCGCTGTTTGCCGACGAGTCGTTATTGCATAAGGGGGTTTTTCCTGTTTCAGTCCATCGGTTTTTTGTCAATCGTCGTGAGCACAAAGACAATTTGTTGTTCCTAACTAGCCTGCTGGTGGAACCGCTGCGCTTGTTCCACCCTACGGTTTTACTTTGTGTTGAATAGAGCAGAACAAAAAAATCGATAAACATCTCAGTTCCACCCTTTTCCCGGGCAGGGCTTAGCTTGATAGCTATGCTCAACCTTTCCTAAAATACCCGTTTCGTACTCCTTTCGGTGTCGAAATACAGGGCGTTTTTCCTTTCTGAGTTGTACTTCAAATATAAAGTGATACCATCGTCTCACCGACGTAACCGAGAAATTGTCAGATGTCCGCAAATTCCACATTGCTGAAAGTAGAAATGCAAAACTTCACCACCATGAGTGAAGATGAAATCCAGGAACGTATCGTGGCCGCCAAGGCTGCGCTGGGTGATCGGCTGATCATTCTTGGTCACCATTATCAGCGTGAAGAAACCTTTCGTCATGCCGATGTCAGCGGTGATTCGCTAAAACTGTCACGCAGCGCCGCGAATTCCAAAGCCGAGTACATCGTATTCTGTGGCGTGCATTTTATGGCAGAAGTGGCGGACATCGTCTCCCGTCCCGAACAGATTGCCATTTTGCCTGACTTGGCCGCCGGTTGCTCCATGGCGGACATGGCCAATCTTGCCAATGTGGAACGTGCCTGGCGTGAGTTGTCTACCGTGCTGGAGCCGGATGAACAGATTACCCCCATGACCTACATCAACTCGGCGGCGGATTTAAAGGCGTTTTGTGGTCGCCACGGCGGTATCGTTTGCACCTCCACCAATGCGCCCCATGTGCTGGAATGGGCCTTTAAACAGCGCGAAAAAATATTGTTTTTCCCGGATCAGCACCTGGGTCGCAACACGGGTTTCAGCATGGATATCCCGTTGGATCAGATGGTGGTGTGGGATTACGACTTACCATTAGGCGGCCTGACCCCGGAACAGATCAAAAAAGCCAAAATTATTTTGTGGAAGGGATATTGTTCGGTGCATCAGTTGTTCAAACCCGAATATATCGATGAGTTCAAAGAAAAACACCCTGAAACAAAGGTGATTTCCCACCCGGAATCCTCCTTCGAGGTGTGTCAGAAATCGGATTATGTGGGATCCACCGAATATATCATCAATACTATTCGTGATGCCGAGCCCGGTACCCGCTGGCTGGTGGGCACTGAACTGAACCTGGTTAATCGACTGCACGAGCAATTCAAACACGAAGGTAAAAATGTACATTTCATGTCCAGTACCGTGAGCATGTGCTCCACCATGTACCGTATCGGGCCGTCGAGCCTGTTATGGGTTTTGGAGAATTTACTGGAGGGCAGGGTAGTAAACCAGATTACCGTGCCGCAGACCGAGGCCGGGCATGCCCTGCTGGCACTGAATCGCATGCTTGATGTATCACCATAATTCATCTGGCTTTTTTTAACCGATTATAACTTCAGGTGGACTTCCCGTGGCAGAACGGAAACGGATAGCACTTCTTATTGATTGTGACAATGTGAGTCATAACTCCATTGAAGGTGTTCTCGAAGAACTCGCAAAATATGGCATGGTGAATATTCGTCATGCACATGGAGACTGGAATAACCCGTCATTATCCGGCTGGATAGACAGGTTACATCCTTACGCAATCAGACCCATGCAACAATTCGCATACACAAAAGGAAAGAATGCGACAGATGCCGCAATGATTATTGATGCCATGGATTTGCTTTACAGCAAAAATGTTGATGCATTTGCATTGATGACAAGCGACAGTGACTTTACCCCCCTTGTATTGAGAATACTGGAAAGTGGATTGCCTGTTTATGGGTTTGGAGAAAAGAAAACACCCAAGCCATTTGTTGATGCCTGCTCGCCATTTATTTACACAGAAAATCTTGCTTCAGCAGAAGAAGAGAAAACAGACAACCCTCAACAGCCCGTCAAGAAAAGTAAAAAGGAACTCAGAAAAGATACTGCACTCGTCAGATTGCTGAGAACCGCTGTTGAACAAACATCCGATGATGATGGCTGGGCAGACATGAGCAGAGTCGGCCACTATATATCCAACAACAGTTCTTTCTCATCCATCAATTATGGTTACAAAAAACTGGGTGATTTGATAAGAGCCAGTGAATTATTTGATGTGGAAATGAGAAATGATGGAAAAGCCATGTGTATCAAGGATGTGCGTACATAAATTTACAACGTTTTCAGCGCACGCGGAATTTTGGTTTCTTGCATCCCAACAGTAAACGACTGATTCAGATGCTTCAGCATAACAAATTCATATGCCAACCAATGGGCTTGTCTAACGAACAAGGTTAGACCCCCACTGATATGTGATGCACTAACAACAGGATTTTTACTTAAAAGCCTGACCCGGTTTTGCACCTGTTTTTTTCAGGATGAAGGCCAGCGGACAAAACCCGGTAAACGCAGCCTGAAACATGTTGGCTCCCACAAAGGCGGTCAGCCATAGCCAGTTGATGGAATGTAATTGTGACAGTGCCAGGCTGCTCATGATGACAATGCCCGCAAAGGCGAAAACAATTTTATCGATGGCCATAATAAACTCCCGTTGGTATTCAGCTTTGTATATCAATATTAGCAAACCCTAATGTATTTGGCGATACCAGCAGGGAAATTCTTTTCAGCGCGCGGAATGGGGGGGCAGTCAAAGATTACCGGTTGCTTGCCGATAGTGGAAGGAGACTTCCCATGTCTTGGTGATGTGGGTGACTAGAGTTCATAACTTGTTGTATTTATAAATAATGAAGCCAATTGAAAATAAAAATACGCAAGAGTATGACGAAGGATCGAGTTTGATAGAGAATCCGGTGATTAATGGCAGGGAGCGACGTGCGTATGAGCGCTATCCGGTTAATTTGCGTGCGCGGATTAATTCCCAGGAGGCCGTGGCGCGGGACTGTGTGATACGGGATTTTTGTGTCGGGGGCATGTATCTGGTGTTTGAACAGGCCACAGAGAGTGCCCGAGTCGCGCATCTGTGTTCACCGGAAATACACAACCAGGTCAGTATTGAGTGCTCGGTGCCGGGTAGCGAGAACAGCAATCCTTTGACATTTTCCGCACAGGTGGTGCGTAAACAGGGTGATGGACTTGCCCTGCGTTTTATAAATCCTGATCTGGGTGTATTGCAAACTTTTCTGGATTATGCCCAATCCTGGCGTAAAAAAAATGATGAGCAATGTGACAGCGGGCGTTGCCCGGTATCTTTAAATAGCGAAACGTTTAATGGCAAAAAAACAAGCGAAATCATCGAGCATTGCAATCAGATGGTCAATGATACAGCTGATAGTCTGGTGGCTCGGTTTCATGATGATGTTGTGGATTATCTGATTGAAGTTTCCAAGGCATCCCATGATATTGCTGAACAGAATGCCTATTTTGATGCCTTGAAGATACTGAATAATGCGAAAGACACGCTGGGTAAGGATTTTCTTGCGTCGCTTGAAGTGCAGCTTTCATGTTATTCGCCAGCGGTTCCTCAGTTTGTGGACAGTGACGACGGTATGGTTACGGTTAATGCGTTGTCCATTGTGGATGATGAGGTGTTTGATGATTGGCTGGCGGATACGGCTACGGTAGATTCTGTTGAGTCGCGCAATAAAGAGGTGCTGACGGAAATGGAAAAACGGTTAAGTTTGTTATATGCAGCAGAAATTAAACGAGTTAACAATCCTTACGGCCCGGCATTGTTTTCCCGCTTGTTTCATGATGCATTGAAGCCGCTGGATCTTCGTCACAAGGTTAATCTGGCTTGTTACAAAGTGTTCAGAAATGTGTTGTTGGAATCTTTACATGGTCTGTACAAAAAAATAAACCAGTATTTTATCGATAATGATGTGATGCCGGTTATTCATTATTCGACGCCGACATCGCAGGTTGCAAAAGAAGAACCAAAAGCAGACGAAGAAGATGTTTCCGAAACGGGGTCAGGTAAAACGGATAAACCGGAGCCAGAACCACAAACAGAATCTGTAGAAAAAGATGGCGTACGTTCCGGTCAGGATTTGTATCAGTTGGTGGGTGAACTAAAAACCCTGCAACAACAGTTAAGCCAACAATTGGGCGATAAAACAGCTGCTGATCTTGCGACAGGTAAAACCTCGGCAGAGGCATTTTTCATAAAGCCTGATAAGCAAGCTGATTCTTCCGGTGAAGGTGTTGACAGGGATTACAGCCGTGATGAAGTGCAAGCTGCCCTGTCTTTGGTTGAACCTGCTTTGAGTACGGTTGCCGATAAAAATGAGATTCGTGACTTTAAATCAGAAGTCATGAAAGTATTGGGTAAACGTGCGGGGAGTAATGAAAAATATATCGGTGTGCGTGAGAGTCGTATTATTGATGTGGCCAGTAATATTTTTCACTGGATGTCGACGGACTTGCAGGTGTCGGAAAAAATTCGCAACTGGATTGCACAGCTTGAATTGCCGGTATTAAAAATTGCCGTTGATGACGATGCTTTGTTTACCGATCGCTCGCACCTGGTACGTCAGGTCATTAATAAAGTGGCACAACTGGAAATGTTGGTGGATGAATCTGAGAAAGCGGATCAGCCTGCGGTGAAAAAGGCACTGGACTGGATTGTAAGTCTGGTCAATGAAGAATTTGATGGTTCCACAGACGTGTTTGCGAGAGCGATGCACCAGCTTGATTTGCTGCTTAATGTGCAAGACAAATCATACAATACCAATTTACAAAAACTGATTGAAACTTTTCAGCAGGAAGAAGAGGCTTTGCTGTGCGCAGGTGATGAAAATGTGTTGGTGCCGGATGTTGCCTGGGATGATGTGAGTAACGAAGAACAGGCAATGTGGATTAAGCGTGCGGATCGTTTGCAGGAAGGGGACTGGGTGGTGTTTGGTGCTGATTCTGCCGAGCCAAAACGTTTGCGTATTGCGTGGAAAGCGCATAAGACTCAACGTATTGTTTTTGCCAATGTGTTGGGTGCAAAAGATCTTGTGCTGCATCTGGCTGAGTTGGCGAAGGGGTTGCGTGCAGGTTCTGCTGTGGTATTGAATGGTGTTAATGAACCTGCTGTGGACAGAGCGCAATATGCTATGTTGCAAGATCTTCACCAACAGCTTTTACATCAATCAACACACGATCAATTGACGGGATTGATCAGTCGGCGTGAATTTGAAAAACGATTGAACGAAGTATTGTCTTTAGCAAAAGAAAATAAATCTCGGCATGCGGTGTGTTTTATTGACCTGGATCAGTTTAATGTGATTAACAGTGCCTGCGGATATGAAGGTGGAGACAAACTGCTGAAAGAAATCTCAGTTTTACTGTCCGGGCAGCTCAAAGAAAACTGGGTGTTGGCACGGCTTGGTAGTGATGAATTTGGCTTGCTGCTGAAAAATTGCGTATTAGATGATGCATTGGATTTTATGGAAGAAATGATGGAGTTAATTCAGGACTATCGTTTGCAATGGGAAAATAAACGCTTGTCTATTGGTTTTAGTATGGGGCTGGTACCTATCTCCCAGCGCAGTGAAGCAGCCAATGAATTATTGCAGGCTGCCGAGTCCAGTTGTGGTGTGGCTAAAGAAATGGGCGGCAATCGCATACAGCTTTACAGCGCGAATCATACGGGATTATTACGGCGCAGCAAGGCGATGAAGTGGGCTGCGGAAATTGATCGTATTCTGGATGAAGATACCCTGTATTTACGTTGTCAGCGCATTGTGCCCATTGATGCTGACAGTGGCATAAAAGATCATTACGAAATTTTGCTGGGCGTGTGGGATTTGAATGGTGGCGATATTTCCACACCGGAATTTATCGAAGCTGCTGAGCGTTATAAGCGCATGCCTGATGTTGATCGCTGGGTGATTAAAAATGCTTTTCGCTGGATTACTGAACATCATCAGTCTCTGGCAGACAGGATTGATATGTTTTCGATCAATCTTTCCGGGCGCTCGTTAAATGATGAAAGTTTTCTGGCTTTTTTATTAGCGCAAATTCGTGAGTCCGGGGTGCCGGTGGAAAAAATCAGTTTTGAGGTTACTGAGACCACGGGTGTGGCGAATATTTCTGATGCGGTTGACTTTATTGGGGAAGTGAAGGCGACGGGCTGTTCATTTTCTCTGGATGATTTTGGTACGGGCATGTCGTCTTACGCTTATCTGAAAAATTTGCCGGTGGATTATCTGAAAATAGACGGTGCTTTTGTCAAAGACATGGTGAATAACCCCAGTGACTATGCTGTGGTTAAGTCCATTTGTGAAATCGGCCATTTTATGGGTAAAAAAGTCATTGCCGAATTTGTCGAGAATGATGAAATACTGGCCTTGCTGAAAGAGCTGGGAGTGGATTATGCGCAGGGTTACGGTATCGAAAAACCGTGTATTTTGGAGGATTTGATCAAGCCCGGGGAATCATAGTGTGCCGGGCTTTGTGCGGGTACGATCCGTTGCACAGCACTGCAGTCGTTGTTTATCCACAGAAAATCGTGGTTAAATGCAGCTTATGAGCTGGAATAAACAAACAAAAATTGCTTTATTTGGCACGGGCCTTATGGGTGCGCCACTGACCGAACGGTTGCTGGATGCCGGTTACAAGGTGGTGGTGTGGAACCGAAGCCCGGAGAAACTGGAACCGCTAGTGGCCAAAGGTGCATTGGCCGCAGAAACACCCGCGCAAGCGGTGCGGTCTGCTGAGGTGCTCGTGACCTGGCTGACAGATCAGCGAGCGATTCAGGAAGTATTATTTCCTGCGGAGCGAGCCAGTTTGCTGGCGGGAAAAACCATTTTGCAAATGGCAACGATTGGTCCGTCGCACAGCCGTGGATTGGAGGATGCCGCCATCGCCCATGGCGCACAATACCTGGAAGCACCGGTGTTGGGCAGTATTCCTGAGGCGAAAAAAGGTAGCTTGTTGTTAATGGTCGGTGCGACACCGGTACAGTTTGAGCGCTTTCAACCTCTGCTGTCAGTGTTTGGTGAAAATCCGGTACATGTGGGCCCGGTGGGGCAGGCCGCAGCCATGAAACTGGCTTTTAATCAGCTTATTGCCGGGCTCACTGCCAGTTTCAGTCTCAGTCTTGGGCTCATCCAGAAGGAAGGTGTGCGCGTTGAGTTATTCATGGATATGCTGCGTGACTCAGCTTTGTATGCACCCACGTTTGACAAAAAACTGTTGCGTATGCTGGATCGGGATTATGACAACCCCAATTTCCCCACCCGTCATTTGCTGAAAGATACGGATCTGTTTCTTGATGCCGCAGACGAACATGGTCTCACTGCGGCCTGTTTGCAAGGAGTGCGTGATACCGTGGCTATTGCTTTGGCCAAGGGGCTGGCAGATACAGATTATTCTGCAATCAACGAGGTCATTCATCCGCCGACGGTGATCCCGCAGAAATAAGCCCCACTTTCTCCTTGTACAAAACTGTGTAGTCTTGGCGGTGTATCAGTCTTGCAAGGTGATTTATACCCCACAGTGCTTGCTCTGCGCACAGTCCTTGTCCCTGCGGGAAATCCCCATTATGCTTGGCGCTGCTTAAGGATACGCTTAATTCACATTTAAGTTGCATATTTCAATAACAGGGTAAGCCGATACGATGGGTCGTCATTTTTCTATCAAGGATTTTTCGTTATTTTCATTTCTGGTTGTGTTGATGGTCATCATGTTGCTGTCTATGTACATGGTAGACCGGCAATGGAGTAAAATGGCCCAGATGCAGCGCTTGATGGACGAGCAGGCCAAGGATCTAAGACAGGTGCATGGGCTGTTGCGTAATATTGAGAAAGATCTGCGTAACGGTCAGGTTGCTGTTGCTTCCGCACCTCAAAATGCGGGCATCAAAACAAACTCTGACAAGAAAACCTCTGATGCTTTTCGTCGTGCCATCCTGGCAACGCAGCAAGATGACTACCAGGAAGGGGACTGGTATGTGCAAGCTATCGCCACGGGGTTGAAAACCATTACTCCCCTGATTTCCCAGGATGTTTATTCCGCCAATATTCAGTCTTATGTACTGGAGTCATTGTTAACGCGTGACCCGGATACTCTGGAGTGGGTGGGTTTGATCGCCAAAGACTGGCAGATGCATGAGGATGGTTTAACGTTTACCTTTAATTTACGTGAAGATGTCAGTTTTTCAGATGGGACACCATTGAATGCTGAAGATGTGGCATTCAGCTATCAATTTATTATGGATGAGCGCATCGCGGCACCGCGCAGCCGGGCTTATTTTGAGAAAATTGAGAGTGTGATTGCTTTAGACAAATTTACGGTTGAGTTCAAATACAAGGAACCCTATTTTAACGCACTGTCTTTGGCCGGGGGTATGTCGATACTGGCCCGACATTTTTATGAACCCTATCTGGATAAAGCAGAAGAATTTAACCAGTCAAAGGGTTTGCTATTGGGCTCAGGGCCATATCGTTTGGCTGACCCCAAAGGCTGGACGCCAGACCAGGGACTGGTTGAGGTGGACCGGAATCCCCGGTACTGGGGGACAGTACAACCCTCTTTTGACCGGATTTTATGGAAAGTGATTGAAAACGACAGCGCCCGGTTGACCACTTTCCGTAATGGAGAAATTGATGTTTACAGTGCAAGACCCAGGGAATATCAAAACCTGCTGAAAGACGATGAGCTGATCAAGCGCACCCGGCATTTTGAATACATGAGTCCTTCTGCGGGCTACAGTTATATTGGCTGGAATCAGAACAGGTCAGGAAAAGTAACGCGCTTTGCGGATAAAAGAGTGCGTCAGGCAATGACTTATCTTACCGACAGACAACGCATTATCGATGAAATCATGTTGGGTTATGGTGAAATAGCAATAAGTCCCTTTAACCCAAGAAGCAAACAACATGACCCGGCACTCAGTCCCAGAAAATTTGATCTGAAAAAGGCGCAACAACTGCTGGCTGAAGCAGGTTATCGGGACACGAACGGTGACGGCATCATCGAAGATCAATCCGGTACACCCTTTGAGTTTGAGCTGGTTTATTTTCAAGGTAATGAAGATACAAAACGCATTGTTCTGTTTTTAAAGGATCTTTATGCGAGTGCGGGCATTTTGATGAAACCCAAGGCGACGGAATGGTCAGTGATGCTGGATTTGTTGGGCAAGCGGGATTTTGATGCGATTTCTCTGGGCTGGTCCAGTGGCATAGAAACCGATATTTATCAGATGTTTCATGGTAAACAGGTCGAAAATAATGGTGATAACTTTATCCATTATAAAAACCCGGAGCTGGATACATTAATTGATCAGGCGCGTGCCACCGTCGATGAAGAAAAACGTATGCCGATATGGCAGCAGGCTGAAAATATTATGTTTCAGGATCAGCCCTATACTTTTTTAATGCGTCGTCAAACGATGGCCTTTATTGATAAACGCATGAAGAACGTCACTATTACCAAAATGGGTTTAAACAGTGCTGCGGTACCGGTTGAGTGGTATGTGCCGAAAACACAACAAAAATACTCCCGTTAAGTATTGGTGAATAACCTAGATGTCTACCTATATTATACGTCGGCTTTTGTTGATGATTCCCACTTTGCTGGGCATTACATTGGTTGTTTTTATTGTCATGGCCTCAGCCCCGGGGGGCATCAGTACGCAAAGTCTGGTTGAAGGTCAGAACCTGGACCCACAAGCCAAAAAGGCACTGGAGGATTATTATAATAAACTCTATGGCCTGGATTCTCCCGCACATATTCAATATTTACGATGGTTAAATAACGTCTCTCCTGTGGGTTTTACTTTTGATGATGCAGGGGAGCTGGATGGCTTTTCCCTGTTTAAGGGGTCCTATCTGGGCATGAGCTTTCGCTATGGGCGACCTGTTACTGATTTGATTGCTGAAAGAGTGCCTATTACCGCGCTGCTGAATATTATTTCGATACCCATTATTTACATTATTGCAGTTGCTATTGGTGTGCGTGCCGCGACCCAAAGAGGGCAGGTTTTTGATGTAGGCTCCAGTGCCACGATGCTGGGTTTATGGTCGATTCCAACCATGTTGACGGGTGTATTGTTGATTGGTTTTTTTGCGAGTGATCAGTATTGGCGTTGGTTTCCTACGTCAGGGCTCAATGACCGGGTGGCGCTGGATATGGTGTTTTTGCCGCATTGGGGGTCGTTGTCGGATGTTCTCATACTGATGCTTTCTGTTTTGTTTGCTACGGCATTTTTTATCTGGATGAGTCGTTGGAGTAAACCCCATGCACGAGCGGCCTGTTTCGCGGTTGTGGGTTTGGTTGCCGGTTTTTTTATGGCGGATGCCTTGCCGGAAAAAGAGCAGGGAGTGATAACCTACCTGATGTTGATTTCGCTTGCAGCAGCGTTGTTTGGTGCTGTGGCCTATGCACAATATTCGGTGATGCGGGTCTTTTTTATGGGCTTGGTCGGGTTAGGCATTGGTTTTATTGTCGCGGCCTATTTTCAGGAAGGACCGTTTATTCGGGGGTTTTTACTTGACCGTGCATGGCATCTTGTCTTGCCCGTACTTTGTTTAACCTATGGTGGTTTTGCCTTTTTATCAAAATTAACACGCACCGCCATGTTGGAGAATTTACTCTCTGATTATGCACGAACCGCCAGAGCCAAAGGTGTCAGTGACAAGGATGTATTATGGCGACACGTTTTTCGTAATAGTCTACTGCCCCTGATTACCGTTTCTGCCAGTCTGTTGCCAAGTTTGCTGGGTGGTTCGGTGATTGTTGAAAGTATTTTCAGTATCGACGGCATGGGTAAGCTGGCTGTTGAAGCGGTGAAAGGCCGGGACAGGGAGCTGGTGTTGTCGATTACATTGATCAGCGGGTTGTTAACGCTGTTAAGCTATCTGATTGCAGATCTTTGTTATGCCATTGCCGATCCGAGAGTGAGTTATGAGTAGTATTGATGCGTCAAATATCCGGCCTGCTGAAGCCGGTTATGCCAAAAAAGTGATGCGCGATGTGTTTTCCCGTGTGGGTGCAAAACTGGGACTGACCTGGATTGCAATTATTGCCTTTGCTGCTGTTTTTGCTCCGTTCTTGGCAAATTCTCACCCTTTATTGCTCAGTATTAATGGTGAGATCAGCAGCCCTGCACTGCGTTTTTTAACGTCAGGGGATGTGACGATACTGGGTGTGTTTATTTGTGTTGTTGTGCTCTATTTTCTTCACTTATCCTTCACAAAAAATATCGCGGTTCTGGCGGTTGTTGGCGGTGGTATTGCATTATTAAGTGTTATTTTTGTTAATCCGCTCCAGTTGACGGTTTACGAACAGTATCGTGTTAACGAAGCGGCTGAAAATTATGACTGGATTATTCGCGCACCCATTCCGTATTCACCCAAAGATTATATACGGGAACAAGGCGATACCGGACTGGAAGCCCCTTTAAGTGATGAGCATCGTGTTCATCTTATGGGAACTGAAGAGAATGGTGCAGATGTGTTAAGCCGGATGATACATGCCTCACGCATTGCATTGGCCATTGGCTTTATTGCGACGGGGATTGCGCTGTTTATTGGGGTTATTCTGGGCGGCTTGATGGGTTATTTTTCCGGTATCGTGGACATGATCGGCATGCGCCTGGTGGAGATATTTGAAGCAGTGCCCACTCTGTTTTTATTGCTGATTTTTGTGGCTTTTTTTGAGCGCAGTTTATACGTGATGATGATCATTATCGGCATAACCGGCTGGCCGGGTTATGCCCGGTATGTGCGCGCCGAGTTTTTGCGTTTACGGCAGCAGGAATTTGTGCAGGCAGCCATTGTCTGTGGTTTGCCGCTGCGATCTATTTTGTTTCGCCATATGCTGCCCAACGGTATGGCACCGATTTTAGTTGCGGCCAGTTTCGGTGTGGCTTCAGCCATTCTTGCAGAGGCGACGTTAAGCTTTCTGGGGTTGGGGTTGGTTGATAATCCGTCATGGGGACAGATGTTAAACCAGTCTGTACAGTCTTCTACCTTTAACTGGTGGATGGCCGCTTTTCCGGGTGGCGCGATATTCTTAACGGTATTTGCCTATAACCTGATTGGCGAATCGATGCGCGATGCGATTGACCCTCACCTGAAACGCAAGATCTGAATAATGTTGTTAACCGTCAAAAACCTAAAAACGTATTTAAACTCTGGCACGGAAGTGGTTCGGGCCGTTGATGGTATTTCATTTAATATTGAAAAAGGCGAGACGTTTTGTCTGGTGGGAGAATCCGGCAGTGGCAAATCGATTACCGCGCTTTCAATCATTCAGCTTATTCCCAAAGAAATCTGTCAGCATCCAGAGGGCCAGATCTGGTTTGATTACCGGCATAACGATGGCACGCAGGAACAGGTCAATATGCTGGATCTGGCTAAGCATCCTCAACGTGATATTCGTGGTGCCCGCATTGCCATGATTTTTCAGGAGCCCATGACATCACTGAATCCTGTTTACACAATAGGAGATCAGATCATTGAAGCATTACAATTGCACTGGCCGGAACTGGATGACGATAGCGCCAGACAGCGTGCTATTGACGCTTTGGCGCAGGTACAGATTCCAGATCCGGAACAGCGTGTCGATGAATATCCTCATCGTTTGTCCGGTGGGCAGCGTCAACGAGTGATGATTGCCATGGCAATGGCATGTGAGCCTGACCTGTTGATTGCTGATGAACCAACAACGGCGCTGGATGTTACCGTGCAAGCAGAAATTCTACGCTTGATGAAAGAACTTCAGGAACGCAGAGGCATGGGGATTTTGTTTATTACTCATGACTTTGGTGTCGTTGCGAAAATGGCGCACAAAGTGGCTGTAATGCGTAATGGACTGATTGTCGAAGCGGGTAGTTTGCAGCAGGTTTTAAAACAGCCCACGCATGATTATACCAAAGAACTGCTGGCGGCTTTACCCGAAAACATGATTCGTGTGCGTACTGAGGCCGGGGAGGGAGGTCAATATACGCGCGCCATTGTTGAGGATAAGCCCATACTTGTGGCAAAAGGATTAAAGGTTCATTTTCCCGTTAAAAAAGGCGTATGGGCACGAACGGCAAGTTATGTAAAAGCGGTGGATGATATTGATTTAACCATCAACGATGGTGAAATTGTTGCCCTGGTAGGGGAGTCCGGTTGCGGTAAAACCACGTTAGGGCGGGCATTGTTGCGTTTAATCGAACCCACAGACGGGGAGATTTATTTTACGGGGACGAATATCGTGCCGCTAAAACGTCGTGAAATGAAGCCGTTTCGCACGAAAATGCAAATGATTTTTCAAGACCCCATGTCATCATTGAATCCCCGGTTGAATATTGCGACCACCCTGACTGAACCAATGGCGGTACATGGCATTGGCTCAAACCAGGAAGAGCGCCTTGATCTGGCGCGACAGATGTTAATCCGTGTACAGTTGTCGGACGCGCATTTGTGGCGTTATCCACATGAA
Organism: Gammaproteobacteria bacterium; assembly: GCA_021648485.1. Lineage (GTDB taxonomy): Bacteria > Pseudomonadota > Gammaproteobacteria > SZUA-152 > SZUA-152 > SZUA-152. Next base: position 24,768 of record JAKISS010000031.1, read on the forward strand.
TTTTCCGGCGGGCAGCGTCAGCGAATTGGCATTGCTCGTGCTCTGGTTCTCAATCCGAAATTTATTGTGTGCGATGAAGTGACCAGTGCCCTTGATGTGTCTGTGCAATCGGAAATTCTGCAAATGCTGTTGGATCTGCGCGCTGAACGACAGCTTTCATTGCTCTTTATTACGCATGATATTGGTGTTGTGGAATATGTCAGTGACCGTATGGTGGTAATGAACGAAGGGAAAATTGTTGAACAGGGTTTGACAGATGATATTTGTCATTCTCCACAAGAAGCGTATACGCAAAAATTACTGGCTGCGGTACCCCGGTTGTATGGGTGAAAAAATAAAAGGACACTTATCTTAAGAAAGGCACAGCCAATTATCTGAAACCATCTGCTGTTATGAGAGTGTTTTGAATGTTTTTTTGGGGAAATATGTTCACCTGTTTTCCCTGAGCGTTTTGCCTGTTTGGTCAACGAGTTCGATATAATCGGTGAGCTGAAAAGGCGAATCTTTGGGCATGGATTCTTTGAGATTACCGGCAAATATTAATAGCTGAACCCAGCATATACACCCATAACGATTGAGATTTAAATCTTAAATGCTATGGGTGTATATTATGCGACGATTATTTTTTGGGTGGTTTTTAAACTTATAAATTAACTTGCGCGCCCGCCTTAATATCAACGACTGTTTTAACCAATTCTTTTCCGCCAGTGGTGTAAATTAATTCACCCAGTTCCATTAGTACTTTGTCGTTAAATTTATTTGTAGAGATGATTAGTCGCATTAAATCGGCATTATCTATAGGTTTGTTTTGATCGCCGCGATTAGGCGATATGGATGCGGCAAACTTAAGAGCGATGGCAGCCTCAATTGTGGGTATTTTAATAACGTGTTTATTTTTGCGTATTGTAATGCAATACTGACGCACGATTTTACCAAAAAGTGGAAAGCCGTCTTTAATCAAATCGATCCGTTCTCTATCGGTGTTAATGTTTTTTTTTGTGTCGTAAGTGATGTGGTAAATTTTATCGTTTTGCTTAAATTGATTATAAGCTTTATCAATCATCGTGGAGGCGCGCTCAAAATCCGAACCGCCAATAATAAAGTCAACGTCTACTGTGGCTCTTGCTGTGCCAGTGTAATACGACAGCATATGGCCACCTATTAATACATAACTAACCTGATTTTCTTCAAAAAGAGCAGCTACTTCCAGAGGGTTAACAGCATCTTCGACTTGCTGGCTGGATAGCTTATAAGACTCTTTTAAGTTTTCTAATTGCTGTTGCATTTTTCTTTCCCGTTTTTACATTTGAATAAAATTAATTTTCTCAACTCCCACTTGGCGCAGATCTGCAAGCGATTTTTTAGCGCTATTGATAGTGTTCTGGATAATATCTCTAGCCGCTTCCTTGGCATCTACCAAGGTAAGGTAAGCATTTGCTGTACCTTTGGCAACCTCTCTAATAATGGGCTTGCAGGGATCTACAGAGATAACTATATAATTAACATTTCCCTCCGTATAAGGATCTGACGCTATTGAAACAGGCTTACTTTTTGCCATCCTGCTTTCTATTATTTCTTTGGCTAATTTTTTAACGGTTTGCTCAGAGCTACTTTTTTTTAATAGTTCCACGCCGTTTTCGGTGACTTTAAAATTCAACTCGTCACCGGGTTTAACGTTTAAATGGTCGGTAATAGAGGAGGGGAGGCGAATGCCTTGGCTATTGCCCCAAGGTGATAATTTGGCTTTCATGTGTCAACCTACAATGATATACAATGTATATCATTGTAGCATAGCTAATCAGGATCATTTAGCCTTTCTTGTATCCTTTTTTTATTGAAAATAATTTTTTAATAAAAAGAGGTGTTATACCCGTTGCGGAAATTACTGGTGAATCATTAGTTGCAGTACTCTGGTTATATGGATGAAATGTGGGGGCAATCGCTATGGATACATGCTGCTTTTGTTAAAGCAGGGGGGCGCGCAGAGTGCGCCGGGAAAACCATGATGATAAACTGGCGGCCATTCACCAACGCAAACCGGGGTAATCATGGCAGGACACAGTAAATGGGCCAATATCAAACACCGCAAGGCTGCTCAGGATGCCAAGCGCGGTAAAATTTTCACCAAGCTGATCCGTGAAATAGTGGTCGCTGCTCGTACCGGTGGCCCGGATTCAGACAGCAATCCACGCCTGCGTGATGCGGTGTCCAAGGCGCTGAGCGCCAATATGAAAAAGGACACCGTGGAAAATGCCATTAAACGGGGTGCCGGTGCCGGTGAGGGTGAAAACTACGATGAAATCCGCTACGAAGGATATGGCCCTAGTGGTGTGGCGGTGATGGTGGATTGTCTCACCGACAACCGTAATCGCACGGTCTCCGAGGTGCGGCACGCCTTTACCAAAAGTGGAGGCAATTTGGGCACCGATGGCTCTGTGGCGTATCTGTTCAGCAAAATGGGCATGATCAGTTATGCCGCAGGGGTAGACGAAGACGCGATTATGGAAGCCGCGTTGGAAGCTGGTGCTGATGATATTGTGACTAATGACGATGGCAGTATCGACGTGTTGACTCCCTGGGAAGAACTGGTGCCAGTGAAAGAGGCTATGATCACCGCCGGGTATGAGCCTGACAATGCCGAGGTCACTCAGCAGGCCGCGACCTCGGTGGACCTGGAATTAGAGGATGCGGAAAAAGTGATGCGGCTCATCGACATGCTGGAAGACCTCGATGACGTGCAAAATGTGTTTACCAACGCTGATTTTTCTGATGAAGTGATGCAGAAGCTGGCTGGATAGAGATGAAAGCCGGTTTCCGCCCCTTTTTTCCATCATCATGATGCGTATTCTCGGCATTGATCCCGGCTCACGTTTCACTGGCTTTGGTATCATTGAAAGCGATGGACGCAGCGCACGCTATGTGACCAGTGGCTGCATTCGTGTAACAGGCGAAACCTGGGCGGAGCGCCTTGGCGTCATTTTTGAAGGGGTTTCCGAGTTGGTGCAGATTCACCAGCCCGGTGAAATGTCCATCGAAAAAGTGTTTATGCATCGCAATGCAGACTCCGCACTTAAGCTGGGGCAGGCGCGCGGTGCGGCCATTTGCGCAGTGATTACTCGTGATGTGCCTGTTCATGAATATACCCCTGCCGAGATAAAGCAATCGGTGGTGGGCAAGGGCAATGCCGCCAAAGAACAGGTGCAGCACATGGTGCGGGTGTTGCTTAACCTGCCGGGTAATCCACAGGCCGATGCTGCTGACGCATTGGCAGCCGCGTTGTGTCACGGCAATACCCGGCTTGTGGCAAAACAATTAGCGACATCACTGCAAATGCATTTGGATAAAAAATAACCCTGCTTGTGTAAAAAAATGGAAAAAATATGATCGGTCGATTGCACGGTGTTCTGCTGGAAAAAAAGCCTCCTCAATTATTGTTAGATGTGGGTGGTGTGGGTTACGAAATTTCCGCTCCTATGACCACATTTTATGAGTTACCTGAAACAGGTAACGAAATCACCCTGCACACACATCTTGCCGTGCGTGAAGACGCGCATGTGTTATACGGTTTTTTGCGTGAACAGGATCGTTTACTGTTTCGTACCTTGATCAAGGTTTCCGGTGTCGGCCCCAAACTGGCGCTGGCCATTCTTTCCGGCATGTCGGCAGATGAATTTGCGGGTTGTGTACAAAAGGGTGATTCGGCCTTGCTCACCCGGCTGCCGGGCGTTGGCAAAAAGACCGCCGAGCGTCTGGTGGTGGAATTAAAAGATCGTCTCAAAGATTGGCAGGGTACGACATTGACAACAGGCATTTCGACAAACCGCGCTGTTCCTGCCAGCGATGCGCTGAAAGATGCCATCAGCGCACTGGTGTCATTGGGCTACAAACCACAGGAAGCAAGCCGTATGGTGAGCCAGCTGGAAAGCGATGGCCTGACCAGTGAAGAATTGATTCGTTTGGCTTTGAAGGCTGCGGCGCAATAATTTTTGTTTAAGGGTAAGGAGGAGCGGTTGGCTGTGTTGATGTCGGCATTTAAAAAACCGGTGTATTTTGTCTTGTTGGCTATTTTATTATTATCTGCCTGTAAGACGACTCAATCCGTTGGATTACAGGATTATTCCAATGGTATTCACATTGCAGTGACTGCCAGTGCAACAAATCCAGCTTATACTATTACAGAAACCGCAGGGGCTGCGGGTTCTGGTTATGCCTATTTGCTTGAAAGGACCAACAGGCGCTGGCGGGTAATGTACGACTCTTTTGATGCCAAGGTCTTTGCAAAAGCAGTGGGCAGTATACGAGAGGTACCTGCTGACAGTGAAGTATTATGGACGGATGGTACTAATGTGGTGGTTTATTTTGGCACTGAGCCATTACTTTTCAGCAGAAAAGACGGTTCTTTTGCATGCCCGAAAAATAAAGAAACGCCGGGTCATCGCGCCTGTCGTAGCGCCTTAAGCAAAGCTGAAAGTCTGTTTGGTGGTTTGGGTGCCGAAAATACACATCGTCTTTTTGTGCTGGATTTTGGCGAGATCAGACAGGCTGTAGAAGACACAGGCATTGTAGCCATTGCCAAGCGACGTTTGGCAGCGGAAAAATAACCTTTTTACCCCTTCTCGTTAGATTGATAGCTGTACTGTATATAAAAACAGGATTCACGGAAAAATACTTCGATAAGTTAGGTGCAGATTGACAGCAGAGTCGAATAATTTGAGACTGTACTGAAATTGGCCTTGCTGCTCACTTCAGTCGCCATCCTCAGCATAGCTAATTCCGCAGTGCGGCGATTCGGCTAGATACCCACAACCCGAAAGAAATCGTAAGTTACACTTGCGACGGATGTGGCTATATTTTAATCTTTTTGAATTTAATTCCCCGCAGCTTGCTGCGATTATTGGCAGATGAGCGAATATTTTCATAAAAGCTATAACGTAACAGTACTCATGTACCATTTGGTTTTTCCCGAAAAATATTGAAGAGTGGTATTTACGGATGAGGTAGATCAGGAGCTGAAGGCTATTTGCCTCGAAATTGAGCTGAGATATGAGTTGAGGTTTTTAGCGATTGGCACAGATGAAGACCATGTTCATTTTTTAGTCCAATCGCTGCTGGTGTATAGCGTTAAGAAAGCTGTGCGAATGATCGAGAGTTTGACTGCTCGCGAAATACTTCGCAGGTTTAACTGATTAGTTCAGGTTGAACAGATGGAAGAAATTCTGGGTAAAAAACCAATCAATATAGGACATGTTTGACGTAAAAATCGACTACATATTTTAGCTGTGCCCGGTTAACCTATCCGGAATTTACAATGTTTTGTAGTGCTCCAATTTCTTTATTGAAGGTTGCTTCATCGCTTGTACAGATATTAATATGACCTAGTTTTCTGCCTGTGCGTTCTTCTTTGCCGTATAAATGCAAATTTGCATGCGTTTGTTGCAGAATTTTTTCGCGTGATGGAACGGTACTGATGAGGTTGATCATGGCGGCGTAGTCGCTACTGTCCGTTGAGCCTAAAGGTAAATCGAGTATTGCGCGTAGATGGTTTTCGAATTGATCAATGATCGCTCCATTCTGAGTCCAGTGACCTGAGTTATGTACGCGGGGTGCAAACTCATTGGCGAGAAGCTGGTCTCCCACTTGAAATAACTCAAGTGTGATGATGCCAACATAATCGAGATGATTGAGCAGTCGTTTCACATAATCAGCCGCCTGGTGTTGTGCCGAGTCATTTTTTAATGCTTTGGAGAAGTGTAATATACCTGCGTGGTGAACGTTCTCTGTAACAGGGTAACATTTGATTTCACCGCTGTGGTTACGTGCGGCAATAATGGAAATTTCACGATCAAAAGGAATAAAATCTTCAACAATAGCGGGTACGCCATTCAAGTGTTCCCATGCCGTTGTTAAATCAGCGTTACGGCGTAATATTGCTTGGCCTTTGCCATCGTAACCCTGAGTGCGGGTTTTGAGTATAGCCGGGTATGAAATTTCTTTTAGAGCACGTTGTAATTCTTCCAGGTTATTGATGGGTACGAATGCAGGTGTACAGATATCAAGTTTACGAAAAAGTTTTTTTTCGTAAAGTCGATCTTGAGCCGTGGTCAAGGCGAGGAGAGGTGGGTAGACGGGTACTTTTTTGGCAAGAAATTCAACGGCGGCTGCGGGAATGTTTTCAAATTCATAGGTCACAACATCTGCTTTTTGTGCGAGCAATTCAAGTTTAGCGATGTCATTATAGCGGCCTTGAATTTGATCCGCGACGACACCTGCGCAGGCATCTTCACTAGGATCAAGCATGATAAATTGCAAACCTAAAGGGTGTCCCGCAAGTGCTAACATTCGCGCCAGTTGTCCGCCGCCTAGAATACCAATGATCATGTTTTCAGTTTTCTCGGGTCTGGGTGGGCTAAAACCCGCTGAGTTTGTGCGCTTCTGAACGTTTCTATTGCATTGCGATATTGAGGATATTTATTGGCCAGGATGGATGCCGCCAGGATCGCGGCATTGATAGCGCCTGCTGTGCCGATAGCTAATGTCGCTACGGGGATGCCGGCAGGCATTTGCACAATAGAGAGGAGTGAATCCTGTCCGCTGAGCATCTTGCTTTGCACCGGTACCCCTAACACAGGCAAGGATGTTTTGGCAGCCGCCATGCCCGGCAAGTGTGCGGCTCCCCCGGCCCCTGCAATAATAACTTCCAGGCCGCGCTCGATTGCGGTGCTCGCATAACTGAAGAGTTTATCGGGCGTACGGTGAGCGGAAACCACTTCAATTTCGTGCGGGATGTTAAACTCTTCAAGTTTTTCAGCGGTATGGCGCATCGTTTCCCAGTCAGACGTGGAGCCCATAATAATGCCTACAAGAGGTGTGTTTGTGTTCGTCATAATGATATCTGTTCATCAGTAATTGTGTTGCCGTTATTTGTTGGCAACTGAAATAGACGGGTAATTATACCGTATTCTCAAAACCTTAGAATATTGTGTTTCTGCAACCTCTGCGTTAGATGTTCACTGGCCCGCATAATAGGTCGCAATGGCCTCAATTTCGACGCGGCTGAGTTCTGCCACCATGTTGTACATCATCGAGTTCTGACGCTTCTTGTTTCGATAAGCGAGTAACGCCTTGACCAGATAAGCCTGACGCTGGCCAGCAATGCGCGGTTTATCAGCATCCGGCTTGCCACCATCTTTCCCATGGCAACGGTCACATTTTTGCGCCAGTATTTCCGGTGATTCCATAACATGCACGGTTGGTTTTTGAGCGGGCAGGCGGGAGTAATAATCGGCCAGTTTGCGCATGGCCTTTTTATCCAGAGCCAGAACCGCATTTTTCATATCGTCATGTTGGCGCATGTCATTTTTATAGGCATGCAGGGCGGCCACAATATAATCGGCGTCCTGTCCGGCCAGACTGGGTGTATCACCTTTTTGACTGTTGCCGTCTTTGCCATGACAACCTGCACAGGTGCTGGCCAGGTCTATATCGCTGTCCGTTTTTTCTGCCCTGGTGTCAGGTGTCAGGTTGGCTGGAGTTTGACTGGCATAATACAGCGCCAGTTTTTCGATGTCGGTATTACTGAGATAACGGGTGAGCAGCTGCATTACAGCATGCTGTCGTTTGTTGTCCCGATAGTGTGCGATAGCGATTTGCAGATAGTCTTCAGACAGCCCGGTGAGGCGCGGAATACCCGGTGTGGTGCTGTTACCATTGTCGCCATGACAACCGTTACAGGAGGCAGCAAGCTGTTTGCCATCGGCCATAGGGCTGAATTTTATCGTGCCATCCTGCACGGTATTCCTGTTTGCCGGAGCAATGGGAGCACGGGTGGCAAAATAAATGGCATTACGGCGAATAGCCTCATCACTGAGCCCCTGAGCGACATCCACCATCATTTTGTTTTGGCGTTTTTTGTCACGATACCTTTGCATGGCTGTGATCAGGTAGGTGGCATTTTGACCGGCCAGACCCGGTATAGCCGGGTGAGTGCTGTTGCCATCATGGCCATGACAGCCCAGACAGCGGCGGGCGAGCGCGTCGCTGGCATCGCTGGCTTTGAGATGGTTGCCCAGCGGTGAGCGTTGTCGTTTTTGTACGGCAAAAAAAGCGGCAAGCTGTTTGATATCGCGCTGGCTGAGACTCAGTTTGAAATTTTTCATAATGGCCGCTCCCCGACGTTTGCCCTGCAAATAACTTTCCAATGCAGGAATAAAATATTCGGCTTGCAGTCCTGCCAGACTCGGTACGCCTTCTTTACGACTGTTGCCATCTTCACCGTGACAGCCGGCACAAGGGCGGGACAACGCCTGGCCTGCGCGAATATCGCGTATTTTGTTGGCTCTGCTGATGCGCAGAGGTCTATTTGTCTGGCTCCTCCAGGCGGTATTCAGCTGGGCAAAATGCTCGGCCAGCTGTTGGCGCTCACTGACTTCCAGGTCAAACACCGCAGCACGCATGATTTTGTGCTGGCGGTCACCAATCAGGTAGGCGCGCATGGCAGTTTCGAGATAGCTGGCGTGTTGGCCAGCAATAAACGGTACGTCGGGTTTGTTGCCCACACCATCGATACCGTGACAACTATTGCAACTTGCCACCAGTGTTGTTTTATGCGGAATGGGGATTGTCGGGAGGTTATTGGTGGGCGTTCCGGGCGGGGTGCCGGAGTCACAAGCCGTCAAGCTGGTAACCAGCAAGACAGCGCTTGATAGCAATAGAATCGGTGCTGATAACATACGGGACATGGCGTGAACTCCTTTGACAAACAGTACCGATGACGGGCCTATTGTAAGGCCGGACGGGGTATGAGCACCATTGCTGTAGTACATTCCTCTCAATCATCCTGAATTAATCAGTTAAACCGACTGCGAACGCCTAAGGTACAGAATTTAAAGCATTTTTCAGAACATGTTGAACTCACCGTATGGGTGATACGCTTTCGTCCAAAATAACCTGAAAAACGCTTTATCTTCCGCACCTTAGTCGCTCTCGCTACGGTTTAACTGATTAATTTAGG
>JAKISS010000032.1 GCA_021648485.1 Gammaproteobacteria bacterium
CGCTCTGCGTCCAGTGAAGACAGACGTTCGTCCATAAAATGGGCGGGTAAATTGTACCGTCCGTGTAACTGATTCCCAAATCGCTGTGCCCGGTAACTCAATTCGTGAAAGCTGCCATCCATGTTCAGCGGCAAACCCACCACCACTTCGTCTGGCTGCCATTGTTCGATGAGTTTGCTGATGGCATTCCAGTCCGGTTTGCCATCATTGGCACGCACGGTGAGCAGTGCCGACGCGGTGCCGGTGAGTTCCTGTCCTACGGCCACACCGATGCGTTTCAGACCATAATCGAATCCCAACAAGGTGCGTGCTTTTGTGCTGTCGGTGTTCTTGATTATCACGCGTGTCCCACTGCGCCGGTCAGCTGGTGAATATCAATGCCGATCAATGCGGCGGCGGCCTCCCAGCGGTTGTCGATTTCAGTCTCGAATAACAGCGTGCTGTCTGCCGGGCAATTCAGCCAGGCATTGTCACGAATTTCCTCTTCCAGCTGGCCTGCTCCCCAGCCGGCAAAACCCAGTGCCACCAGACTTTGTTCCGGGCCGTGCCCCTCGGCCATGGCGGTGATGATGTCATTTGATGTTGTGAGAAAGATATTGTCGGTTATCGGTAGCGTCGCTTCCCACTGGCTGCCCGATTGATGCAAAACAAAACCACGATCCATATCTACCGGGCCGCCACGAAATACGGGTTTTTCTGATAGTGCCGTTTTGGGGGCTTTGTGTTTCATTTGCTCGATCAGCTCACCCACCGTTAAATCTACCGGCTGATTAATGACGATAGCCATAGCACCATGCTGATTGTGTTCACAGATATAAGCAACACTGTGGAAAAAATTGGGATCCAGCAATGTGGGCATTGCGATGAGAAACTGATTTTTCAGATAACCGGACTCGGCCATGGGTCTAGTATGAAGCTAAGTAACAGTAGTCACAAGCTTTTGTTGTTAAGTTGAAGGGGGAAGGGGATTCTATTTTGCAGAAAACCGCTCACCGGCTTCAAATACCCAGGTGCGGGTAATTACCAGCTCATCTACTTCTTTGCGGATATCTTCTGAAAAGCGTGCAAAGGGTGCTGCCAGACGCACAATGCGTATCGCACCGTCATCGAGAATTTTATGTCCCGATGATTGGCGGATTTTGATGGATTGAATGCTGCCGTCTTTGTTGAGGGTCACCGCCATAATCAGGCTGCCGGAGAGCTTGTTGCGCCGGGCTTCGTCAGGAAAATTGATCCGGCCAATACGTTCCACTTTTGCACGCCAGGCTTCTTCGTAACTGGCGTATTTGTATTCTTTGGTGCGCGCAGAAATATATTTGCGTTTGGGGCGGTGGGCAAATACCCGTTGGGTCTGGTCGATCTCGGCGGACAAGCGGGCAATTTCCTTACTGCGAGAAAGCAATTGCGCGGCGGTGAGATGTTGCTCCTGCTGCGGTGTGTTGAGGCCTGCTGCAACTTTACGCTCGGAATTAGCCGTGGTGAGTAATTCCTGCTGTTGTTGCTCGGACTGGGTAGCAATTTTTGTTTCCGGCACAAATTCCCGTACCTCGCCGGTCTCGCCCGTGGGCACCACAGGCACTTCCTGCGTGGATGGCCGTACTTTTTCTTCCGTATCTCCACCCCCTTCCTGATTGGCCTGGGCAAGAAAATCGGCGTCTTCGATTTCTTTGTCGCTCCGGCTTTGTACCAGGGTAACTTCCAGTCCGGGTAATTTTTGCAGCGGTTGGGCGGGGTCTTCACCGCTGAAGCTGATGCCGAGAATAATCAGGCTGTGCAGCACAATGGCAAAAAAGATGGTCAAGCTGAGGCGGTCCCCAGTGCTGATTTTGGGGCGCATAGGAGGCCGGGCGGGCGGGTGTGTCTGTGTTGCCTGGGCAGTAGCCATGATTACGAGGTTGAGTGTTGTTGCATAATAGTTAGGCCGATTATACGGGATTGCCGCCGGACGGGGCGCTATTCAACCGCGCCAGTATAGTGCGGGTCAACAGTCCGCTGACAATTCCCAGCACGGCAGCCAGTGTCATCAACAGAGGATACAGGGTTAACAAACCGGAATGCGGCACAAAAATCGCGTAGGCCACCCAGAATTGTCCGCTCATATGCGCCAATGCAGCTGCTACCCCGTAACCCATTGGCCCAACGGCCCAACCCGGCAGTGTACGGGAGAGGGCAAATAGCAGGCCCAGCACGACGACACTGGCCAGAGCGCCGGCAACCGACAGAAAAAACGTGGGTGACAAAAAAGTGCCAATCAAAATACTGCCCACCAACACCCGCAGTAGCGATACCCAGGCCGCCATCTGCCATCCGTAGCGACACAATACTACCAGCGTTACCACGTTGGCCAGTCCTGGTTTGATGCCGGGAAGCGGGCTGGGTAAAGCGCTTTCGGCGATGTGAATGGTGATTGCCAGTGCAGCAAAACCAGCGATGAGGTAGTCGTCGCGGGTGGTTTGGAGGGTACGGGTCATGATTTTATATCAGTAGAAAACATGCGGTTAAAAATTTATCGCATCAAAACGGGGGTCACTGCCCAAAATCTGCAAGCTCACCCTGTTCGGCAGGCAGATGGCTACTTCACCGCCCTGGCTGAGCCAGCCGGTATGCACACAAAGCTGGTTGGGGCAGGGGGAGCTTACGAAGCGTACCTGACCGTCGCGTACCTGGATATGACTATGGCCCAGTGGCCCTGGCACGTCGAGATCCTGATTCTGAAACAGGTCGAGCCGCGCCCAGCGTTTGCCGTTTACCAGTACCACTGCTTCAGCACCGTGGCCATCGGCCTGCCAGAACATCGCGTACAAACCCACCAGCAGCGTTGCTGCCAGTAGCCACACCACAGCATCGCCCCGACTGAGTTTTACTCCATTCATAATGCTGCGCTGATGCGAATCTCAAGGTTTGTTTTTTCATTATCAGCAGACGGTATAAAATAAATCCGCTCGCGGATGCCTGGTGTCAGTTGTATCTGGCCATCGTCATCCACCAGCATCACACCACTGATCCCCATGGCTCGCGCCACAGGTAACCAGTCCTTTTCATCCGGGCCTGCCACAAACAATGCCGTGGCTGCCGCATCGGCAAGATCGGCCTGTCGGGCAAATACCGTCACCGAACTCAAACCCTGAGCCGGATAACCGTTGCGCGGGTCAATGATGTGGTCATAACGTGTGCCCTGCCAGTCAAAATAACGCTCGTAATCGCCGGAAGTGAATATGCTCTCGTCACCGTCCACTTCCACCGAAGCCAGGATGCCTGCTTCCCGTGGATGGCGAATGCCCACCCGCCAGGGACGGTCACCGTGACGACCAATGGCACGTAAGTCACCACCGGCATTTACCACTGCGTTATTAATGCCCAGCTCGCGTAGTACATCAATGGCTCGGTCCACTGCGTAACCCTTGGCGAAGGCACCAAAATCCAGTTTCAGTACCGGGTTAGCGGTTTGTATCGTGAGACCATTCAGGCGAATATCTTTCATGCCGGGGTGTTGGTCAAGAATAGCGCGAATGGCTTCGGCGCTGGGCGGTGGACCTTTGGGGGGATCGTCGCTGGCAAACCCCCACAATGCGGTGAGTTTGCCAATGGCCGGATTAAACAGGCCGTTGCTACGCCGGGATAACTCGCTGCTACGCTGGATCAATGGCAGAATAGAGGGCGGCAGGGTAAATGATTCGCCGCTGGGCAGTAGCTGGTTGACCCGTCCCAGTGGCCCAGGGTGCCAGGCATGCCAGGCGTTGTGCATGTAATCAAAATCATCGGCCAGACGTGTCACGGCCTGTCGGCCCAGCGCTTCTTTTACATCCCAGAGTTTAACATCTACCACGGTGCCAAATACCAGCAACTGCTCATGGTAAGCAACGGGTTTGTGATCACAGGCCGCCAGAAAGGTCAGTATAAATATCAGTAAAATGTGGCTAAATGTTTTGATCATGCGTTTAATTTACGCTCAAATGTGGCTAAATGTTTTGATCATGCGTTTAATTTACGCTCAATGGCATCCATTAGCTGTCCACCGATATCCAGCCCGTAAAGTGCGTCCAGCTTACGAATACAGGTGGGACTGGTGACGTTCACCTCGGTGAGAAAATCACCGATGATGTCCAGACCCACAAACATCAGCCCCATAGCCTTAAGGCGAGGTGCCACTTGTGCGCAGATCCAACGGTCATGCTCACTAAGCTCGATACCGACACCGGTACCGCCTACCGCCAGATTGCCGCGTGTCTCGCCTTTGGCGGGTACCCGCGCCAGGGCATAAGGAACGGGTTCACCGTCCACCAGCAAAATACGTTTGTCACCTGCGCTGATCTCGGGAATATATCGTTGGGCCATAGCATATTGACTGCCATGTTCTGTCAGGGTTTCAAAACTCACGCCTACATTAGGGTCATCGACACGCACGCGGAAAATGGAGGCACCGCCCATGGCATCCAGCGGTTTAATGATAATGTCGTTGTGTTCGGCCAGCGCCAGCATCTGTGTGGCGTAAAGATATTCGGTATCAATAGGCGGGTCTTTGCGCATTAACACCACATCCAGTTCAGCCAGTGGCCGGTCTTGTGGCGCGCTCAGACTGAACCAGTCATCATTGTCGTCGCGCACGGCCAGCTCGCGCAGACGGGCATAGGCCTGTCCGTCACGCAGATACAAATCATCCATTTCCAGATATTGCAATGTCCAGCCACGCGCCTGTGCCGCCAGCGCCATGGCAAGGCTGCTGTCTTTTTGTGGTTTGATGGCGGCAATGGGGTCCATCAATAAAGCGAGCGTTGTCATAGAATAATTTGTTTGTTTTTAAAGCGCATTGATTAAAAAAACACCACTTTTGTTCTGAAAATAAGTTATAAATGGTTGTTGCGGCTGGAAAATGCCGTTTCCCACAAAAAAATGATTGGTCTTTAAGTATCCGTAGCCCTGGCCGATAGTTTGCATGAGCTGCCCGCCTTGCCAATATAGTCTTGAGTGGCAGGCACTTATGGATTGTACTTGAATAATGTGATAAATAAACGGGACGATGCCTTTGATTTAACAGGCGAGTTCCCGGCAGCGCACCTCGTCACCGCAACACGCGCATGAAGTGCCTGACCAGGAACCATTAATTTCCCGTCAACCCTTAAGGGGTGCGATAATGGGGACCAGCCTGCAAATGGCTTTTTCCTTACAATACATTTTCTGGGTTTAGACGGCACGACTAAAGTGTGGTGCCCTGAACTCACGAGAGACTGCAACCCAATCATTAGAGGTGGAGTGGTGCCGAGCGATACAGAAGAAATCAGCCTGGAAGGCGTCAAAGTGATGGTCATCGATGATAGTAAAACCATCCGCCGTACGGCAGAAACCCTGCTGAAAAAAGCAGGGTGTGCTGTGGTCACTGCGACTGATGGTTTTGAGGCATTGGCAAAAATTACCGACCAAAACCCGGATGTCATTTTTGTCGATATCATGATGCCACGCCTGGATGGTTATCAAACCTGCGCATTGATCAAAAAAAACCATAACTACAAAAATACCCCTGTGATTTTGTTAACCAGCAAAGATGGCTTGTTTGACCGGGCCCGTGGGCGCATCGTCGGCTCTGATCGTTATCTGACAAAACCCTTTACCAAAGATGAGTTGTTAAGCGCCATAAAAGAACATTTGGCGGCGGAGCATCAATAACATGCAAGGTTTATTATTTTTTGTTCCGCTTTGCATATTCGACTAAATATTAAAACCCGGAGAGGCATTCCATGGCAAACATCCTGATCGTAGATGATTCACCCACTGAAATTCATGTATTGACTTCCATGCTGGAAAAGCATGGCTTTTCCATTGCTACGGCCAGTTGTGGTGAAGAGGGCGTGGACAAAGCCAAGACGGGTAAGCCTGACTTGATTCTTATGGATGTAGTGATGCCTGGCATGAATGGATTTCAGGCCGCGCGTCAGATTTCCTCAGATTCAGAAACCAGTGACATCCCGATTATTATTGTCAGTACCAAAGATCAGGAAACGGATAAGATGTGGGGTCTGCGTCAGGGTGCAAAAGACTATGTAACCAAACCCGCCAATGAAAAAGAGCTGATCAGTAAAATCAACAGCTTGCTTGGCACCTGATTGTCTATCACGACGAATACCGGAAACGTGGATAATAAAATACACCCCTTTGATCTCCTGCAAACGCTGGAGGAACAAAGCAAAAATAATGCAAAAGGTTTACCGCAGCAAACTGAAACCCGCACTCTATGGAGTGGCATCGGTTTTCGTCTTGGTGATATAGAGATGGTTGCACCACTTACTCAGGTTAATGAAATTTTGCATTTTCCGAATCTGACATTGGTGCCAGGTACTTTGCCGTGGATAAAGGGGCTCGCTAACATTCGCGGTACGTTGCTGCCGGTTGTGGATTTACAAAATTATCTGGGCCAGCCTGCTATTCATTTGCAGCAACAGTCACGCATTCTGGTGATTAACCAGGGTGAATTGATTGTAGGGTTGCTGGTTGATGAAGTCACCGGTCTGTGCCATTTCGACCCGGAAGAGCGGGTAACGCGCATTCGAAAAATGCACCCGGCAATGAAAATACATATTCGTGGTGCATTCAAACAAAATGAAAAAATATGGCATCTGTTTGATATGTCTACACTGATCGAAGATCCGCAGTTTTATAAAGTTGCAGTTTAACAGCGACGTAACAATAAATTACACTACCTATAACACACACAGTCTCATATTGAACGCCAAAATTTATGGGGCCAGGAGCCGAGCACGATGAAAACAGCATCTGATTCAAAATTTTCCGCAGACACAGGCCTACTGCTACTGGGTGGGACGCTCCTGATCCTGTTAGCACTGGCTGCCGCAACATTCTTTTACGTTGGGACGCAAACTGATTACGATAAAGAATACATCAGTCTGGCGGGTGAGCAGCGTGTTCTCTCACAAAGTATTGTGAAAAATGCTGTGGAATCATCCAGTGCCACGGTATCGGCATTCCGGCTTTTAAAGCAGACCCGCAATCAATTTGAAAACAACCTTAATCTGTTACGTGAAGGGAATCCTGAAACCGGCTTGCCCCCTTCTCCGGCAACAGCGCAGGACAATTTAGCAGCAGTTGAAGCACTCTGGAAAGTTTTTGGCAAAAATGCTGACACTGTTTTACGTGCCGAAGGCACTATTCGCATGTTGAGTGAATTTGTTGGAGCGGTGAATGAAACCATGCCTAACTTGTTGGCTCTTTCTGATGAAGTGGTTAGCTTGATGATTGAAGCTGGTGCAAATTCCAGCCAGGTTTACATTGCCAGTCGCCAACTTATGCTGGTGCCACGTATTTCAGTTAATGCAAACAAAGTGTTGGCAGGTGGTACAGGTTCTTCTGCGGCAGCTGAACGTTTTGGTCGTGATGCTGCGTTGTTTGGCCGGGTGCTGGACGGCATGTTAAAAGGTAATCGCAAAATGAACATACGCCGGGTGTCCGACCCGGATGCGCGTGAAAAATTAAAAGAAGTGGCGGAGCAATTTGAAACCGTTCATGAGCTGGTTGGACGCATTCTGGAGCAGACCCCGGCACTGTTCGAGGCACAAAAAGCATCAAGCGATATGGCGGCAAAAAGTGAAGCTTTGCTCAGTGCGACCACGGAATTACGCAACACCTATACCCGGTTAGGCAATGAGCGCTTTGTCAGCAATACGACCGGTAATCTGTTGAGTGCGGTCGCATTGTTCATGCTTATTTGGCTGGGTGTTAAAATACAAACCGATACCCGTAAGCGTTTGACGATAACAGCGCAACAAAACAAACAAAATCAGGATGCCATCATGCGGCTCCTGGATGAAATTGGTGATCTTGCCAATGGTGATCTCACAACCTCCGCCACGGTAACGGAAGACATTACCGGTGCCATTGCAGATGCCATTAACTACACCATTGATCAGTTGCGTCGATTGGTATCGACCATTAACGAAACGACGGTGCAGGTATCGTCGGCTGCACAGGAAACGCAGGCCACGGCCATGCACCTTGCCGAAGCCAGTGACCACCAGGCGGAACAGATAACCGCCGCGTCTGCTGCCATTAACGAAATGGCTATTTCCATCGATACGGTATCCGGTAATGCCACTGAATCTTCTGAAGTGGCAACACGCTCTGTGGATATTGCGAAAAAAGGGGCAACCGCTGTGCAGGATACCATTCGGGGTATGGATACGATTCGTGAACAGATCCAGGAAACCTCAAAACGTATCAAACGCCTGGGTGAAAGCTCGCAGGAAATCGGTGATATGGTTGAGCTGATCAACGATATTGCTGATCAAACCAACATTCTCGCTTTGAATGCTGCTATACAGGCTGCTATGGCCGGTGAGTCGGGCCGTGGTTTCGCGGTGGTTGCCGATGAAGTGCAACGACTCGCTGAAAAATCCACGGATGCGACACGACAGATCGAAGCCCTGGTGAAAACCATCCAGTCCGATACCAATGAAGCGGTTGCCTCCATGGAGCAATCCACTACGCAGGTGGTGGAAGGGGCTAAGCTTGCACTTAATGCGGGTGATTCTCTGGCAGAAATTGAAGGGGTGTCAACCCATCTGGCCGACCTCACCACATCCATTTCAGATTCTGCACAGCAACAGGCCACGGCTGCTTCCAGTATTTCGGAAAGTATGAATGTCATCCAGGAAGTGACTACGCAGACATCGGCGGGTACCAATGAAACATCGGCATCCATCGGCAATCTGGCAGACTTGTCGAATGAGCTACGCAAATCGGTAGCCGGCTTCAAATTGCCGGATTGATCGGTATCAGTACCTTGCGACTTATCCCGATTAAACGGTTACGTTTTATATGAAACCGAATATGGAATATCTACCCGGTTACGAAGAGCTGGTGGTTAAGCGTCTGCCGCAAATGGAGCCTGAACAGTTCCGGCAATGGGCTGTTTTGTTAAAAAACCGCACTGGTATGCGTTTACCCGATAATCGTATTTCATTTTTAGTCACCAATCTTGGCATGCGCATGCGTGCGCTGGGGATTAATAATTTCCAGATCTATTTTGACTATGTGCAAAACGGGCGAGAAGGCGCGATTGAGTGGGATCAGCTGGTGCATCACCTCACTGTGCATGAAACCCGTTTTTTGCGGCAGGAAAGTGTACTTGCGCTGATTTGCGAAAAATATCTGCCAGACCGACATGATGAATGTGTAGCTTCACCTGTTACCATCAATGTCTGGAGTGTGGGTTGTTCCACGGGTGAAGAGCCCTATAGTATTGCCATGGCAGTTGATGACCATATGCGACAACTCGACTGCCAGTATTATCTGGGTGTTACCGCCAGCGACATCAGCCGTAGTGCTTTGGCGCACGGCCGCAAGGGTATTTATACCCGTCAGCAAATTAAAGCCATAGAGCCAGAATGGCTCAATAATTATTTTACCGTCACCGACGATGACAAATTTCAGGTTAATGAAGAGCTGCGGAGACGTGTTTGCTTCAATCATTTGAATATTCTTGATATTGGTGCAGCACCCATTGGCAAAATGGATATTATTGTCTGTCAAAACCTGTTGATTTATTTTGATAAAGAACAGCGTATTGATATTGCCAATACCCTGGCCGACCATTTGCAACCTGGCGGCCTGTTGATACTCGGTGTAGGTGAATTACTGAATTGGAAACATTCCAATGTCACACGATTCACTTACGCAAATACCTTGGCCTTCAAAGGCCAACAAAACATTCTTGATGGCCACGACGGTCTCGACGCATAGGCGCGCAAAATCATTATGGGTGAACAACTCGATTACACCACACTGACGTGGGTCAAAGATGAAATCCAGGAAAGTCTGAATCAAACACATCAGGCGCTGGAAGCGTTTATCGAAGACACCAGCGACACTACGCAAATCCGTTTTTGTGCAACCTACCTGCACCAGATTTACGGTACCCTGCAAATGGTGGAAATCTACGGCGCAGCATTGCTCGCCGAAGAAATGGAAAAAGTCGCCAATGCGTTGCTCAACGGACAAATCACTCAGCAGCAGGATGCTTTTGAGGTACTGATTCGCGCCACGCTGCAATTGCCTGCTTATCTTGAGCGTCTGGAAAATGGCCACCCCGATTTGCCGGCTGTGTTGACGCCTCTACTCAATGATATGCGTGCGGCACGCGGTGAACCGCTGCTCAGCGAAAATGCCTTCTTTTCACCGGATTTAGAAATATTGCCGCCCGAAAAAAGGCTTGTGCCTGGGAAAAATTATCCTGAAATACAAGGCTACGCAAAAAAACTGCGGCCTATTTATCAGCTTTCATTGCTTGGTGTATTGCGCGACAAAGATCCTGTAGGCAGTCTGAAAAAAATGGCCGCAGTGTTGCGTGAATTACAAAATGCCTGTCACTCTATTGCTGCTCAGCGTCTTTGGTGGGTTGTGGGAGGGATTGTTGAGTCACTTATTGATAACGGATTGCAAAACAGCTCTGCATTGAAAGTATTGCTGGGCCAGGTTGACCGCGAAATCAGGCGGTTGATCAAAAATGGAGAATCTGCAATTGATACCGCTGAATCTTCTGATCTGATTAAAAATTGTCTTTATTATACAGCTACTGCCACATCAGCAGGTCCGCGTGTTACCACGCTAAAACAGGTCTTCAATCTCGAAAAATTATTACCCTATAGTGGTTCAATGGAACAGGCGGCAGATGAGCTCAAAGGTTCAACGGCTGATATTATGGACAGCGTTTCCGCTGTGCTTAAAGATGATTTATTGCACGTAAAAGATCAGCTGGATATTTTTGTACGCAATACGGGGCGTGAAATCAGCGAGTTGTCACCATTAGCTGAAAATCTGGCGCGTACCGCTGATACGTTGGCTATGCTCAGTCTGGGTGATTTGCGCAGAGTGATACAGGGTCAGGTTACACACCTTCAGCAGCTCGTTGAAAATGGCGAAGATCCTGCCGATGCTGATTTAATGGAAGTCGCCAGTGCCTTGCTTTATGTCGAGTCCTCACTGGATCATTTAAAAGAAACCAAGCAAACACATACCGAAGCTGATGCGCCGGACCTTACCGTTAACGACGATACAGATTCTCCCGAAGTATTGTTACCACGCACGGAACAAATACAAATAACCAATTTGGTCATTAAAGAAGCCAAATCCGTACTTGCGGATGTCAAAGAAGGTTTTAATACTTTTGCAGTTGAGCCTAATCAGTTTGATGTTATTGCCGAGGTTCCTGCAAAACTTGCACAAATTCAGGGCGCACTGGCAGTGATGAATCTTGAACACGCGGCAAAATTATTGGGTGCTGCCAATGCCTTTATCCGCGAAGATGTAATTGCTGTGCAGGTCCATCCTGATTCTGCAAAGCTCGATAATCTTGCCGATGCTATTACCAGTATCGAATATTATCTGGAAGCCATAGAGGAAGGTCGCAGCCAGCCTGAAAGTGTGCTGGCGGTTGCAGAAATCAGTGTGGAGCAATTAGGCCACCCTGTTGAATCTGTTTCTGCACTTATTAATGTTGAAACAGATGTTGTGCCAACTGAAGGCAAGCCTTCGGGCTCAGTCAGCAGTCTATCGCTTGAGTCAGAAACCACCATAAGTGATGATCCTAATCAAACACAGCAACTGGTGATGGATACATCATTTTCGAATGTTTTTAGCGAGACAACGCAGGAGATTATTGCCCCTGGAGAGTTTGAGCCGGAAGGTCCGGTAGCAACAGAGGAAGCGTTGACTGAAGTCGAGGAATATCAGGAAGAAAATATCGACGAAGAAATTCTCGAAATTTTTGTGGAAGAGGCTGACGAAGTGCTTGGCACTATGACGGATTGCCTGCATGCCTGGCGTGCCAATAATGATGATACAAAATCATTGGAAACCCTGCGTCGTTCTTATCACACGATCAAGGGCAGTGGTCGTCTGGCGGGTGCTATGGTTATGGGTGATTTTGCCTGGTCGATTGAAAGTCTGCTTAATCGGGTGTTGGACAATAAAATTGCACCTGGTCCTGGCATGTTTACCTTGCTGGATAAGGCGGAAACGGTTGTTCGTGGATTGCTGGCACACCTGAAAAAAGAAACGGATGTGCGTCCACCCGTCAAGGCGCTGGCTGCACAAGCCGACGCTATGAGCAATGGCAGTGAATTCAATGTTAACGACATTGTCTCAGTGTCCATACCCGCAGCAATAAGAGCCACGGGCGAGATCGGTGTATCGCCGAGTGAAATTGAAGCGGCATCACCTGTTCAAGATGAAGAGTTGCTGGCAATGTTGGACTTTTCTTTAGCAGATGAAAACCAGTCACACGATGTTTCTGTTTCTCCCGAAGATGATGTGCTCATCTCCGAGGAAATGCCCGCGGTTGATGATGTACTTTCGCTGGAGGGTTCTATCAGTGAGCTGGAAGATATCGCGCTTGACCTCACACCATCAGCAGAACTGAATGAAGCTTTTACTGAAGAACATGAAGTTGTCCCGGCGCGCGAACCGGCGCTTGTCGAAGTTTTTCAGAAAGAAACCACGATGCATATCAGTGTCATTCGGGAGTTTCTGTCTAATGCCGGTGGCAATGAAGCCGTAGTGGATGATGATTTGCACCGTGCTTTGCATACCCTGCATGGCAGCGCACGCATGGCTGATGTCATTTCTATTTCTGAACTTAGTGAGCCTATGGATCGACTGATTCGGGCAATGCATGAGCGAGCACTCCCCTTGGATAATGTGGGACAAAAGCTACTCCACCAGATTGCAGATACCATCGAAACGATTGCAATTGCTTTTGCTGATGCGGCTTTTATTGCACCGGATCAGTCTGATTTGTTGAGCCAGATTGCTGCTTTGCATAAAGCTGTTTTGGCCACTTCAGCACCCGAAACACCGAATCTGGATAATTTTGTTGCAGCGGCAGCAGCGCTTAATGATACTGGTGATGAAGATGCTGAACTCATTGCGATTTTCACCGAAGAGGCTGATGAAATTCTAGCCAGTACCGATGGCCTGATGCAACAATGGGCCTCCTCCAATGACCACGCTGTACTCACAGAATTACAACGCGCGCTACACACCCTGAAAGGGGGCGCACGTTTGGCCAATATTTTTGCCATCGGTGATTTAGCGCACGATCTGGAATCTGTTCTGGAAAATATCACTGAACATCGCTCGCCTGCCGCAGAAGAATTACCGGAGTTGGTGCAACAGGGTCTTGACTGGTTAGTGCATGCTATTCAACAGGTACGCAATGGCGATATACCGGAAGATCCCAGTGAGTTACGTGCGCACATTATCCGTCTTGCAACGACAGCGGAGGCTGGGGAAAGCAAGTCAATTCAAGAAGGCAGTGACACTTTTGTTATTGATGAGTCGGTGGTTGATAAGCCTGATGCTGAAGAATCCATTGTCAATGAAGCAACTGATGATGATGTATTATCTGAAGAAGAAAGCATCAATGAATTAATGGTTTCTGCCGATGACGCTTCCCCGGCAGAATTACCCGAAAGTGCCTTTGAAGAGCTGGCTGACGAAACGGCTGGTGTAAATATTGCTAATACTGAACCGGAAGTGGTTTCCGCAGCAGTCGATGTGGATTACGACCCGGATCTGCTCGAAGTGTTTCTTGAAGAGGCCGACGAATTACAGGAAAGCACTGAAAATACCCTGCAAAAATGGGCGACTCAACACGACCAGCTTGACCATGTTGCCGAGTTGCAACGTTTGTTGCACACCCTCAAAGGTGGTGCTCGCATGGCGAATGTACCGGCGGTGGGTGACCTTGCTCATGCGATGGAATCCCTGCTGGAACGTATTGCCGATGGGCGCATTGAGCCCCTATCCACACATATCGATGTGATTCAATCCTGTCATGATTGGTTGATTACGGGTCTGGAAGCTGCGCGTAAACTACAGCCCACGTCCACGCCGGCCGGTTTGTTGACGCAGCTTGATGCTGCCATTAGTGGCAAACCTTTTGACGGCTCTGTTACCGCGGAAGTATCTCCGACTGTTGAAGCTGATGTTGAAATAAAAATTAAAACAGAAACAATAGAAGCAGATTTACAGGAAACTCCCACAACACCTGCAACTATTGCGGAAGAAATGGAAGAATTGACGGAAAGCATTTCACTTGATCAGGTTGGTAAGACCGAAGCCACAAAAAAAGTGGCCACAAGCGATGAGCAGGTGCGAGTACGAGCAGACTTGCTAAACAATCTGGTTAATTATTCGGGTGAGATCAATATTTATAATTCTCGTATTACCCAGCAATTGGGAGCTTCGCGCTTTAACCTTGCAGAATTGGATCAGACCGTGCTGCGTTTACGGGAGCAGCTGCGCAAGTTTGAAATTGAAACCGAAACCCAGATCATGTACCGGCATGAAAGCACCTCTACTGATACGGAGGATTTTGATCCACTGGAAATGGATCGTTTCTCCACTATGCAACAGCTTTCCCGGGGTATGGTGGAAAGTCTTGGAGATTTAACCAGCATTCAGGCGTTGCTGGACAATTTGTCCAGTGAAACCGATGTGTTGTTGCTGCAACAACAACGTGTCACCAGTGAACTGC
Organism: Gammaproteobacteria bacterium; assembly: GCA_021648485.1. Lineage (GTDB taxonomy): Bacteria > Pseudomonadota > Gammaproteobacteria > SZUA-152 > SZUA-152 > SZUA-152. The sequence goes on from JAKISS010000032.1 coordinate 14,543, forward strand.
AAGAAGGATTGATGCGTACCCGCATGATCTCCTTCTCCAGTGTGTTGCCACGTTTGCGTCGTATCATGCGCCAAACGTGTAAAGAGATTGGTAAAGATGCGGACTTGCGCGTGACAGGTGATGAAGGTGAGATTGATCGTACTCAACTTAATCGTATCGTACCCGCACTGGAGCATATTCTGCGTAATGCTATCGGTCACGGCCTGGAAATGCCGGATGATCGTGCCAAAGCGGGCAAGCCTGCGAAAGGTGATGTACATATTGCCTTTACGCATGAGGGTTCCGAGGTAGTGCTGGCCATTTCAGATGATGGTGCGGGCATTAATCTTGAGGCGTTGCGCAAAAAAGCGATTGAAAAAGGTCGTATGTTGGCCAATGCTAATTTAAACGATTCTGAAATCATGAAGTTCATTCTCGAGCCCGGTTTCAGTACCGCCGAAGAAGTTACCCAGGTTTCCGGTCGTGGTGTTGGTCTGGACGTGGTGAATACCGAAGTCAAACAATTGGGCGGTACTTTACATATTGATTCCGAGGCGGGCAAGAGCACTACGTTTACTCTGCGTCTGCCGCTTACCGTATTGGTTAATCAGGCTTTGATGGTGCAAGTGGCTGATGCAACCTATGCCATTCAATTGCCTAACATTGAACATGTGGTGCGTGTTGGCAGCGAGGAGCTATTGCCATTAATTGGCAATGAAAAAAATCACTTTGAATATGCCGGGCAACGATACCAGTATCTAAATCTTGGTACGGTATTACAGGGTACAACACCACAACTACCGGCAAAGCGTCAACGAGTACCGCTAATGCTGATCCGTGTTGCCGAGCACCGTATTGCACTGCATGTAGATAATCTGTTGGGGCGGCAGGAAATCGTGATTAAATCTGTGGGGCCACAGCTGAGCACTGTAGGTGTATTGTCCGGTGCGACTATTTTGCCCGATGGACAAGTCGCATTGATTCTTGATATCGGTAATCTGGTGCGTTCCGCTCTGGCACAACAACCTGGTCAGGCTGTGCCGTTAATGCCGAGTATTGAAGAAGCCGCAGCAGCAGAAAAACAGATGCCGACAGTGATGATTGTCGATGACTCCATTACTGTGCGCAAAGTTACGGAGCGCTTGTTGAAGCGCTATGACTACAACATTATTACTGCCAAAGATGGTGTTGATGCACTCACGGTGATGCTTGAGCAAACTCCCGACATCATGTTGCTGGATGTTGAAATGCCACGCATGGACGGTTATGAACTTGCGACGACTATGCGTAACGATGAGCGTCTGAAAACAATACCGATAATCATGATTACCTCTCGTACGGGTGACAAGCACCGTCAACGTGCCTTTAATATTGGCGTTAACCAATATATGGGCAAACCTTATCAGGAGCAGGAACTCATCGAAAATATTCGCACTCTTATTGACGTTAAACAACATTAAGAGCACCTTGTTTCAATGTCTGACGCCATGAATCATTCAGCCACCCGGGTTGCGATTCTTGCCACTTCGGAAAAAACACAGCAACGGCTTGCATCGTTGTTGAAAGATGCGGGCTTGAATGTTGTTGCGCATGAATTGCCAGGCGACGGGTTTTTGGCTCAATTGGAAAATGCATCACCAGACGTATTATTAGTTGATTTGAGTGACGAAAATGGTGCTGAAACCGATGTGATAGATACGCTTCTTGATTACGATGCCCTGCCCATTTTTTTTAATGACAGCAGTCCCGCTGGTGGTGGTGCCAATGCGCTATGGGCCAAAAAACTTGCACGTAAATTATCAAATATTGCGACACATCATGAACCTGTGATTGAGTCTGTCGGCAAACCGGAAACAACAGAAACGATACTGGATACCCTGCAAACGTATAAATCAATTGCCGCCATTGATGTAATAATGGACGTTGAAACTGTGAGCATTGAACCGGCCATCGAGGTATCAGCCGCTTCTGATGTCGCCACCATTCCTGTTGAAAAACCGAAAGGTGCGGCTGTTAATATTTGGGTGCTCGGCGCTTCGTTAGGAGGGCCACAGGCGGTACGCCAGTTTCTTGCAACAGTTGAAGAAGATTTGCCCGTCGCATTTATTCTGGCTCAGCATATTGGTGCTAATCATATTTCCCTGTTGGCAGAGCAGCTCAACCGCGTCACACCTTTTGTTGTGTTAGCGGGTCGGACTGGACACTTGATCCGACATCATGAAGTGATTCTTACACCGGCTGATAAAGATATAAAAATTACCGAAGATGGTTATCTTTCTCTTATGCCAGCGATGGAAAATGCCATTTACTCTCCCAGCATCGACAACGTTATGAGCGCGGTGGCCAGCCACTATGGCAACATGGCGGGTACTATTGTGTTTAGCGGCATGGGTGATGATGGTGCGCGTGGCTGTGAAGCGATGGCACAACATGGTGGTATTGTTTGGGCACAAGATGTCGATAGCTGCGTGATCAGCAGCATGCCAGACCAAGCACGTAAAACCAATACGGTCACTTTTAGTGCTAATCCACAAGCCCTGGCGGAAAGGCTTTACCAGTATTACCGTGATTAACTGATTCAAATTTTTAGCGACCAGAGAATAAGAGCATGACGCAGACAGATGAAAAAAGCAGTGTTATTCGTGCCCAGCTGATTCCGCTTTCGAATATGACCATGGTATTGCCGAATACCTGCATTGCGGAAGTTATCAGCTTGGGTGAATTGAATCCGGTGAAAAAGACTCCCAGATGGTTTTTGGGCATGATGAATTGGCGTGGTGTACGTATTCCGGTCATTTCCTTTGAAGCCGCCAATAATATTGCCAGCAATATGCCAATGCACAATGTACGTGCCACAATACTCAATGGCATTAATGGTAATGATAAATTGCCTTTTTACGGTATGGTGTCGCAGGGTATTCCCCGGCTTACAAGGCTGGATAAATCCGCTATCAGCGTGATCGAAACACCTGAACAAAAACTTCCACTGGCCAGCGGGTATGCTCAACTTGCTGATGTCAGCGTGGTCATTCCTGATCTCAATAAAGTTGAGGCATTACTGGCAACAGAGATCAGAAAAATAAAATAGTGTTTCAGTGCCAGCCTATTGCGGCAAGACTTGTTCATTGTTTTGAATTAATCCGCTGAATATGCCATTTTTTGATAGCATTAAAACAAATCGGCATTGATCCACATATGTACACCAATGCTGGCGATATAACCCAAGGCGATGACTGGTGTCCATTTGAGGTGGGAAAAAAAGGTATACTGGCCGCGAGCCTGACCCATCAAGGCCACTCCGGCGGCTGAGCCGATGGATAGCAAACTGCCACCGACACCAGCAGTCAAGGTCACCAGCAACCATTGGCCAGTGGACATTTCTGGATTCATGGTGAGTACAGCAAACATCACCGGGATGTTATCGATGATGGCCGATAATACACCTACGGCAATATTGGCATTGGTTGCACCCCACTGGGTGTACATCATTTCCGAGGTGAGTGACAGATAGCCGATAAACCCCAGCCCGCCCACGCATAACACCACGCCGTAAAAAAATAACAAAGTGTCCCATTCGGCGCGCGCCACTTTGTTGAAGACATCGAAAGGCACCACTTCTCCCATGCGGCTATTATTGTTGTTACTTTCATCAAAATGCGCAGTTTTTTTCAGGAAATAACCAAACAGTTGTAGATAACTCAGGCCAGTGAGCATGCCGATTACCGGGGGCAGATGTAGAAAGTTATGGAAGCTGACGGCGGTGGCGATGGTGAGCAGGAACAGGCCGATGATGCGCCGCGCACCACGTTTCATGGATACCCTTTCATCGCTAACGGTGGGTTGTTCTTCAGGAACGGCAAAATGCATGATGACAGCTGGTAGCATAAAATTGACTATAGAGGGTAGAAATAGTGCGAAGAAGCCCCAGAATTCCACCATGCCTTTTTGCCACACCATCAGGGTGGTGATATCGCCGAAAGGGCTGAAAGCGCCACCGGCATTGGCAGCAACAACAATGTTAATGCAGGCGATACTGACGAAGCGGGTATTGTCGCCGCCCACCGCCAGTACCACGGCACACATTAGTAGAGCGGTGGTGAGATTGTCCGCCACGGGTGAAATAAAGAAAGCAAGGGTGCCGGTGAGCCAGAACAATTGGCGGAAACTGAAGCCTTTACGAATCAGCCAGGAACGCAGGGCATCGAACACCCGACGCTCTTCCATGGTGTTGACGTAGGTCATGGCGACCAGCAGGAACAACATCAATTCGGCGTATTCCAGCAAGTTCTGACGTACTGCTGCTTCGGCCTCGTGGGTCATGCCATTGCTGACGTAAACAGCGGCAATCATTGCCCAGATGATACCGGCGGCGAGTATCACCGGTTTAGATTTACGTAGCTGGGTGAATTCTTCGGCCATTACAAACAGGTAGGCCAATATAAAAACAGCGATGGAGGCGTAGCCTACAAAGTGGTTGGTCAGGTCCAGTGTTTCACCGCCTGTTGAAGATGCTACTGCAAGTTCCGGCAACATGGTGGCCACTATTATCAACAGAAATTTGTTCACAAACAGATTCCTTTTTAGTGTTCCATTACTCGCCTGCTTAATATTGAGCATTTAACCTAAATCAATCAGTTAAATCTACTGCGAGCGCCTAAGGCACAGAATCTAAAGCATTTTTCAGAACATGTTGAACTCACCGTATGGGTGATACGCTTTCGTCCAAAATAACCTGAAAAACGCTTTATCTTCCGCACCTTAGTCGCTCTCGCTACGGTTTAACTGATTAATTTAGGTTTAACAATGTTACATATTCTTCAGGCCTAAAAGATGATATTCATCATCACCATCATTACCACTAGAAAAAGAATCGTCATGATGCCACCCGCCTTCATGAAATCGAATACACGATAACCCGCTGGGCCCATGATCAGCGCATTCACCTGATGGGTGGGAATCAGGAATGAGTTGGATGTGGCAATGGCGACAGTAAGTGCAAATACTGCCGGGTCTGCACCTACGCCAATGGCAATGTTTACCGCCAGTGGTACCAGCAATACGGTGGCTCCTACGTTAGACATGACTAATGTAAAAAAGGTAGCTAATAAGGCCACTGCGCCTTGAATGACCCAAATGGGCATGTCACCTACTACGGACAGCGTCTGCTCGGCGATCCACTTGGCGGTTCCCGTTGTTTCTACGGCCAGCCCCAATGGAATCAGACTGGCGAGCAGGAACACCGTTTTCCATGATACTGCGGTATATGCCTCTTCGATTTTTAACACGCCGGAGAGAATCATGCCGATGGCTCCGGTGAGCAGAGCAACCGACAAACGCAGATCTGTGAACAACACGAGTGTTAACGCCAGAGCAAAGAAAAACAACGCTGCTCCCACTTTGTGTGGACGTATTTCTTCATGCGGATATTCGGTGGTCACCAATACAAAATCCTTATTGTGGCGCAAGCGTGCAAATGCGTCCCAGGTGGTGTGTACCACCAGCGTATCGCCCGCCTGTAGTGGCAGGTCGCGAATACCTTCGCCTTCACGCAGGGTTTCGCCATTGCGATGCAGAGCCACCATGGCAATGCCATAGGTTTTACGCATCCATACGTCGCGCGCACTTTTGCCAATGAGGCCCGAGCCAGGAGGGATAACTACTTCACCAATGCCTGCTTTGGTGGCAGCGAGGGACTCGGAGAATGTCAGCAGATCACTGTGCAGATCCAGATTGAATTTTTCCACGAAGGCGTTGAGGTTTTCTGGCGAGGCAAGAATGCCCAACACGCTGTTGGCTTCGATGCCCACATCGCGAGCGAGCCCTCCGGGACCGATACGCAGATTATCGGCACCGCGTTGTGAGGCGATAACGCGGATTTTACAGGAGTGTTCCACGTCGTCGAGCATGTGCCCCACCAGCGGACTTTCTGGCGGCACGGAGACTTCAAACAGCGCATAATCCAGACCGTAGATATTTTGAAAATAAGCCATGGTACTGGTGGCTGAGCCCACATCCTGTTTTTCAGTGACCGGCAACACAAAACGTCCGGCTAACATGAAATAGACAATACCAGTGACGACCAGTGCGAGGCCAATAGGGGTGACTGAAAATAATGACCAGGTTTCCATTTGCTGTGTGGCAGGCAGTGCGGTGTTAGAGGTGAGGATCAGGTCATTGAGTAAAATCAATGGACTGGAACCTACCATGGTGACGGTACCGCCAAGAATGGCGCAAAAGCCCATGGGCATCAGCAGGCGTGACATGGGCAAGCCGGAGCGTGCCGAAATGCGTGATACCACCGGCAGAAAAAGCGCTGCCGCACCAACGTTTTGCATAAACGAGGAGATTAACCCCACCGTGCTGGAAATAATGGGAATAATGCGTTTTTCGCTACTGCCGCCGATTTTGAGAATAAAGGTGGCTACCTGACCCATCAATCCGGTTTTGTCCAAACCGGCACCGAGAATCATTACCGCAATAATAGACATTACGGCATTGCTGGAAAAACCATTGAACAGATATTGGGTATCCACCAGCCCCTTGTCCAACCCCATCAATGGTGCCAGCAGGGTGGTCAGTCCAAGGATCACCATAATGCTTACCGCAGCGACATCGACGCCCACAATTTCAAAAGCAAACAGGTAAATCGTCAGCAGTAGAATAGCGGTGACCCAGGCTATCTCGATACTTGGCACCACGTTGGCCAGATACAGGCCAAGCAGGGCAAATAGCGCGGCGGCAACAAGCCGTTTTAATAAAGCAGGGTTAAACGTCGGTTTGTCGGAATCGCTCACCGGGTTTTCTCTCCAGAAATCAGCGTAGTGGATGGTTTTGATAACGGTACTTTTTCAGGCCGCGATACTTTTCCTCATATCTTCCTTGCGTATGGAATAGGCCTCGAAAAAACCAAATTATAATACACTGATTTAGATCTGCTCCCCAATTGAAGCCACGAATGGGGGAATTAACCAGGACAATGAAACACACGCATTACCTGCGTTCAAAGAGTAAATCCCAGACACCATGGCCGAGGCGTTGGCCACGTTGTTCAAATTTGGTCAGTGGACGCCAGTCCGGGCGGGGTGAATATTCACCAATATTTGCGCAATTTTGATAATCGGGTGTAGCTTCAAGCACGTTCATCATTTGTCGGGCATAGTGTTGCCAGTCAGTGGCCAGATGAAATACGCCGCCGGGCCGGAGTTTTGTGGCGATGAGTGCCGCGAATTCCGGGCTGACAATGCGCCGTTTGTGGTGGCGTCGTTTATGCCAGGGGTCGGGGAAAAACAGTTGCACCCGGTCGAGGCAGGCATTAGGCAGGCGGTGCCTGAGAATTTGCACAGCGTCGTCGCAGAATACCCGTACATTACGTAGCTTGTGTTCTTCCAGCAAACGCAACAAATTGCCCACGCCGGGGCGGTGTACTTCAATACCGAGATAATTGTGATCCGGCAGAGTGGCAGCCATTTTGACCAGCGAGCTGCCGTTGCCAAAACCGATCTCCAATACTGTCTGTCGGTTGGAATTGGGCGCGCGGTTGAAACAGTCATCCAGTATCAGTATGGGTTCATTGCGGGCAATGCGCTCGGGTTCCAGAATGTTGGGCCCGGCACTGTCGATGCCATAGCGTGACCACAGCGCATCAAGAGCGTATTGCTGGCCGGAGGTCAGGCGACCTTCGCGACGTACAAAACTGCGGATGGGGCGATGTGTGTCTTCAGACATTGGTTTTTCGAGCGTAGTATTGGGCACCCGCAAGGGATGCCTCTACGGTATTTTTTATATTGTTAGTAAGTGAACATTTACGGTTTATACGTCCAGTCAGAAAAAAGTGCCATCCAGCGGGGATGAAGCCGAAGCATAACGTTTGCGCGGAATACGTCCGGCAAGGAAGGCTTCACGCCCGGCTTCAATGGCTTTTTTCATTGCCGAAGCCATGAGTACAGGGTTTTGCGCACCGGCAATGGCGGTGTTCATCAACACGCCGTCACAACCCAGCTCCATGGCAATGGCCGCATCCGAGGCGGTGCCCACACCGGCATCCACCAAAATGGGCACACTGGCATTTTCAATAATAGTGCGTAAATTGTATTTATTCTGAATACCCAAACCAGAGCCGATGGGTGCGGCCAGTGGCATGACTGCGCAGCAGCCGATGTCTTCCAGTCGTTTGGCGAGAATGGGGTCATCGCTGGTATAAACCATTACGTCAAAACCCTCTTTTACCAGTATATCTGCTGCTTCAAGGGTGGCAGTGACATCCGGGTACAGGGTTTTTTCATCACCCAGCACTTCCAGTTTTACCAGTTTGTGTCCATCCAGCAGCTCGCGTGCCAGACGGCAGGTGCGCACGGCATCCTCGGCAGTATAACAACCAGCGGTATTGGGCAGGATGGTGTATTGGCTGGGCGGCACTACATCCAGCAGATTGGGTTCGCCGGGTTTCTGGCCAATGTTGGTGCGGCGGATGGCGACGGTAATAATTTCGGCACCACTGGCCTCGGTGGCCTGTCGGGTTTCATCGAGATCTTTGTATTTGCCGCTGCCTACTAACAAACGGGAGTGATAGGTGGTGCCCGCGACAACGAAACTGTCATCCCGTAAATTTGCGTTTTCTGACATAGTTGTAATACCAATGCGTGTGGCGCGGTGCGCCGGAATGTTGAAGCGGCGGTCATTATATACCCATTGGCGGGTATTTATGCAGGACGTTTCTCCGGTTGCCCGTGGGTGGAGCGTTTTTATCCAGGTTCAACCACCACCGATGGCATGTACGATTTCAATTTGATCACCTTCGTACAACCGATGTTGTGCGTAGATGGTGCGTGGCACGATCTCCCTGTTGACCTCTATGGCCAGACGTTTGCCAGTGAGTTCCAGCAGCTCGACCAGATCCTGGGCGTTGCTGTGGTCGGGGATGTTGCGGTTTTTACCATTAAGTTGAATTTGCATAGGCGCGGAGACTAACGAGCGGCTAACAGATGGTCAACCATTCAAAACAGTTTGTAGCTTTGCGGGTGCTCATTAATGGTAGGCACAATATCGCCTTTGTCCAGCCACTCAAAGGCATTGGCCTGGTTACGGCCATGGTTTTTGCCGAAATACAGCGCCTTGTCAGCACGTTCAATAAGTTTGTCGGCTTGTAGATACGGGGTGATTTGTGTCACACCAATGGTAACGGTGACCTGGTTCAATTGGGCGAAATTGTGTTGCGCGACAGTTTCACGAAAACGCTCCAGCACCATCAGTGCGGTATCGAGATCGGTGTCACTGAGCACTGCGGCGAATTCTTCACCGCCATAACGAAATAACAAATCATTATAACGAAATGATTCACGCATCAGATCAGCAAACACCAACAACACCTCATCACCGTATAAATGACCCTTGGTGTCATTTATACGTTTGAACAAGTCAATATCGAACATGGCAAAACAGCCCAGCGGCGTATCGTTACCCGTGTCACTGGCACGGCGTTCGGCATGACGATCCGTTGTGAGCGCCTTGCCCATCCAGTTTTGTAGCGCTACCCGATTGTACAGACCGGTCAGCCCATCGCGTTGCTGATGATTCAACAAGGATTGCTGGTTGGCATAAATGGACATCAGACCTTCAATAACATCACCCTGGTGGTCGTAAGCATGCGCATGTTCACGAATCATCAATCCCACCACGTTGCCTTGTTCCAGCACGGGATGAATCATCTGGTGCCCATTTTTTGTTGCCACCGTGATTGTATTGTGACCTTCGATACAGGCACGTAAACCAGGACGTACATCCAGCGGGGTAATGTGACTGCCGACAGGTTCGTTATTGCTGGCCAACACTTTGGCGGAAAGATGACCAAGTTCGCCACCCAGGGCATAAACACTGGCGAAGTCTGTATTAGTGAGTGTAAGAATGGCATCAACCAGAGCGCCCGCGAGCGTTTCCTGATCGCGTTGTGCAGTGAGCTTGATGATGGCATCAAGCAATGGATGGCCTACCGATAGAGACACTTATGAATCACTCAGTGCTGGATAATAGGCAGAATATTAGCACAGGATTGGTGTTGCATGGCGAACCTTTCTCTTGTCTGAATCCACCGTTTGCGATGACGGAATAATATCTTTACGATAGGGTGCGTCAGGATAGATCGTGCGGGTGTCGTATAATGGTATTACCTCAGCTTCCCAAGCTGATGACGTGGGTTCGATTCCCATCATCCGCTCCACTGGATTGCATAAATATTAAACAATTTCAGTAGCTGCTCTTTGCCTTTACTTCTACATCCAGGGTGCGTTTAATAAGATACACAATAGGTTGCCTGTCGGCTTCCAGGGCAACATCCATGCGCATACTGAGAATGCTCATGCCATTTTTATTAGTCATACTGTTAATACGTGCAGCATTATCAATAAGGCCCGACTGATAATAAATCCGTCCACCGCGATTAAGATAATGGTTCACTTCAGCGAAAAAACGTTCATGTAATTTCCAGAGTCCCTGGGTTGCCTCGCTGTGGGGATAATCAATATTAAACAGAATGACATCAAATTTTTCGTCCTTGTTTATTGGCGAAAATAAATCGCCTTGTCGAACATCGATAATATTATTTACCCCATTTCTTTTCGCATTTAATTGGGCCATTTTAACCGCTGCCGGATTGATGTCTGTGGCTACAACTACGCTGGCGTTGTCAGCAGCAAAAACTGCCTGTACGCCGGAGCCGGTACCCAGATCCAACACGGTTTCGCCATCAAGAATTTTCCAGTGCGTCAGTAGATACAGACTTTGTACCGAAGGTAAAATAACATCATCGATGGCTAAAAATTCCCGGCCATCGACTGTAGCCATGGAGTGTAAAGGGAATTCCTGTGACGGTGTGTGATAGACCAGTTGATATTTTCCCGGATGTGACACCGTCATAAATGGTTGGCCAATATGTGTTGTATGCATGCAGCTGACGATAAAGATCGCGGCAAATAACAATGCACCTGTTTTGATAAAAACCTGCTGTGTCATTTGTAGATCCTGATGATAGTGTGTGGAGTGGGTTTGCCTGAATGAAGTGCTATAGTACCAGTACGTGGCGGGTAAAGTGTCACGCAGAATATTGTGGTACACCAGACAACCTATTTTCATACAGGATTTTTTCATTACCTCATTTCAGTCTCATCTTTTGGGTGCAGTTGCCGCATTGCTGTCGGCCTTTTGCTGGGCCGTTGCCGCCATTCTGTTTCGACGGATCGGTGACCGCATTACGGCCATGGGCATTAATCTGGCCAAGGGACTGGTAGCGATGTTTTTTATGGCAGTATTGTTATTGCCCGGGTTTTATTCCGGGCTGGCATCGCTGGATACAAACAGTATTGCGGCGCTGGCACTTAGCGGTATTATTGGCATCTGTTTTGGTGACACACTGTATTTTCTCGCCTTGATGCGACTGGGCGCTCGACGTACTCTGTTGCTCGGCTCGTTGATTCCGATCATTACTGCGCTGATTGCCGTGATTTTTTTGGGTGAGCAGATTTCCATTCTGGCCTGGTTGGGCATGGCGCTAGCCATTGCCGGTGTTACCTATGTGCTGTGGCAGCGCGCACCGCGAGAGAATACGCAACATACACGCGAAAAATACCGCAGCGGACTTTTTTTTGGTGTGTTGTTTGTGGTCGCCAATGCCCTGGGCATTATTGCCACCAAGGTTGGTGTGGCCGACATACCTGCACTGGAAGCCACCTTCGTTCGTCAGGCATTTGCCATTGCCGGCCTGACTTTTTGGGGGTTGATGGTGCGCGACCTGCTGGGCTGGGTTACCCCGCTACACGAGGGGAAATTGCTGAAAGTTTTGCTGATTGCCTCACTGATTGGTGCTTTATTGGGTACCTGGTTATCCGTCGTGGCCCTGAAATACACTTACGCTGCTGTTGCCGCTACACTTAATTCCACTAGCCCCCTGTTCATTTTACCGCTGGCTGCTTTTTGGCTGAAAGAACATGTCAATTGGCGTGAAATTGTTGGGGCGCTGGCCGCTGTTATGGGTATTGGGCTCTACTTCAGCAGTTTACGTTTATTATGAATGCGATATGATAAGGAATTGTTATATCGTCTAAGAGACGCAGAAATCATTTAACCAACGGAAATAAATTATGTCTTTACGTCACCTGCCCATAGCTCTCTTTTTGCTGATCAGTTTGTTAACCAGCAACAGTTCTGCCGCCGAATTATTGGAAGTGCCTGTTGGCATTTCCCCGGTGATGAGTTCTGCCGCCATGTTCATCGCCAAGGAGCGGGGGTATTTTCGTGAAGAAGGGATTGATGTTGTCATCAATCCCTTCAAAGCTTCTGGTGCAAAAATGGTGCCCTTTCTGGCCACAGGACAATTGTTTGTCGCTGGCGGCAACGTTAACGCTGGCATGTACAATGCCATTGCTCAAGATATTCCCATTAAGATCGTTTCAGACAAAGGCACAGTGAGCCCCGGCCACGGTTATTTAGCGTTAATTGTACGCAAAGACCATCTGGACAGCGGTCGCTATCGTGATCTCAAAGATTTGAAAGGTATGACCCTGGCGGTGACCGCCAAAGGTGTTTCACAGCAAATCGTCATTGAAAAATATCTGCATAAGGCTGGATTAACCTCAAAAGACATTAAACTGGTCACGCTGGCTTATTCGGACATGAATATTGCCTTGGCCAATAAATCCATTGATGCCACTGTGCAAATAGAACCCTTCGTTGCCGCCGCGATTAAACATGATTTTGCCGTGCGTGTTGTGGGCAATGACGAGATTTATCCCAACCAGCAAAGTGCCGTCATTTATTATTCACCCATATTTATGAAGCAGCATCCAAAGCAGGCACAAGGTTTCATGAATGCTTATGTGCGCGGGTTGCGTGATTACAACGATGCTTTTGAAAAAGGCAAAGGCAAACAGGATATTATTCGCATCCTCACACAGTCCACACGCATCAAGGATGTCTCCATTTATCAAGCTGTGGTACCCGTTGGCCTGAGCCCGGATGGCCTGGTGAATGTACAAAGCTTGAAAGCCGATGCGCAATGGTACTATCAACAGGGTTATCTGAAAACCATGCCGGATGTTGATACTATCGTTGATCTTAGTTATGCCCGCACGGCAGTTAAAAAGCTGGGGCGCTACCCATAGCAAACGGTACAAAGTTTCCATGCAAATTTTTGCCAGCCATTTAAGTAAAATTTTTTCCCGAAAAGAACAGCGAACCGTTGCTTATGAAAATCTGAATTTTAAAATCAAGCAAGGCGAATTTTTTTGCATCCTTGGCCCCAGCGGTTGTGGTAAAACCAGCTTGCTGCGCACTATTGCAGGCCTGGAAACGGCAACATCCGGTGAGCTGAATATTCAGCCACTGAATGCTTCCAAGTCTGGCAGTATTGGCATGGTGTTTCAGGAGCATGGTTTATTCCCATGGATGACGACACGCAACAATATTCGGTTTCTGTTGGAAAATAACGTACATATGGTTAATCGTGATCTCGATGCCATTGTTGATGAATTTATTGATCTGGTTGGATTAACAACATTTGCAGATTATTTCCCGCATCAATTGTCTGGTGGTATGCGCCAACGTGTCAGCATTGCTCGCAGCTTTGCCAACGAGCCAGACCTCCTGCTTATGGATGAACCATTTGTGTTTCTTGATTACCAGACACGTTGTGCATTGCATGGCCTGTTGCTGGACATCTGGCAACGTAAAAAAAAGACCCTGGTGTTTGTCACTCATGATATTGAAGAAGCCGTTTTTCTCGCCGACCGGGTGCTGGTAATGAGCGCCCATCCGGGCACGGTAAAAAGTATCATTGATATTAATCTACCGCGACCACGGGAATTTTTAACTCTGCGTAAACTACCTGTGTACCAGGATCAAGTTAGCGAACTCATGGAATTGTTGCGTGAAGAATGTGAGCCTTTTAAGAACAATCAATCTGCCTGATGCTTAAAAACCGCTATTTTTGGTTGTTTATGTCACCGTTGAGTGTTTTATTGCTATGGGAAACAAGTACCCGTAGTGGCTTGTTGGATGCCCGGTTTTTCCCTGCACCCAGCGCCATTTTTTATTACTTGATATTCACCAGTCCCGGCGAAGGTTTGTGGGCAGACATCAGTGCCAGCCTCTATCGTATTTTCTGGGGTTATCTCGCAGGCTGTGCCAGCGGTATTGCCCTGGGTGTGACCATGGGCCTTAACCATACCGTGCGTATGATGATTTATCCGCTAGTGGCCTTGCTTTATCCCATACCCAAAATTGCCATTCTGCCGCTGATCATGCTTATTTTTGGCATTGGTGAAATGTCCAAAATTGTGGTCGTTGCCATTGGCAGTTTCTTTTTGGTGCTGATCAATACCCTGCATGGTGTAGACAGCGTAGCAAAAATTTATCACGACGTTGCGCAAGTCTATCGCATCAAAAAACATAATTTTGTACTACGGGTGATTTTACCCGGCGCATTACCCGCTATTTTTACCGGCCTGAAACTGGCTATTGGTTATAGCTTGGTTATCGTAGTGGCTGCGGAGTTTTCCGGTGCTGATGCCGGTATTGGTTATTTGATCTGGCAATCGTGGGAAACTTTTTCCATCAAGGCCATGTATGCAGGCATTTTTGTGATTGGTGCTTTGGGGCTTGCTTTCTCTCTGACACTTAGCTTTTTTGAGCGGCGTCTGACACCTTGGCGTGATAACGATAAATAGATGTGCGATCAGGGTAAATGCCCAAGGCAATCGCCCTCTACGGGACAGTAAGCCTGTTCTTTACTTTACCCCATTAGATCCACGTCTTGCATGTGCCCTACAGGCTCGACTAATTGAAGCAGGAAAAATAGCCTTCGTGCAACATCTGCGTTTTACGCACCCAGCGGCTTTATCACTTTTCGATAACAGCATAAAAATAATTAACAAGCCTGCTTAACCTGATGTCCATCCCCTTTACCCGCACTGACCTCCGTTGCCATTCCCAACATGCGCGTCAAAGGACTACGTACCGCATTGCCGCCACGCTGTAAAACATGAGTATAAATCTGGGTTGTCTTTACGTCTTTATGCCCCAAAAGATCTTGTACCGTACGAATATCATAACCATCTTCCAGCAGGTGCGTAGCAAAAGAATGTCGGAATGTATGGCAAGAACCTTTTTTGTGTACCCCCGCCTGCTGGATGGCCCGTTTTACTGCCCGCTGCACACTCGTTTCGTAGAGATGATGTCGGCGTCGCTGACCAGAAACCGGATCAATAGAAAGTCGTGGTGCCGCAAACAGAAACTGCCAGTGCAGACTTTTGGCTTCCGCCGGATACTTTTTCGCCAAAGCATAGGGCATTTGCACTTCGCCATAGCCATCTGCCAGATCCTGCTGATGGAATGCATGCACACGTTCCATTGCCCTACGCAAATCGGGCACAAGATGCTCGGGAATAATTGTCACCCGATCCTTTCCACCTTTACCGCTACGCACGACAATGGCAAGGCGCTCAAAATCGACATCCTTCAACCGGAGGCGCAGAGCCTCCATCAATCGCAAACCGCTGCCGTATAACAAAGAAGCGACAAGATGATACGGTTGATCCAGTGGGCAAAAAATAGCCCGGATTTCCTCGCGGGAAAAAACCACCGGGATACGCCGCGATTGCTTCGCACGCACCACGCCATTGGTATTTTCAAAAGGTCTCTCAAGCACCTGCTTATAGAGAAAAACCAACGCATTGAAAGCCTGGTTTTGGGTAGAGGCAGAAACTTGCCGGTTGACAGCCAGAAAGCTGAGGAAAGCGGAAACCTCTGGTTCCGACATCTCCGCCGGATGTCGCAGATGGTGAAAGCGAATAAAAAATCGTATCCAGTAACAGTATGCTTTTTCAGTCTTGCGGCTGTAATGTCGTACCCTGATGGCAGTCTTGACCTGATCCATTAAGCGTAATTCCTGCATTATTTTTATCCTTTTAGCTGTATCCATACACAGTATTATTGAATAACATAAAAGTGATGTAGTCAAGCAGTACGCCTTGATATTGGGTGGATATTGCTTGAGACGACATTAAATATTTGTTTTTAAACAAGTTGCAGAGCCATATTTTCACCCGATATCCCGACGATATCCGGCGCATGCCGTAAAACCCCCTAAAATCACCAATATCACGGCGTACGCCGGATAATTACCCATACCTCTTGTGCAGGTTTGAAAAGTGCATGATAATCGGGGTGATATGAGTGAACGTTTAAAAGATAAAAAAAGACATAGACGGCTTAAGCCGGATATTAACCCCGCAGCGGACAATATCCAGCGTATGCAGCTATTTTCACGTTATCCGGCGGAGGCCGGATATTAAGAGTTAGCCGTAAATAATCGAGAACATAATATGGACATAGCATCAATAATTAATCAGGTTTCTGAAGAAAGGGCAAAAGATGCCCTTCAATATTTTCTCGAGCAATACACCAGCCCTGCCTTTGGAGCATTGCCTAAAAACGAAGTTGAATTAATTGTTCTCAATGTTTTAGAGAAGCTTGGGGCAACGGGTAGTGAACCTGAAGTATATGAACTTGTATCAAAATTAAGAATTACTAGGTCAAAAGCTAGAAACCTTATATATGATAGAGAGCTTAGAAAATCATCAGAATCAGATCTAGACGACAAAGTTAAAATATTACTCAAAAAACCATTAATTCAAAAAAATGGTGAACTCTATACTCTTGAAGTTGAAAACCCCCTTGTATCTGATCACCTAAGATCAAAAGTTCAGAAACTTGGTTATGTATCAGATGGGTCATTTTCTCCAAGCATAATAAAACTTGGTTTAGAGGCAATCTCTGCATTAATTGAGTCTTATTTAACAGATAATGAAAGAGCACAGATTAAAAACGTATTAGTACAAGCTGGCGCACCTGACGCATCATTCAGAGGTGTTCTAAAATCAACTTTCAAGAAAATTGCAAGTAAGGTTGCTTCTGAATCAGGCGAGGCTCTTATGGATAAAGCCTCTGAGTTCTTTGGCCCAATCGTAGATGCTGGTATAGAGCAAATAACTGAGAAAGTCGGAGAGTTATTTGATAATGAAGAACAAAACGGCTAACAAATTCATCCAGCGGACAGTCAAAAGCGTCGCGATTTTTGCAAAGCAAAAAATCGCGCCACTTTCGCCTGCCGCTGATGAAGGCGTTATGCCGCAAAGGACAATGCACAGTGAAAACAACGAAATATTTTCAATCATTGAGCAGTAGGCCGGATCGCGCGAACATAAAGCATGAATGGATTGTGTACGTTGTAGAAAATCCAGAACGTGAACATATCCAGGCCGATGGTAGAATCCGACGCTGGGCAAAGATTGAAGAGGCTGGAGGAAAATATCTGCGGGTTATCCTGCTTCCTGACAGGGAGACGATACATAATGCATTCTTTGATAGAGGATATAAGCCATGAAAGTAAAATATTTCGATGACACAGATACTTTGTATATTGAGTTTCGTGACTCCGATATTGTGGAATCGAGGGATTTAGATGAGAACACCATTCTTGATCTGGATGCAGAAGGTAATGTATGCGCCATTACTTTCGAGCATGCAAGTCAGCGCACGGATGTAAGTCATTTGACGGTAGAAGGTATTGCGGCATAACAATCGCATTGAGTTCGCGCCCTTCCAGGGCGCCGGACCTCGCTTACGCTCGGCCGCTCATGCGCAACGTTAGCACCACAATAATAAACAAGTATGGCTATTTAGCCATATAGGTGTTATATTTATCCCATGAGTAAGCCAAACTTCGAGTGGGATGAGGCCAAAAATCAGGAAAACCAACAAAAACATGGAGTTACATTCTATGAAGCGCAGAATGCATTCTTAGATAAAAACCGTGTCATTGCTGAAGACCTGGCTCACAGCCAGAATGAAAAACGTTATTATTGTTTCGGTCTAAACGCAGACGGGACAGGCATTCTCACCGTTCGGTTTACTTATCGGTCTGGTTGCATCCGTATTATCGGTGCAGGTTATTGGCGTAAAGGTAAAAAGATCTATGAGCAAACCAATTCAATATAGCAATGAGCCATTAGGTGATATAAAGCTTGTGCCTGATTTCCTGCCTTCGCCAGAAGAGCTGGCGCTCAAGCAGAAAAATACAAAAGTCACGATCTCGCTCAGCACAGAGAGCGTTGCCTATTTCAAAGATGTCGCCAAAAAGCATCATATGCAATATCAAAAAATGATACGGCAATTACTTGATGAGTATGTGGCGCACCAAAAAAGTGCTAACAAGGGCATCCAGCGGACGCAAAAAACGCGCCGCTGATGCCAAGCGTTGTGTGTAAAAAGGAAAGCTTGACAATAGTGTCATTATTGATACTATATAGGAATGAGTGGCATAGCTAAAATCATAAAGGAAATGAAAGCAAACCCCAAAGGGGTACGTTTCAATGATCTTCAAAAGGTTTGTTCACATTATTTCGGTAAACCACGCCAGAGCGGTAGTAGTCATTGTATCTATAAAACGCCTTGGCCTGGTGATCCGCGTGTAAATATTCAAAACCATAAAGGTAAAGCTAAGCCCTATCAGGTCAGGCAGGTGTTGCTTGCCATTGAAAAAATAGAGGTGCATCATGGTTATTGAAAGTGATAAATATACATACCGCGTATTGTGGTCTGATGAAGATGAAGAGTTTATAGGTTTGTGTGCTGAATTCCCAAGCCTTAGCTGGCTCGCACCAACCTCCGAAAAAGCATTAAAAGGCATTCGTTCTGTTGTTAAAGATTGCGTTTCAGATATGAGCAAAAACAAAGAAGAAATACCTTCACCTCTTACCGCGCGTAAATACAGTGGTAAGTTTATGGTTCGTGTACCACCTGAGGTTCATCGTCATCTTGCTATAGAAGCTGCCGAGTCTGGTGTAAGTTTAAACCGCATCGCCAGCGCAAAGCTTGCGCACTAAACACACAATCGGGTAGCCAAGGGTCTCTAACCCTCAGCCCCCACAACACCCTGCATGCGGCTCCGCACAGGGCGTTTCATCTAGCATGGTGAAGCGCAATCCATCCATCACGCAGCGCATATAACCCTTGGGATTTTAAGTAGTCGTTAGATAACGCCTGCTGTATTCCCGGGGTTTTGGCGCTGCGCCATGGGCCTTTACTGGTCATGCCACAGGCAATTGCAGATCGGAAATGTGCGCCGAGTCTCATCATACTTCTTACTTTGGTACGTGGTC